>CAYVOX010000013.1:0-39716 GCA_964453035.1 uncultured Anaerolineaceae bacterium
ACCCTCCCACCCTGCCGCCGCCGACTGCTACAATACCGCAGTCCACTGCCACCCTTCCCGCCCCCACTGCCACCCTGCCTCCCCCCACTGCCACCTTCCCGGCGGTTATCCTCCCAACGTCCACGTTTACACCTGCTGCCACCTCCACAGGCGGCGGCAAGGGGCAGATTGCTTTCGTCTCGCTCCGCGCCAATAACCTGCCGCAGATTTTTCTGATGAACGCGGACGGCTCAAACGCCAACCAGCTAACCAGGTTGCCTGATGGCGCTTGCCAGCCGGATTGGTCCCCGGATGGCGCGCGCCTGGTCTTTGTTTCACCCTGCCGGTCGCGCCAAAACGAGTACCGCGGTTCCACCCTCTACTTGATTAATGCCGACGGCACAGGTCTCACCCCGCTTCCCTCCATGCCCGGCGGTGATTTTGACCCCGCCTGGTCACCAGACGGCAAACAGATTGCCTTCACCTCCCTACGCGAAACCATCCAGCACATTTACCTCTTCAACCTCAGTGATAACAAAGTCACCCGCATCTCCGCCGAATCTTCCTTTGACGGCAAACCCGCCTGGTCACCCGACGGCAAGTCTATCGCCTTTGAATCCACTCGCCTCGGAACCCTACAGGTGTGGGTGATGGAAAGCACCGGTCAAAATGCCAAGATGGTATCCATCCTGCCCGCTTCCATCGCCTTCTCACCCCAATGGTCACGCGATGGACAAAACATGCTTTACAACCGTGAACAGGCTATGCCCGTTCTCTATATCCGCCAGTTCAAAGACCTTGCCCCCGAGTTTAAAGTATCCGAAGAAATTCGTCCCATTGCCAATGCCAGCTTCTCAGCCGATGGGCAGTGGATCGTCTTCGAGAGCTGGAAGAACAACAACACCGATATCTACCGCATGGCAGCTAATGGCAGCAACCTCACCCAATTGACCACCGACCCCACCTTAGATTATGCGCCTGCCTGGCGCCCTTAAAACACCCTCACTTGCTGCCAGGTCACCAATCAAAATTTCACCGCTCAAAATAGTGACAAATCATATATTGACATTGTCTGATATTTAGCAATAATATAATGTGACTGGAATCAATCCTCCAGACCCATCATCCCCCCATTCTTTTACACAAGGAGAAGAGCAAATGTCCAAGAAGGTCTATGTGATATTGATGGTATTGGCAGTTCTCTCACTGCTCACCACGCAGTGCGCACCGGCTGCCACCCCAACCCCTGCCGCCAAGGTGTACAAACTGGCTGCTATCTTCCCCGGCGTGATTACAGATGCCGACTACAACACTCTGGCTTACGTTGGCGTCAATGAACTGGCCAAGGAAACCGGTATCAAAACCGCCTACTCCGAAAATGTGGCTGTGCCAGATGTTGAGCGCGTCATGCGCGAATATGTGGATCAGGGCTTCAACATCATCTGGACGCACGGCGGTCAATTTGTAACTCAAACTGCCACGCTTGCTAAAACCTTCCCCGACCGCATCTTCATCGCTGAAGGTGACGCCCCCATCGCCGATTCACCCGAAAACCTGTGGTTCATCGACCGCAACTTCCACGTCGGTTACTATGCCATCGGCGCACTGGCCACCAAGGCCACTAAAAATGGCAAAATTGCCTACCTGGGCGGTCAAACCCTGGCCTTCTCCTACGCCGAAGTGCACGCCATTGAACAGGCCATCGCTGAAACCGGCGCCAAGGTGGACTTTAAGAAAGTCTGGGCAGGTGATTTCAACGATCCCTCCAAGGCTCGCCAGCTCGCCGATGCGCTCATCGCCGAGGGTTACGATGTGATTATGGGCTCGCTCAACCTGGGCATGTTTGGCGTCTTTGAGGCAGTCAAAGCCTCCAGCAAACCGGTGCTCGTGACGGCCAAATACACCGATAAGACCAGCTTTGCCCCCAAGAATTACCTCACCTCCCTCATCTATGATTTTGCCGGCCCCCTCAAGGAAATTTACAAGAATATCCAGGCCGGTAAAAAAGGCGGCTACTATCCCCTTGGGTTTAATACCGGCGTGCTAATCCAGACGCCCCTGCTCAACACCACTGCGGAAGTCTCTAAAGCCATGGAACCCATCATTGCCGACCTCAAGAGCGGCAAAATCACCGTCAAGAAAGATACCTCCGAAGTCAAGTAACCTGCATTTTGCAACCCATTTCGCCAGGCTTCCGGCCATCCCTCACCGGTTCGGAAGTCTGGCGCCTATCCATAACCAAGAAGAGGCACCAACATCTATGGAAGATGCCATAATTCTAGAAATGAACAACGTCCGCAAAGCCTTTGACAGGGTCATCGCGCTGGATAACGTCTCATTTCAACTTCACCGCAGTGAAATTCACGGCTTACTGGGGGGCAATGGCGCCGGTAAAACCACGCTCATGAATATCCTGTTCGGTTTGTACCGCATGGATTCAGGCGAGATTTTGCTCAATGGCAAAAAATTAACCATCCAATCCCCCAGGGATGCCATCCGGCATGGCATCGGCATGGTCCACCAACATTTCCTCCAGATTGGAAATTTCACCGTACTTGAAAACATCGTCCTTGGAACTGCCGTTAAACATGCCATGACGATGAATCTCTCCGGTGAAGCTGCCAGGGTCAAAGAGCTTTGCCGCCGGTTTGGTCTGGATGTGCCTCTTGATTCAAAAGTCGATGAACTGCCAATGGGTTCCCGCCAGAAGGTAGAGATTCTCAAAGCCATTTACCGCGGTGTTCAAATCCTTATCTTGGATGAACCCACCACCAACCTCACTCCCCAGGAAGTGGATGCACTCTTTGAATCCCTGCGTGTGATGGTCAACGAAGGCATGAGCATCGTTTTCATTACCCACAAACTGCGCGAGGTGATGAGTGTTTGCGACCGCATTTCCGTACTTCGCGAGGGCCGTAACGTCGTTTCACTCAAACGCAGTGAAGCCAGTGAGGAAGTCTTCGTTCGCGGCATGGTCGGCGACAAAATGGATATCGAGAAAAGCGTCATTTTCTCAGGCCAGCGCGAAACCTCTCCGGACTTTTCCGGGCAACCCGTCGTCCTCCAGTTGGTTGACGTGCACGTCTCCACAGCCGATAACATCGCGCGCCTTAGACAGGTGAACTTCGCCGTCCAGTCAGGTGAAATCCTGGGTGTGGCAGGCGTTGCCGGTAACGGACAGCGCGAGCTGGCTGAGTGCGTCACCGCCATCCACCACCCCCGTTCCGGACAGGTGATCCTCAACGGCTCAGCAGCTCACACGCAATCCACCGCTGCCCTTCTTGGGCAAGGTCTCGCCTACATCCCGGAAGACCGCCTCCATGACGGCTTTCTGCCAAAAGCCAATGTCGCTCAAAATCTCATCCTGGGCTTTCACCGCCAGGCCCCCTACAGCAAAAAGGGCTGGATAAACTGGCCGGTGGTGCACGCGGAAGTGCACAAGCTCATCAGTGAATACAACATCAAAACCTCTGGCCCCGAAGAGATTGGCGGCAACCTTTCCGGCGGCAACATCCAGCGCGTGCTCATCGCGCGTGCCTTCTCTCACCCGGCCAAACTACTGGTAGCCCATAACCCCACCCGCGGTCTCGATATCCCCTCGATGGATTTCGTCTATACCCGGCTGCTCAACGGCAAAAAAGAAGGCATGGCCACCCTGCTCATTTCCGAAGACCTCGATGAGCTCCTCCTGCTTTGCGACCGCATAGCCGTCATCTACCGCGGCGAGATTCTCGATATCCTCCCGCGCAACCGTTTTGAGAAATACACCATCGGCCGCCTGATGAGCGGCATCAAAGACCAGTGAACCCCAATAAAAAGGCGAAACTATGAGCATCGTGCGTAAATTCATCCCATATCTGGTTGCCATCATCGCCTCGTTCATCGCGGCTGGAATTTTCATTGCCGCCATGGGGTTCAATCCCTTCGAAGCGTACGCAACCATCCTGTTTACTTCATTTAATACTCCTAATGGCTTCGTCCAAACCCTTCTCAAATGGGTGCCGCTCACCCTGCAAGCCTTAGCTTTCACCGTTCCCCTCATGGCTGGTAAATTTAACATTGGTGGTGAGGGGCAGATGATTGTCGGCGCCATCGGCGCCACTGTGGTTGGCATCCTTTTCAAAGATCTTCCTCCCGTGCTTCTCTTCCCCCTCGTCATCCTCGCGGGCATCCTCTTTGGCGCTCTATGGGGGCTCATCCCGGCCTGGCTGCTCTACCAGTTCAACATGAACGAGATTCTAACCACCGTCCTGTTGAACTTCGTCTCGTTCGCGCTTATCGATTACGTTGCCACCGGTCCCTGGCGCGATACCACCGCCGGGCATCCCACCACCATTCCCATCGGCGAGAATGGCTTTCTGCCCATGCTGGTGAACAACCCACCCTTACATAGCGGCATTATCATCGCCCTGCTGGTTGCAGTGGCTATCTATTTTTACGCCTCTCGCACCACCGCTGGCTATGAAATGATTGCCACCGGCGCCAACCCACGCGCCTCTCTGGTCTTCGGCATAAAAACCCGTACCATGTTCTTCCTTTCGCTCGTCCTGGCGGGCGCTATTGCCGGCCTTTCGGGCGCCATCGAAGTTGCAGGTGTTCAGCATCGTCTCATCGAAGGCTTGCAATCCAACTTCCTCATCCTGGGGCTGATTATCGGCCTGATTGCCAAAGGCAACAATCTGGCCGTTCCTTTTGTGGCGTTCTTTATCTCCATCCTGGAGGTCGGCGCCAGTGCCATGCAGCGCACCCTGATGATCCCAGTCCAGATGGTTTTCATCGTTGAAGCCCTCATCCTGTTGTTTGTGCTTTTATCTGATGTGGTCAGGAGAAAATAACATGACCGGAGCTGAACTACCCATCATCAACTTTGCCAAACTGATCCTGATTTCGATGGTGCCGTTTGTGCTGGCCGGTCAGGGAACTATGCTCGGGGGGATTACCGGCGTGTTCAACGTCGCCCAGGAAGGCATCATGCTCGTTGGCGCATCCATCGGCTTTCTGGTAGGCTACCTCACCGGTGATTTATTGATTGGCATGCTGGCAGCCATGGCTGCCGGAGCGCTCTTCGGTCTTGCCCTCGCCTACTTCACCACCACCCTGCGCATGGACCAGTTCGTCATTGGGCTGGCGCTCTTCTTCATCGGCCTGGGTCTTTCCACCTTGCTTCCCAAGCTGATTATTGGCGTCACCCTCAAACCCCCGCTCGTTGACACCCTTAAAGATGTTCCCGTCCCGTTGCTCAGCCAGATTCCCATCCTCGGCGAGATTTTCTTTAACCAGAACTGGCTGGTGTATGCCTCCATCCTCCTTTCCATCCTCCTCTGGTATGTGCTTTACCGTACGCGCCTGGGCCTGGAAGTGCGCTCCACCGGCGAATACCCCATGGCAGCCGATAGCCTCGGCATCAACGTGGTGCGTAGCCGTTACCTTTCCGCTATCGTCGGCGGCATGTTGATTGCGCTGGCTGGCGCCTACCTGCCCATGGTTTATACTGGCACTTTCACCGAAGGCATGGTCAAAGGGCGCGGATGGCTGGCTATCGCCCTCACTTTCTTTGGCGGCTGGAGCCCTCTACCCATCTTTTTTGGCTCGCTCTTTTTTGCCGGCGTAGAGGTGTTGGCTTACCGCGTCCAGGTGGTCGGGTCAGCCATTCCTTACCAGTTCCTGCTCATGCTGCCTTACATCGCCACCATCCTTGTGATGATTACCTTCCGCAAAGCACGCGCGCCATCTTTCCTCGGCCAAAACTACGACCGCGAGAAACGGTCCGTCTGATTTGCCAGAATAGACGAGAAGACCAAATAAACCAACCTGCCAGGTTTTTGTGAACCCTGGCAGGTTCATTTATTACAGGTCTTACCTGGTGGTGTTCGCTTTCACTCCCCCCGGTTCTACCCCAACCGCCTAAGCTCTGTCCTGATCCGCTCCACATCCAACGGATAGCTGCCAAACTCCCTCGCCGTGGCAATCATCTCCCGGATATTCTCCTCGGGAGTGTCCCTTCCCAGTTGGTCACCCGTGGAAAGGATGAATCCCCCACCCTCCCCCGCATCCACCATGGCTTGCAGCACAGCCTGGCGCACCTCCCTCACCGATCCCATCAGCATCACTGAGGTTGTGTGAAGGTTGCCCATCAATGCCAGACTCTTACCGTAAAGCCGTTTAATCTCAGCCAGGTCGCAGTCGCCCATCGGCGGAACCTCCAGTGGATTGATGCAATCCAGCTCGGTTTCCTCCGCGCACCACTGAACCAGCAGGCGCTCCTTTCCGCACGAATGAATCATCGTCGGAATGCCAGCAGCTTTTGCCATGCGGGTCAGCTTCTGGATGGTCGGCAGGCATAACTGCCGCGCAATGGCTGGTGAAGAGAGCGTAAGGGTGCCAGATGCCCCCAATAGGATGAAATCCGGTCGCTCTGCAATCACCATTTCCATTTGACGGATAAGCTGTGCCTCGTGCAGGTCACGCATCCTCAGCAGCAATTCCCGGTGATCGTAATAAGCATAGCTCAACGCCTCCAACCCGCCCTGGAATAACCCAAACCAGGTGTGCAATCCAGGGTAGCCCAGCGCAATTCCAAACGCACCTAGCTCGCCAACCGCCCGGCGCTGTTGTTTCAGTTTATCCGGGTTGTATCCCACCGGTGGAGCAAAAACCTTCTCAACCAGCTCCCACTCGGATTCGATGTTCTTTATCATCTTCTCAGTTGTGGTCGGTGAATCTGCAGCGTAATAGGTCGTCTCCGTGGTGTACGGGATACCGTCTATCCGCCCGCGGAAACGCACCACCCAGCGGTCTTCTGTCTTACGCATATCCTCAATTGCCCGGTAGCGCTCGCCAGGCCACTGGTATTGCATCTCCCCATCCGTGAACCACCCATCGAACTGGTAAGTCTTTACCGCGTTCAGGTAGGCTTCCCACAGCGGCGGATCGTTGAAATAGTACACCTCCCAGAATGGCTTTCCCGTCAGCTTGCACGGTATCATGTTCGACACGTCCGGCGCCACCGGCAGCAAATCCGGCACGCCGTTTGTCATCGCGGTAATCATCCGCTCGCGCGGAGTCATCTTCGCCATCATGCAAACCACACCTTGAGCGTCTTTATGATGAAAGGTTTTACTTCAAACTGAACCAGATCGCCGTTGAACGCTACCTCTCCGGTTTCATCTTCCAGCAGGTTGCACTCAATCGCCTTGCGTAACGGCTTCCCCACTCGGAAGCTGAAATCCGGGTTGCTCTTACCGTGGCTTTCAAAGAAACGCAGGATGATTCCATCGCCATCTTCCGCAGGCTTCACCGTATCCAAAATCACATGCCGATCCTCGCTGGTAAAAAATCCCCAGGTTTCTGGCAGAATCCCGCCCGGGTTCCCCGGCACCTCAACCGCGCCTAATGGGTCGTTCAAATCCCAGGCAGCTTCTCGCACGTTGCCCTCGCGCCATCCGCCCTCGTGAGGTAAAAAGCTGTAGGTGAAGGTGTGCGCCCCCTGGTCAGCCACCGGATCAGGCTCCGTCGGTGAACGGTGCAGCGAAAGCCTTAACACATTGTCTTTAACATCATAGCCATATTTGCAGTCGTTCAGCAGCGCCGCGCCAAACCCTTCCTCTGAAAGATCCGCCCACTGGTGCGCCGGATTTTCAAAATGCGCGGTGTCAAACGGGGTATTCCAGTGCGTGGCGCGTTCAAGGTTGCCAAAACCCAGGTCGTAGGTCGCTGTTCTTGCGCGCACATCCACTGGGAACGCAGCTTTGAGCAGCACATGGTTTTCGTGCCAGTCCAGTTCAGTTTCAAAATCAATCCTTGCGCTGCCGGAAGTTAAAATTACCCGCTGCTGGAGGGTTGACTGGTTGAAATTCCACTTCAATCGGATCACCCCTCGCAACGGTCCGTTCTCTTCCGCTTCCCATTCATCCGGCGCGCCCAATTCGGTTAGCTTATCCTGGTAAAAAATATCAATTTCCCACGCCTCGCCTGAAAGCGGCCGATCCTCAAAAAGCTGCAGCACATTGCCCACTTTGCCAGGTGGCAGTACCTGCCGCTGGCTCGCTTTCAACACCATCGAGTCGATTTGACCCAGCCCATTCAGATGCACACTCACCAGCTCATTTTCCAGGTGATGCTTATCCACGTGTAGAGAAGTTGACAACTTCGTCTCCTGCCCTGCTCGCCTGGGGAAGAAGCGATACCCGTAAGCTGGAACCTCATCGGTCTCCACTACCAGGCGCTTCTCACCATTGCGCTCCACCACCTGGCTGTGCAGTGTCTGCCCATTTTCTCCAATAAAGCAGCTATTGTTATCCTCATCTTTCCAGGGCAGTTCAACCAGTCCGCGCCGCGCCCATCCCCTGTTGTTGAACGCCACTATCCCACCTTGCTCGTGTTTCACCAGTCCAGCAATGGTTTTCCGCGCTGTGTTCACTGCCTCGATTCCCAGCCGTTCCACCACAGCGTAATCCCTCATCGAATCCTCGTGTACTGGCGTGATGGAGGTACCCGAAAGAATATCATGGAACTGGTTCAGCAGCAGCAGTTCCCAGGCCTGCCTCATCGTCTTTATCGGAAAACGCTTTTCACCACTCAACAGGTCGGCGCATGTCCCCAGCCATTCTGCCTCATGCAAAAGGATTTCCGCTTTGCGGTTGGCACGCTTATTCCTCGCCTGCGAGGTGTACGAGCCGCGCAGCCCTTCCAGGTATAGTTCCCCATCCAGCACCGGCAGCGCTTTGCCTTTCACCGCATGGCTCAACCGCGCAAAGTACGCCTCGACCTTCCCCATCCGCACACTCGGAATGCCGGGCATGTTTTCCATCGCTCGCGCGCTCTCCAGCATTTTCACCGTCGGGCCACCCCCCCCGTCTCCCCATCCAAACGGTAGTAGTACCTCGTCAGTGAACCCTTTTTGCCGGTTATTGTTCCAGGTACGGGTAACATCATCCGGTTCCAACCGCCCGATGTAATTGTAATTTTTGGAGAACTCAGCTGGCGTGGTGATGAAGTTAACCAGCACCTCTGAACCATCTAACCCTCTCCAGGTGAATAGGTCGTACGGAGTGCGGTTGAACTTGCTCCAGCTGATGACCGATGTGAAAAAGCCCTCCAGCCCGCCGGCTTTCATGATGGTCGGCAGGATTCCCGTGTAGCCAAAGGAATCCGGCATCCATAACACCCGCGGTTCTGTCCCAAACACACGCCGCGTAAATTGCTTGCCGTATAACACCTGCCGCGCCAGTGATTCCCCGCCCGGCAGCAGCGTATCCATCTCAATCCAGCTACCCCCCAGCACTTCCCATTTACCAGCGGAAACCGCTTCTTTCACTCGCGCAAACAACTCCGGGGCATCATGCTTAACAAATTCATACAACTGCGGCGAGGAATGCGAATAGCGGTACTCAGGGTACTGCCGCATCAGGTTCAACACGGTCGTAAAGGTGCGCTGAGCCTTTTGTCGTGTCCGTTCCATGCGCCACATCCAGGCCATGTCAATATGAGAATGCCCCACTGCTGTGACGGTTGGTTTCAATTCATCCCGCTGTAATTTGTGCAGGCACTTATTCAGATAAACCAGCGCTTCCCGAATAGAAGTATAAAAAGGGAGACGCTTCACGCGAATAAAATCCACCAGCTGAAACGCGCCATTAAGAGCCTGTTCCAGTTTCACCCGCCGCAGGTCATTTTCGTCCAGTACGGCAATGGCTTGCGCCATCGTATCTGCCAGGTGGAAGAAAGCCTCGGTGGGCTCATCAATTTCCACCAGTTGCGCTTCCTTGAACCTTCGCCTTACCGGCACACGGTAAACCCCGCTCCACGCTTTTAAAGCAATCTGAAGGACCGCCAAACTGGAAAGCTCCTCCGGTAAAACTGCATCTTCATGCCAGTAATCAATTGCCTGCAGCGGCATTCCATTGACGTAGAGCATCGTCTCAGCGGTAGACCCTCCTCCATCCCTCGGTCCAACCAGAAAGTGCAGCGCCAGCTTTTTCCCCCGCAGGCTTTCCGGTATCTCAATCCTCGCCCTGAACCAGGCATCCACATCAAACCCGCCCCAGTCCCCGGGTACGTCAAACGGTTGCCAGTCTGCGTCATCAAAATCAACGCCTTGCGCCCCCTTCACATCGCTTTCGATGTATCTAAAACCTCGAATAGGGACAACCTCTCGAAAAATGCAGCCCTGCACCACCGGCAGCAGCCGGTTAATTTTTTCCAATGTGAAATAATTCATAATGCCCTTTGTGTGATGAAAATCTGCTTTTGTTGGTTACAACAGGTTCATGGCAACCGAAAGACTTGCCAGGTCACCCACGCTCTCGCCCAGGGCTGCCGGCACAACCTGGCACACCGAAAGCGACCGGGGTAGCGCTTCTTCGCGCAGCACCCGCAGTGTCACCTTTTCTAGCAGTTCCTGCTGGCGGTTGTAAATGCTGCCAATGACAATCCGCTCCGGGTTGAGCAAATCCACCAGGATCGCCAGTCCTCGTCCCAGGTGGTAGGCCGCGGTCTCAAACACGCGCATTGCCAGTGGGTCACCCTGCCGCGCTGCCTCCCCGATGCGCTCTGCGGTCAGCGCTTCCAGTTCCTCATAGCTCTGGCAAAAACTGGCTGGTTTGCCCAGCTGCAACTGATCCAGCGCCATGAATTGCGCCAGATTGGCAATGCCACCCCCGCTGCAAAAACCTTCCAGCGAGCCAGCTTTTCCATAGCCTACCGGTCCATGCGGCTCCATGCGAATATGCCCAATTTCCCCCGCCATATCGTTGATCCCCGCATACAGCCGCCCATCCAGAATCAACCCCGCGCCCATGCCGGTGCCAAAGGTCAGAAAAATCATGTTATTGCATCCGCGCCCCGCCCCCCACTTCCATTCCGCCAGCGCGCAAGCGTTGGCGTCATTCTGCAAACCGGTGGCAACCTTGAAGGTGCTGCTGAGCGGGCTTACCACGTCAATGTTATCCCAGCCCGGCAAATTTGGCGGCGAAAGCACCAGTCCCTTGCGGCTATCCAGCGGTCCCCCGCAACTGATGCCAATCGCCTGCAGCGAACAGTTCTGCCCGCATTCCCTTAACAACTCCGCCAGCTGCGCGTTAATTTCCGCCAGCGCCTCCTGCGGAGAGCTCATCGTGCCAAATCGGTGCTTTCCCAGGATTTTCACCTCGCCGTTGAGCGCTTCGCCAACACACACCGCGCACTTCGTACCGCCAATATCCACCCCGGCCAAAATACTCATGCGAAAAACCTTTCCTCCAGCATAGCACACAGGGTATGGTAAATGGCCTGGTGCCTTTCCTGGATATCTGGTGTTAATTCCCATCCCACTTTGATGGTCACATCGCTCACATGACCCAGAATCCCCCCCGTTTTACCAGTCAGGCTGAGGCTTCTAATGCCTTTCGCGCTTGCCACCTTCACCGCATTCACCACATTCTTTGCATTCCCCGATGTGCTGAGCGCCAGCAGAACATCACCTGCCTGCCCATACGCAAAAACCTGCTGGGCGAAAATCATGTCCGCTGCCACGTCATTGGCAAACGCGGTGATAAAACTCACCTGGCTCACAAGCGAAATAGCCGGCAGCGCCCCTTGAAGGTGGTCAGCTAAATACTTGCCCTCATTCGGCCAAAGCTCCGCCAGCTTTTGTCTCAACTCCACTGCAATCGGGCGTTTCAGGTAAAACCCTTTCAGTAGTTCGCCCGTGATATGCTCTGAATCCGCGGCGCTGCCGCCATTGCCGCACACTAACACCTTACCGCCCTGCTGGTAACAATTTTCCAGCATCCGGTATGCGCTAACCACATCCTCCGCACAGCTATGCAAATCCGGGTACCGGCTCAACAATCGGTTAAGCATGTCCATCTCTCGCCTCCGGTTCAGGTAAGGGGTAAGTGTATTGCCGCCACACTGATTGGATGAGATCATACCGTTTGAGGGGCATACCGGTATAGACGCAGTTGCTGGTTGAGAAGATATAACCGTAGTTGGGCATGCCGTTTTTCAGCGCATACCGCGCTGAAGCCTCCACTTCCTCATCAGTGCCCGTATCCATCAACCCGCAGTTGACGTTGCCAATCAGGCACAGCCGGTCGCCGTAGCGCCGCTTCACCTCGGCAATATCCACCCCAGCCTGGGGGTCTAGCGAATGCAGCGCGTGCGGGTTAGCCTGCGCCAGCTGGTCAATGATAGGCATAATGTTGCCATCCGTGTGCTTGATGACGTAATACCCCATCTCGCGGTAACCGCGCACCAGCTTTTCCAGGTAGGGTGTCACAAACTCCGAAAACTTTCGAGGGCTCAAAAATGGCCCGGTGTTCAAGCAGTAATCCGTGCACAGTGCCATGCAATCCAGGTCGCCGTGCTTCATATACCGCTCACCGCGCTCCAGCGCCAGTTCCACCTTGCGCTGCGCCTCCGCCTTCAACCCTTCCGGGTCGTCTGCCATGCGGTAACTGAACTCCGCCATGTGTTCGCCGTCGGGGATACCCATGGTTCCATCCCCGTGGATCATCAGGAAAAATCGGTCGCCGCTCTTCTGGCGAATGACGTCAATAAGCTTACGCGTCTCTTCTTCTCCCAGCCCCGGCACCGGATGAATAAAAATGGCATCATGCTCGTATCTGTCTGCCGTGCGGATGAATACATCCGCCACATCCTCGCGCTGCAGGCACCGCTCCTTCTCCTCCATCTGGTTCCACTGCTCAAAGTTGCGGTGCGAGGGATGTACCTTGCCAAACGCCTCCATGGTGAGGAAGAACACCAGTTCAAAGGTAGGCACCCGCCCGCTAATGGGGCGCCGCTCAAGCGCTGCGATGAATCTCTGGCGTGGGGTAACCGTTTCTACCATAAAGTATCACCTGATTGATTTATTCTCAACATTCCATCCGCCCACCCGGTATGGAATCCGTGGTCCGCTGAAATGAACTTCAAGCTCCTGTGTCTCGCCTGGCAGCAGGCAGAAATAGTTTTCTGTAAAGCTGGCAAACTCATGCTCCGATGGCTCGCCATCACGCTCCAGCCAGATAAAAAATGCCGTCCGGTCGGATGGATTATGCACGCTCACCCAGTCCTCACCGATTTGCTGCTCCTTCTTAATCTCCACAACGGCTTTTTGGAGCTCAAAAATGGCCGCCATGTTTTCTCCGCTGGCAAACAAATACCGATTGTACCCCACCTGCTGGCCACTGGCATTACTTAACCTCACCGTGAGGAAAAACAACGGGCTTTTGATTTCCACAAGGCTGCAGCTTGCACTGGTGACTGAACTGGAAGGCTCATGCGTCAAGTGAACCGGTGACTCGCCCTGTTCCACAACGGCACCATCCATTTGCTGCACCGCCCAGGTCAGTCTGCCTTCCAGGGGTAATTCTTGCCCGTCGCACGTTATCCACAGGTCTGCCTTGAACCGCTCCTGCCCGCCCCACGCCAGCCGCTCATATCGCGCCGAAACGTGCACCCGCTGGTATGCTGCCCGAACCGCGTAATAGACCGGTTTCGGCTCAGAATAATAATCCACCGCTGAGCTGCAGGCTGCCATCGGGAAGGGTTCGTTGAACTGCCAGGGAATTGTTCCGCTGTTGCGCGGCCAGCGCCTTCGATCTGCCTCAACCGCATAGCGCAATCCCTCGTATTGTAAAAATTGCGTCGCGCGGATCGCCTGCTCTAGGTCGGCAAACTCGCCAAACACGCTGTGCCACATCGCTTCCTTCACCCACCATGCCCCCAGGTGAAACCACACCGGGTTATCGCGGTTGACCGGGAAGCGGTGTTCCAAAGCGATGCTGCGCTCCAGGCTGCGGTAATTGGTGACGCCCTCCGCGCCAAATTCGCTGTGGAACAGACTCGTCCCCCGGTTATAAAGCTGATACTGCTTTTCCAGTCCCTGGTACTCCCAGGGTCCGTGTACGTCGTGAAGGTCGTTGGGCCGCTTGTCAATCTCCTCCAGCCCATTTCCAAATACCGGCCCGGAAGATGAGGTCGGCAGCCAGATGCAATCTGGCGCTTCCGCCCTCACCACAGCCTTAAGCGCTGCCAGCATAGGATGACGGTCATCCAGTGGCTTTTCTCCGCGTGTCAGTTCGTTTCCGCCGCACCAGATAGCCAGAGAAGGGTGGTTGCGCCGCGCAGGCACGATTTGCTTCGCCTCATTCACCAAGAATCTAATGAATTCGGCATCTTCTGGCGGGTTGTTGTCAATGCCGGAGCTGGACTGGATAAACTCCTGCCAGACCATAATCCCCTGTTCATCGCACAGGTTGTAAAAAGCTTCTTTCTCAATCAATCCCCCGCCCCACACTCGCAGTAAATTGACGTTAGCATCCTTAACCAGGGATATAAGCCGTCTCAGCTTATCAGGGCGTTCCACACCGTAAAGCGCATCCATTGGAACCCAGTTCCAGCCTCTGACGAATATCCGCTGACCGTTCACCTCCAGCGTGTAGGGCAGCGCATCGGCTGGTCCGCCAGAATTAGCTACTGCACGCAACCGCCTCACACCAAAATTCACTTCCCTTTGGTCGGATACCCCCCACAGGTTATCAATGGCTATGCGCAAAATCACTCTTGCTTTATAAATGGGTTGCACGCCATTCCCATTCGTCCACCACAGACAGGGCTGTTCAATGGTTATGCTTAGCTTCTGCTCACTGCCCCCTTCTAAAATGGCGCATTGTAAACTCCCTCGCGCAACCTCGCCGCCCTCCAGGCTGAAAACCACCTCAATTTCGCCATCAACCGCCTGCAATGCGTTCACCCTGCAGGTCACCAGCACCTCAGCCTGCTTCATTGCCTCGTCCAGAACCGGTCGTATGTACACATCCTCCAGAACCGCCTGACCGCTCACCTCCAGGTTCACCTCATCCCAAAGTCCCGCATGCACCAGCCTGGGACAGAAATCCCACCAGTAGTTCATCCGCGCCTTGTGCGTGCGTACCAAGCCGGAGCGGCTCACCTGCGGCTGTTCCTGGGGTGGCTGCGCCACCACCACAACCAGCAAATTTTCCATCCCAAACTTCAAGAGGTCGCTCACCTCAAAGACTGCCTGCGTGTACATCCCGGTGTGCGTCCCCAGGCTCTCGCCGTTCAAAAAGACTTCCATCTCGTAATCCACGCCTTTGAACACAAGGCGCGCGCGCCTTCCTTTGAGTGCCAGCTCAGGGGTAAACGTCCTCCGGTAAAGCCAGGTTCTCTGACAGACCCACTCGCTCAACAGGCTGTTGCGTTCAAAATGTGGGTCGGGAATTTCGCCGTTTTGCAGCAGGTCGTTCAAGACACATCCGGGAACCACCGCCGGCATCCATCCGCGGATAAAATCCCGGCTACCCGGTTGCACGGCCAGCCGCCAGCGCCAATCTTCGCCATAGTACCCTTTGAACAGCCATCCGCTGCCGTTGAGTGAAATTCTCTCAATCACAGGCTACTCGCTCCATTCCAGAAAGTTCGTCTCAACCACCTCTCGCCCGGCATCATCCGGAATCAACCATGTCTTAATTTCTCCCGCTCTAAAACCTGCATGGATGGTTCGCTCCAGCAGGGTGATTTTTGCTTTGCACGCTCGCCCGGCAGTCTCGTAGGCTCGCGCCACCCAGCCATTGCCATCTTCGCCGCGCTTGACAATGCTCACCACAACCTGCGCCGGGTGGCCCTGAATGAACCCCTGCTTCAAGGGTAGCTTGCCCGGATGGTAGGTCGCCAGCAGGGTGACTGGCTTCTGGTTGGCCTCCCACGCCCGCCGCACCGTTCCAGCCTCAGCCCAGTTGCCCGCGTGAGGATAGATATGATAAGTGAACTTTTGCATGCCCTGGTCAATGAACGAATAGTCACCCTGCGGGTCAGCCACTTTTGGAATGTGGTGGGCATAGATAGGGCTGCGCAGCACCGTCAACCCGATATCGCGAATTTGCACATCGTAGCTGTATTTAGCGTCATTCAAAATACTCACCCCGTACATGGCGCCGTTATCTCGTGAAATTCCCGAGAGGTCCACCCAGCTTTGACCGGGCTCCTCAATCCCATTCGCCGCCCGCTGAATTTGACCATAAGGCACTTCATAGGTTGCTTTCATCTGGTTCAGGTGGATGGGGAAGCGCAACTTAAGCAGCTTGAACTGCTCGTGCCAGTCCACCTGGATGCGCACCTCAACGGAATCCAATTCGCGGTAGAGGATGAAATCCTGCATGATGCGCGACATCCCGTATTCACTCTTCACGCGCAGCACCGAGCGCACAACTCCATGCTCAACCAGCTTCACACCGCGTGCCTTGAACACCCCAACTTCCCGGTTGAAAGCAAACACATTGTGCGACCAGGTATCGCTCGGATCGTCAATCACCACCGGTTTGGCAGCCGAACCAGCAAAAATCTCCAGTTGTAGGCGCTTATCCCACAGCCCCATAATCCAGCCTGTCTCCGGGTCAAGCTCCAGGCGCAGAGCCTCGTTTTCGATGACGTGGTCGCTTGCTTTCGGCAGGTCCACAACCGCTGCCCCCTCCCGGTACGCCAACCGGAAAACTGCATACCCCAGCGCCGGCAGGCGCGTCACAAAGCAGATGCGCGTCCGCCCGTTACAGGTTGCTTCAGCCTGAATCACCTGGTACGGCACCACCCGGTTCTCCGGGTCCAGCAGTGCCATGTCGGGTTTCCAGCCGCCCAATTCCATCTCCACCGCGCTGAGCGTCTCCCAGGCGTTCGGGTTAAACACCACAAAGGGGATCATCCCTTCCTCAGCCTCGATTCCAATTTGCCAGGCGATGGCTTGCAGCGCCAGGTTGGTATTGCGCTGGGCAATGCTCAACGCTTCGGAGTTGCTGACACAGGCATCTTCATAAGCGCTTTCCAGGCTGGTGCCTGCCATGATATCGTGGAACTGATTGAAAAGCACATTCTTCCATGCTCGTCCAAAATCGCCCGGGTAAGGTTGCCCGGTCACTGCCGCAGCCACGCTCGAGAATTTTTCCGCTGCCATCAGCACATGCTCAGCCTTCCGGTTCCAGCGCTTGATGCCAGAATGCACCGCGTAGCAACCCGAAGCATGATGCTGCAGTTCATCATGTACCACTGGCAGCGGAAGATTCTGCTCGCTCATCTTCTTAAAAAACACATCAGGCGTGGAAAGAACCAGGTCGGGCAAGCTCTCCTCGCGGCTCAATTTCGCAATCAGATCCAGGTTTTCTCGCGTGGGACCTCCGCCGTGATTGCCCACCCCGTAAAAGCACATCAGGTCGTTCAGTGGTGTCTGCAACTCCGCTGCCACCCTCCGGATATGTGGTTCGATTTCCCTGGGAGGTGTGCAATATTCGTAAGGAATCTGATACGTCAGCACTCTTGAGCCGTCGTCACTTTCCCACCAGAACAGCCGTGATGGCAAGCCTTTTTCATGCGGTGAGGGTCGCATGAAGGCGTAATACTTCATTCCACCCAGCTTAAGCAGTTGCGGCAGCATCCCGTTATGCCCAAAGCTATCTGGCGCGTAGCCCACTGGCGTTGTCACCCCAAATTTCTCCTTGAAGTAGCGCTGGGCAATAAGCGCATGCCGCGCAAACGATTCCCCCCCCGGAATGTTGCAATCCGGCTCAACCCACCATCCCCCCACCACCTGCCAGCGTCCTTCTGCGATCCGCGCTCTGATTTCCTCAAACATTTCAGGGTCACTCTGCTCCACCCATTCGTAAAACGCCGCTGAGCTCGAGACGAACACAAAATCCGCATATTCCTTCATCCGGTCCAGCGCCGAACGAAACGTCGCCTTGACCTCATGGAACCCTTCCTGCCAGTTCCACAGCCACACCGGGTCAATGTGGGCATTACCAATCATGTGAAGTGTTTTTTTGTCAGCCATGCTTCCTCAACTAAAGATGTAATGTCACCAGCGCTTCAGCATGCAAACCAAAAGACTGCCCCTTCACGCGCAACTCCGCCGCAATTCTTTCCCGCCGGACAATGGTGCCTTCAGGCGTATGCACGAAGAAATTAATCCGCCTGCGTTCCAGCGCCTCAAATTGAGCGCGGACCACCTCCGGGGTGGCCTCCCACCCGGCCGGAACCTCAAGCCTCACTTCCACCTCTGCCGGGGCATTGTGGGGATTCACAAGCTCCACCTCGTATTCAATCACCGTACCGCTCTTGACCGCCACCTGGTAAGGTTGCAGCCGCGCGCCAAAACCCTCTGCTCCAAACCCCCTGATCTCCTCCGGCAGCAGGTCAAGGTGCATCTGTTCCAGTTCTCGTCCCCGCTGCATCAAATGATCCCAGAATTGCTCATCCCGCACCCACAGCGGTTCCCAGTGTCCTGAAAGGATTAGCTCCGGTCGCAGCTGCGCGTAAAGCTCTGCCGTAAGTCGAAAATCCTCGCTTCTGAAGCGGTTCTGGTACACATAATTCCACTCCATGCCGCTGTTTCCGGCATACTGGTCGCCGGTAGCCAGGACTCGAACCCCGTCCACTTCAAAACCAATCGCGGCTGCATAAAGGGTATGCCCGGGCAGACCGTACACCGTCAGCGTATATTCCTCCCACTGAAACGGCTGGTTAAGCGCCAACTTGCGTTCCACAGGGATGGGGTCATACCACAGGCAGGGCAGGTCGTACCGTTCTGGAGCTTCCAGAATATCCGAAAAATTTTCAGCTGCCCACACCTGCGCACCCTCCACCCGCCGCAGCAGGTTGATGCCCGCCACGTGATCGTCATGGTAGTGGGTAGGGATGACCGCCTCGATTTTTTGAATCCCAAACTGCCTTTTGAGCGTCGGAATCGAGTATAACCACGGGCGCCTTCCATATTGCTGCGTGAATTCCGGCATGCCTGTCATCAAATCGTAACCGTAATC
This sequence comes from uncultured Anaerolineaceae bacterium, assembly GCA_964453035.1. Classification (GTDB taxonomy): domain Bacteria; phylum Chloroflexota; class Anaerolineae; order Anaerolineales; family Anaerolineaceae; genus CAYVOX01. Next base: position 18,789 of record CAYVOX010000013.1, read on the forward strand.
AATCAGCAGCGCCTTGCCGCTCTCTGATAGCAGCACAAACGTATTTGCCATGTTTTGCTGGCTGCGCAACAGATGCGTTGAGATGCGCTCGTAAGGATGCTCAATGAATTTAAACAACCGTGGATTTTGGTTTCGTGAGCGCATTAAACCCGCCAGACGCTCCACCAACAGGTCAATCGCCTCTACCGGGTTGGTTATCACCTCTCCATGAGAAGGCAGCAGCACATCCACGCCTCTCCCTTTGAGGTCCACCAGCGAAGCCGCCGCAGCAGGCAGCCCCTCGCTGCCAACATAGGACCACTGCATCGCTGCCAGCGACCACACCTTGCCCGCTCCATAAATCAAATCACCCGTGAACGCCAGCCGCTTTTCCCCCACTTCCGCCAGCAGGCTAATTGAACCCGCCGTATGCCCCGGTGTGGGCAGCACGGTGAAGGTGAAACCGCTGAAGGTGTACCTTTGATAATCCTCCAGCAACCCTGCCACCTCAACCGAGTGCAGCAGCGTGAAGCGGTCTTGACGCACGTCATAATTATTGAAGATGTTCCGCCCCTGCCAGTGCCAGTCCACCGCAGTGAATAGCGTTTGCTCGCTGTAGGGCACCCAGATGCGCGCCCCGGCATCTATCGCCTTTTCCAGCCCCTGAACCTGGTCGCGGTGGAAATGGGTGACGAGCACATCAGTCACCCGTACACCTTCATTTTTCAGCACCTCCAGCGCAGCGCCGCTGCCGAAATCCACCAGCACAGCCTGATCTCCGCATCGCAGGCAGTACACCTGGCAGGTATCCTCAAAAACGCTCAGCTCGGGGATCTCAACCAGCATGCTTCACCTTTTTAAAGTCCACATCGTGGCCGGCGCTCAGCACAAAATGGCAAATCTTATCGCTCACCAGGTTTTCAACCGCTTGCTGCGCCTTCGCCTTTTCAACGGCGCTCAATCCTGCCAGTTCCGCATTGGTAAGGTGATGGTCAATCCCCAACGCCTGCCGGTAAGCCAGCTCAAGGTCGGTGGCGATGTTCACTTTGCTAACCCCTCCCCCCACTAACTGATAGGCCTGGTGCAACATCCCCTCGGGGATTCCCGAACCTCCATGAATCACCAATGAAACCGGAGTCAGCGCCCTGATAGCCTTCAACCGCTCGTAGTCAATCTTCGGTTTGCGCACCGTGTAAACCCCGTGCGCCGTCCCCACCGAGACTGCCAACGCATCCACCTTCGTTTTCTGCACAAACCTCAGCGCTTCTTCAGGCTGGGTGTAGAACTCTTCGTCTTCCTCGGTCTCCACAAAGTCGGTTGTCCCAATTCGCCCCAGTTCGGCTTCCACCGCCACACCCCGCGCGTGCGCGTAATCGACCACCTCTTTGCTGATGGCAATGTTTTCCTCCAGAGGTTTTGCTGAAGCATCAATCATTACCGAGGTGAATCCAGCAGCGATAGCCTCCCAGATGATTGTGAGATCGGTTGTATGGTCAAGGTGCAGCCCCACCGGCACAGAAATAGAAAGCTCAAACAGTTTACGGTAAAACTCATCCGCAAACTCCCTGGCGCTCAAACCATAGCGCGCAAATTCCTTCTGCGAGATCTGAACAATCAACGGTGAGTGGTTTTTCTGCCCGGCGCGCAGCACAGGCTCCACCATCGTTGTCGAACGCGCCGAGTAAGCCCCCACCGCAAACTGGCCTCTTTCAGCTATGGGCAGCATCTTATCTAATGGAAGTAAATTCTTGATTTTTGCCGGGTTAGCCATATTAAACCTCTCTAAAATCCATCCCGGTGCAGTTGACGGATAGGTTCCTGCACCTTAAGGAACGTTTGCTCAAAAATATCTGCATAACGATCATGACGCTGTTGCTCCGGCGAATAAACCCCGGTCGCAGGTTTAGCCATCGCGGTAGCAGCTTCTTGCAGGCTGCCAAATATACCTGCGCCCCATCCTGCAACCATCGCGGCTCCCAACATCACTGCCTCAGCCGTCTGCGCAACCTGGATCGGCCAGCCACATACATCCGCTCTGATTTGCATCCAGCGCGGAATTCTTGTCCCACCGCCAGTTGCCACAATCTGGTTAATCTTCACGCCCAGCAGCGCTTCAGCGCGCCTTCTAGCGAATTCAATTTCGTAAGCCGTCCCTTCCAGCACAGCCTTGAGTAGGTCTGGCATGCGGTGAGTAGCCCGCAGCCCTACCAGCGCCCCCCTCACCGCCGGTTCGGAGTGTGGAGTCCCCGAACCGGCTAAATAGGGGAGAAAGATGATGTCGCCCGGGTCGCTTGTTAATCCTTCCAGCATCGCGTTGACTCGTTCGTAAGGGATTTCTTCATCGGTCAGGTTTCTCAACCATTCAACTGCACCGCCCGCGCTGGAGAGCCCTGCCAGCCAGTAAAACGTCCCCGGTTGCACATGACAGCCTACCGCAAATCCCGCCTCGAATTCTCTCTTACCCATCTTGCGTTCAGGGAACGCTCCCAGTAAACTTTCTGCTGTGCCGATCGAATCTAGCAGCACCCCGGGTTGGATGGCGCCTACCGCCTGAGCCGCGCAGATATGGTCATGCCCGGCAATAAAAACCGGCACTCCCGCCGGAATCCCCAGAATACCCGATCGCGTCGTCCCAACCTTCGTTCCAGCTTGCAGAGCTTCAGGCCAGAGGTCCGTTTTCAGCCCGAATTGTCTCAGCCAGTCCGCATCCCACAGTTTTTCAAAGATGCGGAAGGCATATGTCCGCCCCGCCAGGGAATAATCCGTTGCCATTTGCCCGGTGAACCGGTAAGCCAGGTAATCCGGCCCGCACAGCCACACCGCTCCACCCACGTCCGCGCCCAGATCGTCCCTCAGCCACAACACTTTTGCCAGGCTGCACTTATAAGCCGGGAAGATGCCGCTCTCAAAGAATCGCGCTTCCCGCTGACCCTCCCGCCCCAGAACCTCCGCCTTTCCCGCCGCAGACATATCAAACCATGGAATCATTCGCGAGCGAGCTGCTCCGGTTTTTCTGCCAACCAGTACGCCCGTCTCTGCCATCCCAGCAATGCCAATGGCCCCCGGCAGGCCCATGTTACAATCCGCAACCAGCCCGGTAATGGCCTCAGCCACCATCGTCCATAAGGATTCGTGGTCAATGTAATCGTACCCTTCAACCGCGCGTTTCACCGGCGTAGCATGAGATTCTTGTCCAATCAAGCTTCCATCTAACCCAAATAAACCCACTTTGCAATGAGTTGTTCCGGCATCAATTCCAATTAGAACCTGTTCACCCTTGCTCATGCCTGCCTCATGCGCCTGTAGCGCTCCCAGGTATCCCTCACCAGCTGGAAGTCCTTCTCGTCAAAAACCTCGCCTGTCGCGTCTATCCCGCGGTCAAAATACAACGCCGGGATGCCCAGGTCCGGTTGTAGCGCCGTATAGGCGGCCCACGCCTGTTTATTGGGCATCGGCCAGTTATCCGTATCAATAAGCGCATCCGGGCAGGCGATCCGCGCCACCCGCGCCCTGTGCCTCGCCGCCGCTAGGATCGGCCCTCCCGTATTGACATCATTCAAGCGGATCATATCCACCACGTCAGCCAGGTAAGGATGCGGGGTATGGCTCATCACCAGCGCATCCGCTTTCGCAGCCCTGGCGCTGGAGTAAATCAAATCAAGATATGCCCGCATCAACTCCAGCCCCCAGGCCTCGCCTGCCAGGTGCATGCCCGGCCCGCTGGGGATACGCGCGCTGAAATCAATTTTAAACCCATCCGCGTCCATTCCCCCGCCAGAAATCAAATCAAACACAATGTTCCTCATGCGCTCTCTGAAGATGGTGTTCGTTGGGTCAACCGCCAGCGGAATCCCCGCCGCATTGGTGATGCACTCCTCCGCAGGCACGCCCTCCGGGTCCCAGGCTTTCAACCACAGCAGCACCTTCTGCCCGGCTGCATGCCGCCCGGCGATGAACCCTTTCAGGTCAGGCCATTTTTGCCTGTCCACGCTATTCAACCCGTAAGCTGCTTGCCATTTATCATCAATCACCACAATGCCCGGGTGCAGGTCGTGCGCATTCAATTTCTGCATGAATTCATTGTAATTAACCTGCGTCGCCGCATCCGGCGCTCGCCCCCCTTGCCTGCTCGCCAGGTAGCACTGCGCCCCCCACCCGCAAAAGATCGGACCATACCACCAGTCCGGTCTGGTATGCCTCCCGCTCCCAGCCGTACCACCCCCCTCCCGCCAGGCGCGAACGTGCTTCTCCAGGGTTTGGTAAGCATCCCCGGCAAAATCAATTCCGATTGCCGGTAAGGTTGCCCTCTCCTCCACCTTTAGATGCCCCTCGCATTTGAGCGTCAGGTAAAAAGCTCCGCGCATTCCCTGGTAGGTCAACTGGGTGTAGGCATTGTTGCCCGGTTCTGCCTCAACCCCCAGCCCAATCCATCCCTCCGGGCCTTCGAAGGCAAAGCAAAACGGTGCCGGGGTAAAAAACCAATCGCCTCGGCCCGGCACCGGCACGCCCATCAAGTCAATCTTCTGCTGTTCTGCCGGCGAAAACCCTAATACTTCATCCACGTTGGGCTCCGGCGTGAATCCCTGGCGAAAGTTCTGCCCAGAATAGAAAAACCCCGATCCCCACCGCAGGTTGCCAGAGAAGTACCCCCCGAAGTAGTGAATGTCCGTTACGGCTCCGTTCCCCGCCACCTCAACTTTGTAAACAATCCGTTCCTCAAAGCACCGCAGACGATAAACCTTCTCGCCCCACACCGCACTTGCCGCCCGCAGCGAAAGAACTACCTGCTCTCCTTGCTGCTCAACCTGCCAGGTGCCCAGGCTGGTGGTGTCATCCATTCCTGCCAGGCAATCCACCTGTGATAGGTAAAACAACTCGGCAACCGGCTTCCCCTCCCCGCAGAACAGTTGCGCAAAAGGGCGGTCAGCGGGAAACACCAGCCGGTATTTCCCGCTGCGCACCTCCAATGGGTTCTCAACAATCATCAAAGTCATAGGATGTGAACTTCAGGCGGTTAACGTCCGCCCATGCCGGAGAGCTGAATGCCCTCGATAAAGTAGCGCTGGAAAATGAGGTAAACCGCCAGTACCGGTAGCATCACCACCAGGCTGGCAGCCATCAACCAGTTGTAAGCTGGCGACCCACCTGCCGCCGCTTCGAACTGCCTCAGCCCGATTTGCAGCGTGTAAAGATGCTCGCTCTGCAGGTAAAGCAGCGGACCCATGAAATCCTGCCAGGCACCCTGGAACGTGAAAATCGCAATCGTCGCCAGCGCCGGTTTGGAAAGCGGCAGCACGATATTCCACCAGATTCTCAATTCTGATGCCCCATCCATGCGCGCCGCCTCCGAAATTTCCATCGGGATGGAGCGCATAAACTGCCGCAACAGGAAGATGTTGAAGGCGCCCCCTCCCAGCCAGGCGGGAACAATCAACGGTAGAAAAGTGTTTGTCCACACCTGCGACCCCTGGAAGCCAAAAGCTGGCAGCTTGGCAAACAACACAAATTGCGGGATCATCGTCACCACGCTCGGCAGCATCATCGTCGCCAGCACAATCGAAAACAGCACATTCTTAGCGCGCCAGCGCAACCTGGCAAAAGAATAGGCCACGAGCGAGCTGGATATCAGCGTGCCAATCGTCCCAAAGAAGGTGATGATGGCAGTGTTGGCAAACCACTGAGGCCACATCCCAAAGCTGAAAGCCGCTTCATAATTTTCAAAAGCCAATCGTTGAGGTATCCAGATGATTCCTCGCAATTCCTCAGGTACCTTCAAGGAAGTTGAAATCATCCAGAAAAACGGCACAATAAAAATGATCGCGATGAACGTGAGCACCAGGAAGCCCAGAACGTTCCCGACCCGCGTCATCGTAATCAAGCGCTTTTTGTACGGGTTTATCACTGTGGTGTTCTGTTGAGTTGCCATGGCTTCCTCCTAATTCCCCGACTCGTAATAAACCCACTTCTTTGAGAGCCACAATTGGAAGAGGGTGATAGCCAGGATAATCGCGAACAGGATCCACGCCAGCGCCGACGCATACCCCATCTGGAAGCCCGCCGGGCCAACTTTACCAAACGCGCGGCTGTAAAGATAGAGCACATAAAACAGCATCGATTGCTCCGGTCCGCCCAGCGCCCAGTTCTGCCCGGAAAGGATATACGCCGTGGTGAAGATTTGGAACGTACCAATCACCGTCGTGATGACCTCAAAGAAAATCGTCGGTGAGAGCAGCGGCAGCGTGATGTAGCGGAATTTTGACCAGCCAATTGCGCCGTCAATTGCGCCAGCCTCGTACAGTTCCTTGGGAATGCCCTTCAGGCTGGCCAGGTAGATGAGCACATTCCCCCCAATCCACCACATTCCCATCACAATCATGCCGGGCTTGGTCCATGCCGGGTCCGAAAACCACGACGGTCCCTGGATGCCAAAAATGCCTATCGCCTCGTTCAACAAGCCGTCTGGTTTCAAAATCCACTGCCACAGGAAGATGGCCGCGATACCTGAAAGAACGTTTGGCAGGTAAATGATCGACCGGAAGAACTTTGCCCCGTAGATCTTAAAATTCAACAGCATCGCCAGGCCAATCGCGCAGACCATCACAATCGGCGTCTTAACAATCACCATCCAGAAGGTGTTTTCCAGTGATTTCCAGAAGAACCGGTCCTGAGAAATATCAACATAATTCTCCAGGCCAATCCACACCGGGGCTTTTATGATGTTGTACTGGGTGAAGCTGGTATATAACGAGTACACCATCGGAACAAAGGTGAATAACAGGAAACCAATGATCCACGGGCTGGCGAACAACCACCCGTGCAACTCTTCCCTGCGAGCGTTATTCATCCAGGATTTCCGGTACGGTTTTGACTGCGTTTGAACAGCCATTTGCCCTCCTAATTTAGTGCACCGCCTGATTGGAATAATAAGAAACCACACATCAATGTCAAAGCTGATGCGCTTCGGTCGGTATAGGGTCAGGGGCGGGGTTATTCCCCGCCCCTGAACGTATTAAGAATGTGCTGGAGTTATTTCTTCTTGGCGATGGCTTCTTCAATCGCCTTCTGAGCGTCATCTAGCAACTGCTTGGCAGTGATTTCGCCCTTCCAGAACTTCTCAAGCCGCTGGTCAATCTGTTCGGAGAAGTTCGGGTACTTGGCAACAAACACACCACCCGTGCTGGTCTTCATTGCCTCGCTGACAGTCTTCCACATATCCACAGCCTGCAGCTCGGGATCGTCGTTAGCCTTCTGATAGGTCGCGATGGCGTAAGTATCGCGCGACCAGGAGACGTTGGCATCATAGCCGGTCATGCACTTGATGACTTCCCAGGCCGCATCCGCATCCTTGGCGCCCTTCGGAATGGAAAGCGCGAAACCGCCAGACCAGGTCGCCGGCTTTGAGGCATACGGCATCAGAGAAACACCCCACTCCATGCGCGGCTTGGATTTGCCATCCTTGAGGGCATAGGTCGGGCGGTAGAACTCAAGCTGTGAGTTGTAACCAGCCACATCAACGAACATTGCAATGCCGCCAGACATGAACGGATCATTGGGGGCAGCACCGAACTTGGCTTTGAAATCATTCAGCTTCTGCCAACCGCCGTAGCGGTCAACCCACTTCTTCATCCAGTCCAGAGTCGCCTGAGTCTTCTCATCGTTGACTTTGACGCTGCCATCAGCCTGGCCCCACTCAACACCCTGGGTGTACTTCCACATATCCAAACCGGCGCTACCGAACACAACCGGCGCAAAGGCGATGCGGGTATAGTTGCCTTTGTCATCTTTCTTATCCAGTTTGTCAGCTAAAGCCCACAGTTCGTCCCAGGTCTTGGGGGGCTTGTTGGGATCCAAACCTTCGTCCGTAAACATGGTCTTGTTATAGAACAAAACGCGCACATCGGTCTCGAAGGGGATACCGAAGGAATTGCCGTCCAGCAAAGTCTGCTTCCAGGTGAAGGGATAGTACACCGAGCTATCGAACTTATCCTTGGTGATGTAAGGCTGCAGGTTGGTCACCACGCCGTCCTTACCGGTCTGGGGGAGCTTCGGGCGGTCTTCAACAATGATGTCCGGCATGCCGGAGCCAGCCGCTACAGCGGCGATATTAGCGGTCCAGATGTCGCCCCACGGCTTTACTACATCCACAATCTTGATGTTGGGCAGCTGAACCATGCAGGTCGCCATGATGCGCTTGATGGCGTTGCGGCGCACCGGAGAAGCCCACCAGTGCCAGATTTCTACTTCGCCCTTGATATCTTTGTTGTACGTCGGGCCAGTGGAGGGGACTGCCTGGGTGATCACGGTCGTTTGCTTCACCACCTCGGTCACCTTAACTTGCACGGTTTCCTTAACAGGCACTGTCTCTTTGACAATGATTTTTTCTGGCGTTGGGGTAGCGCACCCGGCCAGAACCATGCTGAGGACCACAAAAACAGACATCGCGGCCCAAATGACACCTTTTGTAGACGTCTTCATCCTTCACTCCTTTCAAATGGCTATAGGGTTTTTAACTTAACTGGCTAACGCCAGGTCAGTCCAACATGGGGGAATTTGCTCACCAGCCGTTTCATCCTCAGGCTGCTCAAACTTTATTGAATCAATCAACTTACTTTAAAATATTCTAGCACGTCAAAACATGTTTGTCAATAACTATTTTTTATCCTCATCTCATTTGCACCTTAAACGGGCTCATTCCATCGCTCGCAACCGCTCCACCGGCTCTTTCCATCCCATCCCCAGCCAAACCCGCTGAATTCGCAGCCAATTCTCGTTTGACAAACTATGCGCGCCTTGCTACAATAAAGTAGCTAATTTGATCGATTCAAATATCTCTGTTTGGATGGAATCATGATTTCTCCATTCCTGGAATCCACTGGCCGCAACCTCAGCGATGTCCGCCTGGTCAACCGCGCTGTCATCTTCCGCACCATCCGCGAAGCTGGCGGCATCTCCCGCGCCTCCCTTGCCAAAACTACCGGCCTCAACCCTGCTACCATCACCCATATCGTCCGTGAATTAATCCATCAGGGGCTGATTGAAGAAGCCGGTAATAGTGAATCCAGCGGCGGTCGCCCCAGTTCCATCCTGCGCATACGCACCCAGGCCGGCTACATCATCTCCGTCCAGCTTGACCGGCTCTACATCAAAGCCATGATCACCAACCTCGACCTCGGAGAAAAGATTCAGGAACAGGTCATCACCGCTCTGCCGCACAACCCCACCGATATCAGCCTGTCCGTTCTCCTTGAGCTCATTCAGACTCTGATTTCTCGCTCAAACCTCATTCACAGGCAAATACTCGGCATCGGCATCTGCGCCCCCGGCCCCCTTGACTACAACAAAGGCGTCCTTCTCAGCCCGCCCAATTTTCCCGGCTGGCCCGATACCCCCCTCAAACAAATCGTTGAGCAGCGTTTTGGCCTGCCCACCTTCCTTGATCAAGACGCCAATGCCTGTGCCCTCGCCGAAAAATGGTTTGGCGCCACCCGCGAATACGAAAACTTTGTGTATATCCTCGGTGATGGCGGCCTGGGCGGCGCTCTCTACTTCGCCGGGGATATTCAACGCGGCAACAACAACATCGTCGGTGAAATCGGGCACACCACCATCGACATGCACGGCCCGGTCTGCCCCTGCGGTAATATCGGCTGCCTGGAGTTGTACGCCTCCCCCCACGCCGTTGAAGAACACATCCGCGCCTTACTCTCCGAAGGCAAAACCAGCCTGCTGATTAACCTGGTCAACGGCAACCTCGATCTCATCACCTTCCAGGCCATCATTCACGCCGCCCAGCAGGAAGATCCCCTCTGCCGTAACGTCATCCGTGAAATGGGGGACGGTCTGGCCATCGGCGTGGTTAACCTCGTCAACACCTTTGATCCCCAGGCTGTCGTCATCGGCGGTCAAATTGCCCTGGCGGAGAATCTCATCCGCGACATCCTCCTTGAGCGCGTCAACCATCACAGCCTCACCCGCCGCGCCGTCCCGCCTCCCATCCTCTACACCACCCTCAAGCAGGATGCCCCCATTGTGGGCGCGTTCAGCCTGGTGATGCGCCAGCTTTTCCAGGATCCAACCTTCGGTTACGACAACAAGTAAACCCCCTCTGCACAAGCTACTTTCCCGGTTTTTCTAATGTCCCCCCTCGGGTTGTTGTTCAATCAACACCACCCGCGCCGGAGCTCCATCACTTCCGCCCAGCTTCAACGGCAGGCAGCACAACAGATACTCTCCTGCCTCAACCTGGCTCAAATCTACCCCTTCCAGCAGCACAATTCCCGCTTTCAACAGCACCTCATGCGTCGGACGAGTTTTCTTAAACGGCGCCACCGAAAGATAATCAATCCCAACCAGCCTCAAGCCCATTTTCACCAGTAGTTGCGCACCCTCTTCATTGATACCCACAAAATCGGTATGGAAAACGCTGCTCTGCGCCGGAAAGAAGCGCGAGTTGCGCGTCTTAAATAGCACGCGCTTCATCCCCTCCCTGATCTTGGCTGCGCAGATTTCTTTTGCTGTGATCAGTTCCACGTCCTCCGCAATATGCACCACCTGGGCTTCTCCCACCAGCAACTCAAGCGCCAGGTTTTCAATCGTCCCCCCTCCCGGCAAAAAATGCACCGGCGCATCCACATGCGTCCCCGTGTGCACGCTGATATCCAGCCGCGACACGTTCGAATTTGAACCTTCCTCAATCTTGCGCTCGCGCTGCAGATAAACCGCCCGATCGCCGGGCCACACCGCCAGTTCTGGCGTCAGGGTCACGCTGATATCATGAATTTTCATTTCCACTCCGTTTTTGGGTCAATTTTCCAGTTGCTTACATCAAAGATCATCCGCAATTCTTCAGCCCGCTCCGCCGCACTCATCGGCCTGGGACGGGTGTAATCCTCCAGACGCGTCGTCAGTAATTCTACCCCCAGGTACTTACCCGCGTAGAATACATGCCGGTCAATGAAAGCATTCCGAGTCTGTGGCCAGTTCGTTTCCATCTGGTCAAAAAACAGGTTCCCCAGCCCATAATGGATGAATCGGTTGTCGCGCAATTCCATCGCTTGCGGCAAGTGCGCCTGGCTCCCGCTCACAATCACCGCCCCCGCATCCGATATCGCTCTGAAATCCCGGTAATGAATGGGCAACGGCGTCGGGTCGTAGGATTCATAATACTGGAAGGTGGCAATCACCAGGTACCCCTGCCCTCTCAAACGCCCTATTTCTCCTGCCAGGCTCTCCAGATCGCACTTAGCCGCGCCGGGCTTGCTGCTTGTCGCCCACACCGCTGGCGGTCCGGCAATATTGCACCCGATGAACGCAAACTTATTCCCGTGATCCGTCACAGTCACAGCCAGGCTGGCCCGCTGGCTGTTTTCTCCGCCCCCAAAGTAAAGCCACTTACGCTGCTTATACAGGTCAATTGAATACAGCACTGCATCGGTGCCAAAATCGTTCAGGTGGTTGCCGGTTAATTCGATGACATCCGCGCCTACGTAATCCAACAGTTCAATGTATTTGGGATCGCTGCAGAATCGCAGATTTGGATCTCGCGGATCAGGCGCAGCGCACCTGGGATTGAACGCCGCCTCGTTGCTGATATGCGTGATATCCGCCTCAACCAGCCAATCCCGCACTGTTTTTCCCGGAAAGGTTAATCCCATCCGCTCCATCATCCAGGCTGTGCCCCGCACCAGCGCCGTGACGCCGGTCATCACCACCACGCTCAACCGGTTTGGATCCCGGTTCGTTCGGGGCAGCAGTTCCGGCGCCAGTCTTAAAACCTGTGCCAGTGCGCCTGCTTCCCCCTCCAGACCAAAATTCACCACCAATGGATATTTTCCAGCATCAAAGCCCTTATCCAACGGCGAAGCTCCATCCACCCGCAGCACTTTCCAGCGCGGGTTGATAGCCTCAAACGGGATAATCGCCCAGGATTGCTTCAAGCGCCATACCTCCGCCTGCAGCGCGCCTTCCGCCAACACTTTCACCCCCGCTGGCGCCGGTTCTCCCCACAACATCGCAAAAGCCGCCCGCGTGGAAGCAGACATCAGCAGCGGGCTTCCACCAAAAACTTTAGGCTTGCCCCCCTCCCATGCGCTTTTCACATCATCCAGGCTCACCTCATCAGTGATTGTTGGAAAAGCGGCTGTCACCGCGTAGATCCAGCGCGCCGTCCTCCCCCCGCCGGCACCGAATCCGATTCTCAGGTTGGCCAGTTCAGCGGTGTTTACCTGTTGCGCGCCTGCCGGCAGCTTAAGTTGACCTTGTAGTCCTTCCGGAACTTCCTCCCCCACCCACAACGTCAACCCCGCACCCGGCAGAGCGGTTGGAGTGGCTGAAGGCAGCGGCGCTGTGGGGGTGGGGATTATCCACGGTGCCATTGTCGCACCTGGTGTTGCGCTGGTTTCAACCGCAGTGCTACCTCCCCACGGCCTGTTACACGAGGTGACCGTAAAAACCAGCCCAATCAACATCCAAATGATGCGCGCCACCCCTCAATTATACATCCGCCCATTTTTGATAGTTATTGAGAGCCAGACAGGCTATAATTCTCAAAGAACACATCCGAAAGCGAGGGTTTGGTCATGCGTGAAGTTGCTGTGCTCGGCATTGGTCAGATTCGAATTGATGAACTCTGGGATAAAAGCCTGAAAGAACTGGCCGGAGAAGCAGTTCTGGCAGCTTTACAGGATGCCTCTCTGGCTTCTGTTGAAGGCCTCTACGTTGGGAACATGATGTCAGGCTCCGCCAACCGCCAGCAGCAGTTAGGCGCCTTCATCGCGGATTGGTGCGGTCTGCGCTTTTCAGAAGCGCTCCACGTCGAAGCCGCCTGCGGTTCCGGCTCCTCAGCCTTCCGCTCCGCGGTGATGGCAATCGCCTCAGGCAACCTGGATTCTGCTATCGCCGTTGGCGTTGAAAAAATGACCGATTCCCCCGGTGCAGAAATCACCGCCGAACTGGCCACCGCTGCCGATGCCGACTGGGAAGTAGAACAAGGCGTCTCGTTCGTCGCCCTTAATGCCCTTCTCATGCGCCGCTACATGCACGAGCACGGCTGGAAGAAAGAACATTTCGCCCCCTTCTCCATCAACGCTCACGCCAACGGCGCCCACAATCCTTACGCCCGCTTCCAGGAGCCCATCACCCTCGCAGACTACACCCGAGCCGGCATCATCGCTGAGCCCATCAACCTGATGGATGCCTCCGGTATTGGCGATGGCGCTGCCGCCGCCGTCCTGGTGCCCGCTGAACTGCTGCGCTCCCGAAGCGGGGCGCGCGTCATCCGCGTGGTGGGGTCGTCCGCTGCCACCGATACCATCTCTGTCCATAACCGGCGCGACGGCACCTGGCTCTCCGCTGCAGAACGTTCCGCAAAACTGGCTTATGCCCAGGCTGGCGTCACCTCTGCTGAAATTGACCTCTTCGAGCTGCATGATGCCTTCAGCATCATGGCAGCCCTCTCCCTCGAGGCTTGCGGTTTTGCTGAACGCGGTCAAGCGCCGCGCCTGGCAGATGAAGGTCAAATCCTCCCCACCGGGCGCATTCCTATCGCCACCCGTGGAGGGCTCAAAGCGCGTGGACACCCGGTTGGCGCGACCGGCATGTACCAGATTTGCGAAGTCGTCCAGCAGTTGCGCGGTGAAGCTCACGGCACCCAGGTGGAAGGCGCAAAAATTGGCATGTCCCAGAACATCGGCGGCAGCGGGTCCAACATTGTCACCCACATCCTCCGCGCCGATTAGCCTCTCTTCCTATCCCATCAACCCTTCTATGCCCGGTAGCAGGCTCGCTTGCCTTCCGGGCTGTTTTTTTTGCTGCTTCTTCCCGCCCCCTAGCCAATCCCCGCATTTCGCAGTAAGATAGGATAAATTTTCTACCACGGAGTGTGCATGCCCCGCATCTCCCTCGACCTGCTCAAATCCCACCGCGCCCTCACCTTCAACACCCACCCCGGATCGCGCCTCGCCTCCGCGGAGGAGGCCGTCAACTACGTCAACCAGCGCGGTTTTGTCTTTTTCTGGCCTGTCAAAGGTATCGATTGCCCCAGCCTGTGGGTCGCTGCTGCCGGTGACCGTCCAGTCCCCGATGAGCATGACGACCCTGGGCACATCACCTGGGGGTGGAAAGACGGCATGCTCGGATTGCGCCGCTGGTACTATGCCCGCTGCATCTCAAGGCGCAACACCATGCTTTCGCTCGATCTTCTTCCCGCCTTCTACGCCCTTTCTCCCAACTACGGCGATCCTGAAACGGATATCCTCGATGAATACCGCCAGGGAACCCTCCGCCTTGAAACTAAACTCGTCTTTGACGCCCTCCTGCGTGAAGGTCCGCTCGACACCCTCGCCCTGCGCAAGGCTGCCCGCCTTTCCGCCCCCGAAAGCGAAGGCCGCTTCAACCGTGCGCTGGATGATCTGCAGATGGCTTTCCGCGTGCTCCCCACCGGCATCAGCCAGGCTGGCGCCTGGCGTTATGCATTCATCTATGACCTGGTCAACCGCCACTTTCCTGCTCTCATCAACCAGGCTCAGCTTATTGACCAATCTGCTGCCCGCCAGAAAATCATCCTCACCTACTTGATTTCCATTGGCGCCGCTGAAGAGCGCAACCTCACCCGCCTATTCCGCTGGCGGTCGGAAGACACCCGCCGGGCTGTTGATACCCTCGTCCAGGCTGGTCAACTGCTTTCGGATGCTGACCGTCCTGACCTCCCCGGTTCATGGTTGTGTTTGCCCCGCCTCGCTGAACAATAAGGGTATAATTTATCTTGTAATTAATTCTGGGGTTTCAGGAGCGTCCTATGATGGAATTTCATGTCTCTCGCCAGGCGCGTGATCGGTATCAATTTGACGAATCGCTCTTTTCCCTCAAAGGCAACATCATCCTGGCAAATTTCCATGCCGCCCGGATTTTTTCTCAGAAGATAAACCAGAAACGCAACCTCCTCGAATTTCCAGAGCAATCCGTTAAAGCCGGGCAGATTAACGCGATGGGGTTGATTGATGAGATTCTCCACCTCGTCATCCAGCTCTACCGTGAGCAGAAAAATCCGCAGGTGCTCCACCAAGCCTATGCGCACCTCGCCCAAAAGATAGGCGAGAAAAAAGTGCAGGAAGCCCTGCTTCACTTCCTCCAGGAATTTCCCCCGCTCGCGGTTTATAAAAAGGAATTGACCGCCGAGGAATACCTCTCGCAAACCTCTGAAGGCATCCCCAACGCGCTCATCGCCCTCGAAGAAATGGCCTTGCTGTGGATTGAAAACAAAAATCCTGCCCTTCTGCCCTACGCCGAGTTGTTTGACGACAGCCGCCTGGTGCAGGAAACCACCTATCCCCTCATCATCAAAGAGCTTTCCACCTTTTTTGAAACCCAGCCCAAATTCGGCCCTCAGCAGCAGAACCTGGTAGAGATGCTGCGCGCCCCGGCCATTGCCGTCCCCTATTCCATCACCGGTCAACTTGAGTACATCCGCACCCACTGGACGGAACTACTCGGGCGCTTCCTTTACCGTCTGCTCAGCAGCCTCGACCTCATCAAAGAAGAAGAAAAAGCCTCCTTTGCCGGCATGGGTCCGGGCCCTGTCCCCATCCCGGTCTATGACCTCGCCTCCAGCATTGAGCATGAGCCGGAACGCTTCAGCCCAGACCGGGAATGGATGCCGCGCCTGGTGCTCATCGCCAAGAATTCCTTCGTCTGGCTGGACCAACTCAGCAAGAAGTACCAGCGCCCCATCACCCACCTCGACCAGATCCCCGATGAAGAGCTGGATACCCTCGCCCGGTGGGGCTTCACTGGCCTATGGCTCATCGGCCTCTGGGAACGCTCCCGCGCCTCTGCCCGCATCAAGCAGTTGTGCGGCAATCCCGAAGCCATCGCCTCCGCTTACTCCCTTGCTGGTTATTCCATCGCCTGGGATCTGGGTGGTGATGAAGCCTACCGCAACCTGCGCGACCGCGCCTGGCAGCGCGGCATCCGCCTGGCCAGCGACATGGTTCCCAATCACATGGGCATCGACTCAGATTGGGTCATCGAGCACCCCGATTGGTTTGTCTCCCTCCCCTACAGCCCCTTCCCCTCCTATACCTTCAATGGTCCCGATCTCGCTCCCGATGGGCGCGTCAGCATCAACCTTGAGGACCATTACTACAACCGCACCGATGCCGCCGTGGTGTTTAAACGCTACGACCACCGCAACGGTCAAACCCAATATATCTACCACGGAAACGACGGCACCAGCATGCCCTGGAACGATACCGCCCAGCTTAATTACCTTAATCCCGCCGTCCGCGAAGCCGTCATCCAGACCATCCTCGAGGTTGCACGCAAATTTCCCATCATCCGCTTTGACGCTGCCATGACCCTCGCCAAGAAGCATTACCAGCGCCTGTGGTATCCCGAACCCGGCTCAGGCGGCGATATTGCCTCGCGCGCTGAACACGGCCTCACCCGAGAGCAATTCGATAACCTCATCCCCGTCGAGTTCTGGCGTGAGGTGGTTGACCGCGTTGCCCAGGAATCCCCCGATACCCTGCTCCTGGCCGAAGCCTTCTGGCTCATGGAAGGTTACTTCGTCCGCACCCTTGGCATGCACCGCGTTTATAACAGTGCCTTCATGAACCTGCTTCGAAATGAAGACAACGCTAAATACCGCCTGGTGATGAAAAACACATTGGAATTTGACCCGGAAATTCTCAAGCGCTACGTCAACTTCATGAACAACCCCGACGAGCGCACCGCCGTTGACCAGTTCGGTAAAGGTGATAAATACTTTGGTATTTGCACCCTCATGGCCACCATGCCCGGCCTGCCCATGTTTGGTCACGGCCAGGTTGAGGGTTTCTCCGAAAAATACGGCATGGAATTTCGCCGCGCCTACTGGGATGAGCAGGTTGATCCCTACCTGGTCGAGCGCCACCAGCGCGAAATATTCCCCATTTTGCACCGCCGCGGTCTCTTCGCCGGAGTGGAGCACTTCCTGCTCTACGATTTCTACACCCCTCAGGGCTCCGTCAACGAAGATGTCCTCGCCTATTCCAACGGCCTCGGCAGCGAGCGCGCTCTGGTGGTCTATCACAACAAATTCGCTGAAACCAGCGGCTGGGTGCGCACCTCTGCTGCCTTTGCCGTAAAAACTCCCTCTGGTGACCACGCTCTGATGCAACGCACCCTCGCCGAGGGTCTCGCTCTGCCGGCCGACGCCAACGCCTTCATCATCTTCCGCGATCTCGTCTCCGGACAGGATTTCATCCGCCCCGCCGCTGAAATGACCGAGCAGGGTCTCTACATCAGCCTCAGCGCCTACAAAGTTCAGGTATTCACCAACTTCCGCGTCGTCCACGATGACGAATGGCATTCCTATTTCCACCTCTGGCAATACCTCAACGGGCGCGGCGTTCCGGATATCGAAGAAGCCCTCAAAGAGCTGCTTTTACAGCCCGTGCTCAACCCCTTCCGCGAAATTGCCCACCCCGGCTTTTTCGCGCACCTGCTCGCTTCGCGTCCCACCCTTAAGAATCCTGAGCTTGCTCTCGCCGTCGTGGTTGAAACCCGCAGAAAAATCTGGCACCTTTTTGACGGCCTTGAATTTGTTCGCCCTGGCTTGCAGGATCGCGAGAAAGTAGCCCTCGGGATCGAGCAGAAGCTGGTCTCCGTCCTGGAATTGCCCCTGCTCAACCAGAAGTTCCACCTTCCATCGCGCAAGCTCTACAAACAGGCCTGGAACTACCTCGCTGCTCCTCTTGAGACTGATAACAGGCGCTGGTATATCCTTCTGGGATTCACCTTCCTGCACAATCTGGGTCAGCTCGGTGGTGAAACCGATGGCTCCGCGCTCACCCTCTCCTGGATGGGCGAATGGCAGCTCGGCAAAACCCTCCAGGAAGCCTATATTCAACTCGGTTTTGACTCTGCCGCTGCCTGGTCTATGACCAACACCGTGCGCCTGCTCATTACCCAGCAGCGCTGGTACGGTCAGGGGCAAAAACTCCCCCTGGAAAAGATTCTCTCTGGCTGGCTCTCGCAAGAAGAGATCCGCGCCTTTGTCGGCGTCAACCGTTACAAGGATGTGCTCTGGTTCAACCGGGAGGCTTTCGAGGAATTCATCTGGTGGATGGACCTTCTGGCTGTTCTGGAAGCCGCCAGCGACACGCGGGGCTCTTCCAGCGCATTTATCGAGCAGACGCTCGGCGCACATGAATTAGCCAGTCGCCTGCTCAAAGCCGAAAAAGCTTCTGAATATCAGGTCAGCAAATTGCTGTCTGGCGTTGTGGAGAAGGTCAAGCCCAGCCGCGGATAGTGCAGCGTTCCGCTGCTCCTCGCCCGCTGGAAATATTGCGAGAAGACCACATCCCCTCGCAAACCCGACCGCCAGCTTTTCACCGGTCTTAACCAGGCCATCGCCAGTGATGTCAGATCCATGGCGGTGGCCTGCAGGTTTAACCAGGTTGCCTGCGCTGCGTAAGCCACGTTGTTACGCGGCTCAATGCGGTCAAAATCTTCAAAGAACCATCCACATGAGGTAAACATGCGCTGCCGCTCAAATTGCGCCGCCAGCAGCAGCGAAATTTTCCGGTAAGCAGCTTCATCCAGCGCAATCCTGGCCTGTCCTTGCAGCCATTCCGCCAGTTTCACTTCCTTCAACAGCACATGAATATACGCGTGGCGCATCTCCCATGGGTCGGAAAAAATAGGGCTCATCGCCTGTTCGTACTGGTCATCCAGCGCCCGGGCAATCTCGTTAAAAGCCTGGCGCAATGGCGCTTTCCACTCGGCGTGTTCGGTGCAACCGCAGGTTCCCATCCAGCGGGTCACGCCATGGTGGCAGCTCCACGAGGTGAAGAAGCGAATACCGGTGCGTTTCTGTGGCGGGAATTGTTTTAGCCACACGGCGGGGTATGTGGGTTGGATGGGGTGTTTTCTTATTGCCCCGTTCATCAGGTGCGAAAGGAATTTATCGCGAAAGTTCTGGTGATGTCCGTAAAGCTCACCATCAGAAGCCGCCATGATGAGCTGCGGCTGTAGCTCTAGTTTGCCAGTATCCACCCGGTATTTAGGCAGCAGGTGCTGGGTGATGAATTCATCCGCGTTCACCGTCGAAGGCGGGTCAAAACTGATTCGCGTGCTCAGATCCTGGTTGTAAAAGAAGGCTGTGATTTGCCTCCCGCTCGCCAGGTTCACCAGGTAAGGCTGGCTGGTATCCAGGTGCGTTTCCTCGGCCTGCCACGGTGCCAGAATCACAAACTCAATCCCGTGATCAATCAAAACTTCCAGGGTTTCCTCGTCCACGCACGCCTCTGGCAGCCACATTCCGCTCGGTTTGTGGCCAAAACGGTGGTAAAAATCCGCCAATCCCCACCGCACCTGTGTGATCTTATCAATCCGCGTGGCAAGCGGCAGGATGGTGTGATTATAAGCCTGCGCCATGCCGTTGCCCACGCCGTATCGTTCAAATGTCGCCCGCTCCTGTTCAATGATTGCCTTGAGCGTCATGGCATCGTATCCCGCCATCCAATCCACCAGGGTCGGTCCAATGTTGAAGCTGATGCGCCCAAAATTGGCCAGTTCCGCGTTCGGGCGGTAACACTGGTCGTGAATCTTCTCATTCCAGTTTTTATATGGGCTCGCGCCGCTTTCAAATGGAATTTCTCCCGTTAATGGATCTTCCCGTGGAGGCTGGTAAAAATGGCCGTGAATACAAAAACCCTGTGTGCCCATACGCTTCACCTTTATTTTTGCATTGGATTGGTCGCTCGCCTTTGAGAGGGGCGTAAATAATCTATTTGTTGTCGAAACCGCGCTGGAATTAATCCAAAACGCCTCGGCAGCGTGTCTAAAGCGGTGGTCCGGTCGGTCGCCAGGTAATCTAGCCAGAAAATTGAAATGGGAAACCACGGCAATCCCTGTTCAAACCACACGGAAAGACCTCGCAGCGTGACGGGAGAGATTGAAGTGATTCTTCGCCTGATTCTTGAAACAGCCATCACATCCTCAAGCACCTCGCGGAAAGTTAGGTACTCTCCGCCGCCCACCGAAATCACCTGGTTCGCGGTCTTGTCGTCATCCACCACCATTTGCAGGCAGGTCGTCAAATCCTCAACCCAGATGGGTTGCAGTAAACTATGCCCATCCCCGGGCACAAAGAACACAAACGGTGAGAGTCTCAGCAGCCGTAAGAAAGACGTGGTGAACTGGTCGTGCGGTCCAAATACCACGGCGCTGCGCACCACGGTTGTATCCACTCCACTGTCCATCAAGAAGTGCTCGGCAATGGCCTTCGCTTTGAACACGGGGTAAGCTGAAGCCCGATCTGCGCCCAGGTGGCTCAAGTAGATAATTCGTCGTACGCCAGCCTGTTTACAGGCCTGTGCTAGCACCTTACTTCCTTCAACATCAACCGCTTCAAGGTCACTCCGGCTGCCGTGCCGTTCTCCACCCGCCAGGTGCACCACCGTATCCACATCCTTCAACGCTGCTCGCAGACCGCGTTCGTCCTTCAGGCTGCTCACGGCTGCCTCAACCGTCACACCCCGGGGTAGATTGGGAGATTTGGGAGAAGGTCGTAAAAGTGTGCGGACAGGCTTCCCTCCTTCAACGAGGTGGCGGATAAGACTCTGGCCGATAAAACCTGTGCCGCCGGTTACCAATATCATCAGCAGGAATTATAGCAGAGGTTTTTAGATTCGGAATTGGCATATTTCTTGTACCTCTAAGCCTAGCGGTCCGATCCCTCTCCTTTTGGCGGTCAAATAATGAATACCCTTTTCAATCCATTTCAAGCTCACGCCTCGCGCATCGGATTTCATTACTTTCCGGATACGCTCCATTACCGCGAAGCCGACCTCCAGACCTGGTTGCCCGAGCTCACCTCCCTCGGCGCGGAATGGCTGCTCCTCAAATCCCCCGCCAGCCGCGCCATCCCGGAATCTTTCTTGCGCGGTCTGGTTCAATCCGGTATTG
>CAYVOX010000014.1:0-33672 GCA_964453035.1 uncultured Anaerolineaceae bacterium
GTGCTGGATACATCGGCGCGGCAAATTGCTGTGTTCTCTGGCTACGGCAAAGAGATCCAACCCCTGGCCTGGGAAATTGCCGACCAGCGCACTTATATCCCCTGGGCTGAAGAGAAGTTTGATATTGTGATGTTTGGGATGCCGCAAAATTTTCATTACGGGAACGGGCACGGCACCAATCCCATCCTGATGTTACAGGCTATCGCTGCCCAGATTATTCGCCACAAGCGGGTGCTCAAGGATAATTGCGTGGTAATTTGCTCGTCAATCTGTAACGGCTACTTCCACGACGAGGAATTCCCGTCCTACCGCGAGCTTTATAACCTGTTTCAGGGCGATTATCACAACACCCTGCCCGACCTGGAAAAATACGGTGAATATTTCTGCAGTAAGCAGGATTACATCAACAAGTACCGCTTCAATTACGGTTACCACCCCTACCATGCGTTTTCAATGATCTCCTGCGGGCACATTGCTGAGCAGCACTGCGCCGCGGTGTATATTGTTGGCGCGTATGCACCGGGGTACGCCCGCGCCATGGGTATGAAAACCCGCGCCACCTTTGCAGAAGCCCTGAAGGATGCTGAGCGCTACACTGGCTCCAATCCGCGCATCCTGGCGCTGCCGCGCACCTTCAAGACTGCCGGCGTTCACCTGATGATGAAGAAGGCTTGAACCTTCCCGTAAACCGTTCAGGATAATTCCGAGCTTTGTAAAGTGGTGCTATGACCCTCTCCTCTGATATTTCCATCTTGCGCGAACTAGCTTCCCGCTATTCACAGGCTGCGGCCAAACCGGTGCAGGATGAACGCCGCGCGCTGTGGCGCGCTCACATGAGCCTCAAGCCCACCCGCCCACCGGTGTTGTTCACTTACGGGATGTGGAATGTATGGTGCCGGGAGACGTTCGGTGAGGAACACCTGCAATGCGAGGATGGTTTTTTCCGCGAGCAGGAACAGGCTCTGCGCTTGCTGCTCTTTCACGATACCATCGGCGACGATTTCATCCTGGAACCGTGGTTCACCCTGCGCGCCGCTGTTATCACGCCGCCAGAGGGTTTATGGGGAGTGTACGAGGCGCGCGTGGGTGAGGAAAACTACCAGAAGGGCGGTTCCTACAAACCTGATCCGCCGATAAAGGCCTGGCAGGATATGACGCGATTACTTCAACCAGCCCACCGCATTGATGAGGCTGAAACGGCTCGCCGCCTGGAACGCCTGCAGGAAGCCATTGGCGACCTGCTGACCATTAACCTCGACCGCTCTCCTGCTTACCTCAACTTCCAGGGGGATATCTCAACTACGGTGGCAGCTCTGCGCGGGTTAGGGCAGATTATGTATGACATGAGCGACTCTCCCGCCGAATTGCATGCGCTGCTGGCTTTTTTGCGCGACGGTATTCTTCAAACCCATCAGCAAGCAGAGAAGGGTGGCGATTGGAGCCTGACGGCTCAGAAAAACCAGGTGATGTGCTACTGCGATGACCTGGAAGCGCCAAAGCCAAACGCTTTTGGCCGTCAGCGCAGTGAGTTGTGGTGCCATATGGCTGCCCAGGAATACACGCTCGTTTCTCCGCGTATGCACGATGAATTCTTGCTGCAATACCAACTGCCCATCATGGAAGCGTTTGGACTGGTGGCTTACGGCTGCTGTGAAAATCTGACCAGCAAAATCAACATGCTGCGCCAGGTGAAAAATCTGCGCAGCATCGCAGTGACGCCGACCGCCAGTGTCTCCAAATGCGCGGCATTGATTGAGGATGATTTCGTCTTCTCCTGGCGGCCAAATCCAGCGCGGATGGTGTGCGTGGGTTTTGACGAGAACGAGGTGCGCCGTAACCTCCACGAGGGGCTTGAACAGGCGCGGGGTTGCCGGGCGCACATTCTGCTGAAGGATGTAGAAACGGTGGAAGGGGATTTGAGCCGCCTGCCGCGCTGGGCGCAAATCGCTCGCCAGGTGGCTGAGCGTTTTAACTAGGTGGAGGAACTATGCCCAAGCTGACTGCACAAGATATAGACCGCCTGGCGCTGGACGCCTGCGAATTTATCGGCTGGAAATCCGGCGCGACAGTAGCTTATGACCCGGCAGGATTTGACCGAGCTGAACGCATCCAGGTGGCGCCCGGGTCACTCCAACCAAAAGATGCTCCGGACGGAAAAATGCAGCCTGCGCTGCCCGCACAGGCGTGTTTTGACCCTCAACCATACCCGGCGCGTGTAGCTGGCTTTCAGCGGCGGAATATCTTTAGCCCGGATGAAATTGGCGCACTCATCAGCCGGTTTGGTATCCCGTGGAACGATGGGCTGGGTAATGGATTCTATGAATCATTGCGTATAGACCGCAAGTATGGCCTGAGACATGTTTTAGAAGCACCTATCTATGGCATAAAGCTGCCTTTCCTGGAAGAGGATTGGCCTGCCTTTAAGGCAACTTATCAAATGGAAATCGAGCGGTTGGTAAGAGACCTACGCGAGGTAGAAGCGGTTTACGGTGCGTCATTGGCTGAAAGCGGTGAGCGACTGATGGTGCTATGGTGCCAGCATTACCCGCTGGGATTGTTTGCTGAAGCCTATCTCAGGCAGCCGGAGGCGGTAGAACGAGATCTGGAAAAGGAAATTGGCGTCCCGGTTCCTCCTATCCGCCCACAAACGCAGCCTGAGCGCGCTGCTCAAGCGCGTTTCTGGAGCCTGATCCGCAGGAGGCAATCTGCAGTGGTGGAAGCACAGGCTGCGATGCTGCGACAGCGCATGGGGGCGGGATTACAAATTGCCGCCAACCCGCATGAGTTACCTCCACTGGATATGGCGGGGCAGGGGCGGGCGTTCGATTACCCCGCGGTGGCCATCCGCCCGCTGCTGGTGGGGGATGACCTGATGCTGCGCCATTACATCGCATTTTACACTCAGCTTTACCATGACCTGACCGGCAAAGCGCCCATGGTGAGCGTGCGCATGAACACCTCGGCGGCTTCACCGCGCTTCATTCCGCGCGGTAACCTTATCCGTAAATGGTATGACCAGGCTGTGCGCCACGGCGCCGGGGCGTTTTACTTCTGGACGCGCGATTACCCGTATTCGGATGCCCCCGGGGTGTATGATGGTCCCATCCCGGGCAATGAGGAGCCCTTCGCCTTTGCGCAGGAGCGCTGGCAGGTTGTGCTTGAAACGCTTGGCCGCCTCTGCCGCTCACAGCGGTTTTTGCCGCCCGCAGCTGAGGTCGGGATCCTCGTTCCGGAAGATTCAGCTTTACTCCACCGCAAAGAGTGGCGCCGCCTTTACTCAGCCTTCAGCGCCTGCTGCGAGGCGGCGGTTCACACTTGTTTTGTTTCTGACCGCACCGTTGCAAGACAGGGCGTTCCTAAGCAGGTGAAATTATTAATTGCTCCTGCCTTGGAATTTCTCTCGCCCGCGCTGCGCAGCAACCTGGAGCGCTTCACAACAGATGGGGGCAGGCTTATCCTGGCATCATCCGAGGTGTGGGATGAGCACGGCCACGCGGTTGGGCCGCTCACTGGCGCCGAATTGCTTGAAACTGGAACATTCGAGGTTTTCCCGCTGGGGCAGGCCGGTGATATTGCTGCCCTGAATCGGTTGACTCAATCACTGGTTGAAAAGGTACGGCAATCCAAAGCCGACTCGCAAAGCTGGGTTTTTGATGTGGGTGTGAATAACCTGCCCGGAAGCGGGATCGGCCTGTTAAGGCAGCCCGATGCTGAATTGCGCTTTGACCCGTGGCTTTATGAGCACGGCTCACCCTGGATTGTGCCGTATATTTGATTCTTCGTGAGGATGGGTGTTAAGCTCCATAAGGATTTGAATTGCTCCAACCACCAGGCCAGGACAAATTGATTTAAATAAACCCTGTTCGCGGGCTTGTTGCAGATTGGGCGGCGAGGATATATCCAGGCTCAGCAAGTCTTTACATTCCAAAGCGCCAAAGCGGGTTTGAAATTGGGACAGGAACTCCTGCCCGATGAGATATAGGCGCTCCTTGGCACCTTTATCGGTTGGATCCAGGCTGGCTTGCGCCAGGCCGAGCACCATGATTGCGCCGCTGGCTGCGCCACAAATGTGACCGGTACGCGAGATGCCACCGCCAAATGCCGCCGCGATCCGCAAAGCCTGGTTCAGTTCCAAACCATAGCTTTGAGCAAACGCTCCCAGTACTGATTGAGAGCAAGAATAACCTTGGGCATAGAGGGCTCGCGCCTGTTCTTCGATTAGCATAAGTTGTGCCTTATCTTAATTGAACAATTTACTTGCCTATTGTTTTTAAAGTGACTCCTTGGAATAAATCCAGGATGGTCAGGCCAATTGCGACAGCACCGCCTCCACCACCGCTTCAACGGTGATGCCCAACGCCCGGTAAACCTGTTTCCAGGGACCGCCCAAGCCAAATCTATCCACAGCGATGACTTTTCCGCCGGTTCCAACCCAGCGTTCCCAACCTAAAGAACTTCCGGCTTCAATGGCAACCCTTGCAGGAATGTGTGGGGGAATAACTGCATCCCGGTATGTTTTTGGCTGACAGTCAAAAACACTCCAGCCGGGCAGCGCGACCACTCTCACCGGGATACGCTGTTCCAGAAGAACCTTTTGGGCCTGTAACGCAATGTGAACCTCGGAACCGGTTGAGATAATCAGCGCCTGTGGAGCGCCGCCTTCTGCCTCGCTGAGGACATAGCCGCCATAATGGAGGTTGTGCGCTGGCGCATAAATTGACCGGTCTAAAATGGGCACCGGCTGGCGGGTGAGGGCGATGCAGGTGGGACCCTGGCGGTTATTGAGCGCAAATTTCCAGGCTTCCAGAACTTCGTTAGAATCGCATGGGCGCAGCAGGGTAATGCCGGGCGTGGCGCGCAGGGAGGCCAACTGCTCAACCGGTTGGTGGGTAGGGCCATCCTCGCCGACACCGACAGAGTCATTGGTGAAAACAAAGATCGAAGACAAGCCGTTCAACGCGCTCATGCGCAGCGCCGGGCGCAGGTAATCTGAAAAGATGGTGAATGTGGCTGCAAAGGGGCGTAACCCACCGTGCAGAGCCAGCCCGTTGGTGATGGCAGCCATGGCATGTTCTCTTACCCCATAACGGAAATTCCGCCCGCGGCGCTGGTGCGCACTGAAATCGGCGCTATTCTTAATCACCGTCTGGGTGTTGGGGGCCAGATCAGCCGCCCCGCCGACTAGTTCTGGGATAGCCGCGGCTAGTGCGTTGATGATGGGCGCGTTAGCCATGCGGGTTGGTTCGCCTTCAGGCGAGGCAGGAAAAACAGGCAACTCTTTCTCCCAGCCGGCGGGCAACTCTCCACTCAAGCGCCGCTCAAAATCGGCTGCTTCTACGGGGTAAAGCGATTTGTATTGGGCCATGCGTTGCTGCCAGTCATGAACGCGCTGTCTGCCGATATCAATGGCCTGGCTAAGATGGGCGCGCACGTCATCGGGCACGGTGAAGGGTTCGCTCCACGGCCAGTCGAGTGCCTGGCGCGTAGATGCCATTTCAGCCTGGCTGAGCGCTCCAAAGTGGGCGGCGCCCGTGCCCTGCCGCGGATTTCCGTGACCAATGACTGTGCGAACTTTTATCAATGAAGGCTGATTAGTTTCATCTTGAGCAGCTTTGAGGGCCTGTTCCACCGCTTCCAGATTGGTCCCGTCTGAGACGATCTGAGTGTGCCATCCATACGCCCTAAAACGAGCGATGACATCCTCATCAAATGAGAGTTGTGTGCTTCCTTCGATGGTGACGTGGTTATCATCATAAATGGCAATCAATTTGCCCAGCCTGAGATTTCCTGCCAGCGAAGCAGCCTCAGAGGAAATCCCTTCCATCATGTCGCCGTCTGAGCACAAGACGTAGGTGAAGTGGTCAATAATCTCAGGCGCATCTGGACGGTTGAATTCTGCTGCCAGGTAGGCTTCTGCCCAGGCCAGGCCAACCGCAGTTGAAAAACCCTGCCCAAGAGCGCCAGTGGTCATTTCCACGCCAATTGAGGGATTGCGTTCGGGATGACCGGGGGTGCGGCTGGATAACTGCCGAAAGCGCATAAGGTCATCAAGGGAGAGGTCGTATCCGGTGAGATGGAGCAGGCTGTAAAGCAAGGATGACGCATGTCCGCTGGAGAGGATAAACCGGTCACGGTTGGGCCAGTTTGGGGCTGTGGGGGCATGCTTGAGGAGGCGCATCCAGAGAGTATAGGCCACCGGCGCAATCCCCATAGGCGTACCGGGGTGACCGGATTGGGCGGCATTGACCATGTCCAGCGCTAAAAAACGAAGTGTATTGATGGTGAGCTGTTCAATCGGTTTCATGTTGGAGGATCCTCCTGGTGAATCACAAATAACGGCGCAGGAATGCAATTCCAGACCGGGCATCCTGCAGCGGGTCTGGCCCGGGGATGCACTCCAGCCCGCAAAATCCCTGGTAGTGGAAGGTGTTCAGAGCCGAAAAAAATGAATCCCAGTTGAGGTGCCCCATACCGGGCACCCGCCGGTTACTATCGGAGGTGTGAATGTGAACCAGGCGCGACCCGGCCGTCAGGATGCTGCCTTCAATGTTGCCTTCCTCAATGTTCATGTGGAAGGTATCTGGTAACAGGCCGAATTGCGGAAGGTCAAAGCGTTCCAAAAAGTCCAGCGCCTGCTGGACGGTGTTGATGAGACTGGTTTCGTACCGGTTGACCGGTTCCAGCGCAAAGGTGACTCCCAGCGGGGCGGCAAAGTGGTGCAGTTCAAACAAGGTATCCGCCAGCAGCTTGAGGCGCTCCTCGCCGCCTTGCTTTCCGCGCAGCAGGCCGATTGGCACCATCGCCCCCAGCCGGGCAGCAAAGGCAATTTGATGTTTCATACGCTCAACCATGGCGCTGCGCACGGCGGGGTCGGGTGAAGATAGGAACAGTCCTTCATCCACAAAGGCTGAGACGGCTGCCACAATCGTCACTCGCAGCCCACTGCGACGCAGCGCGGCTTCAACCTCATCCAGGCCGGGTTCATCAGCGCGCCGGATGAATAAATCAACACCGGTGAAGCCCAGGTCGGCAATTTCACCCAGGCGTTGAGCCAGGTTGCCCGAGACCATGATGGGGCCGAACGCGGTGGGAAAGGTTGAGACAGCCAGGCTTATTTTCATGGTTAAAGGGGAGGGGGAGCTGTGGATTGGCGCACAAGCAACCTTAATTCGATCTTCTCGTTTCGCGGGGGAAGATCGGGGTTGAGGATCCGGCTGAGCACGAATTCGGCTGCCACCTGGCCGATAAGTCCGGCGTGGTGGTCAATGGTTGTGAGCGGCGGGCTGGCGAACTGGGCCAGCTCAAGGTTATCATAACCGACGATGGATAGATCGCCGGGGACCTGCAAACCCAGGGCTAGCGCGGCGCGCAGCGCGCCAATAGCCATCAAATCGTTACAGGCAAACAGACCGGTCGGTTTGGTTGAAGCGGCAAGCAGTTTTAATGCTGCCTGGTAACCACCCTCGAGGTTAAAATCGGCGCGCAGCAACTGAACCTTTATTGAAGGAATACCGACCGCCTGAGCAGCCTGGAGAAAACCGAGTGCACGAGCGGCATTGGGGGTGTGCTCGGGTATACCGGCGATGCAAGCCAGCCGGCGGTGCCCTAACCCTAGCAGGTATTTACCAGCTATCATGCCGCCCGCCAGGTTGTCGCCGCCGACACAATCCACCGGCAGATTGACAGTGTGGCGGTCAAAAAAGACCACCGCAACCCCCTGAGCTAATGCTGCCTGGATGTGCTGTACCTCGGCGCTCCCCCATGAACTGGCGAAAATGATACCATCCACCTGGCGAGCCAGCAGGGCGCGGGTGGCAGAGATTTCATTCTCAAGATTGCGGTCGGAGCTGGCGATAATGACAGAGTAACCCTCACCGGAAACCGACTTTTGAATACTGCGCGCCATTTCCGCAAAGAAGGGATTGGCAATGTTGGGAACAATCAGGCCGAGGGTGGCACTGTGGGCTGCACGCAATCCGCGCGCCAGGGTGTTGGGCGTGTAACCGAGCTCATCCACAGCCTGCTGAACGCGCTGGCGAAGGGTTTGGCTGACGAAACGAGTGTTGTTAATCACATGTGAAACGGTGGCGGTGGAAACACCGGCTCGCTGGGCAATCTGGCTGATGGTGGCGGGGCGCTTTTTAATCATTGAATGATTTAATCGATTGCGTAATCGTTTAAATGATTGTATAATTATTTTTAACCCGTGTCAAGCCCACATATTAAGGAGAATCGCAATGAAAAACAATCTGTCCAGTAAAACTGTTACCCTTGCCCAACTTGCCAAAGTGATAGACCACTCGCTGCTGCTGCCCGAACTGACCGTTGAGGAAGCCATCGCCGGCTGCCAGACTGCCAAAAAGTACGGCTGTGCATCAGTGTGCATAAAGCCGTGTTACATCGAGCTAGCAGTCAATGAATTGATCGGCACGGATGTGATTGTGGGCACGGTGGTAGGCTTTCCGCATGGCAATTCGACCACGGCTACCAAGGTTTTTGAGGCCAAAGATGCTATTATGCGCGGCGCTACCGAGTTGGATTTGGTGTTGAACATCGGCGAACTGTGCTCCGGGCATGACGACCTGGTGCGTGAGGAAATCCGCCAGGTTGTGGAGGCAGCCAGGGGTAAAGCGATCGTCAAGGTTATCCTTGAAAATGCCTACCTGACCGATGAGCAAAAGCGCACCGCCTGCCGCCTGTGCGACGAGGCCGGGGCGCATTTTGTTAAAACCTCTACCGGCTTTGCGCCTACCGGCTGCACCATCGAGGATTTGAACCTGATGTACGCATCGGTCAGCGACCGGATGCACGTCAAGGCGGCACACGGCATTAAAACGCTGGATGGGCTGCTGGAGGTAATTGATGTGGGGGTCAGCCGGGTGGGCGTGCGTTTCACCACTGAGATCCTTGAGGATTTCAAAAAGCGCTTTCCGGAGCGATGCTGAGCAGTTAGCCGAAGACTTGTTTGATAATCACCAGTATCCCTGCAGCCGCCGAGATTCCAAGAACATACGGGCGCAGAGATTTGCCTTTTAAGCGTTTAACCAACCGAGAGGAAAGCAAGAAGCCAAGCAGGATGCCCGGCAACTGGGTCAGGGTGAGCTGCAATCCTGCCTCATCAAATTCTCCGGCCACAGAAAGGGCGACCAGGATAATGACGCCTGCCACGATGAAATAACCTGATATAGTCGCGCGAAGCCGCTCTGGTGAGGAATCCTGGTAAACCAGAGCCAGGGGTGGTCCGCCGATTGCTCCCAGCGTGCCCATCACACCCGAAAGCACGCCGGCAATCACCAGCGAAACTTTGTTCATCGGGAAGCGCAACCCGCCAAGGCTCATCAGCACAGCCAGCAGGATGATGATACCGAAGGCCAGGTTGAAGGCTTTTTGAGGCAAGCTTGTAAGCAGGAGCGTTCCTATGATGATGCCGGGAACACCTCCTACCAGCGCCCAGCGCAGGCCGAAAAAATCCACTGCCTGGCGCTCACGCAGCATCATCAGGACAATTTCGATGGTTGCTGCCAGTAGAAAAGGTCCCGGAATCAGGCGGGGCTCCACCAGCAGCAACAGTGGCGTGACGATCAAACCCATTCCGTAGCCAATGGCTCCCTGCAGCGCTGCCCCCACCGTCAAGGCCATGTTGATGACCAGAAGCTGCTGCCAGTCCAGAATCATATCCGTTCCGCGCGGAAACCCTCAAGAATTTGCCTGCCAAAGGCTGAGCCAACCCGGTCGGCCCCGGCTTCCAGCCCGGCGCGGGCGACTGCCCAGGAGGTCATCCCGCCGGCGATTTTCACCTTCATGCTGGCGCTCACCGCCGAGCGGATGAGGCGCACATCTTCTGGCGAGGAAGGGCGGTATTCGGCCAATCCGCGGTTGCCGGTGGATGTTTTTACGAAGTGCGCGCCGCCTTCCTCACACAGTTGGCTGGCTGTGATGATTTCCGGTGCGGTGAGCAGGGGCGTTTCGATGATCACCTTCACCGTTCTCCCTTCGGCTGCCTCAACCACGGCGCGAATATCCTCCACCACCGCGGCGTAATGGCCCGATTTAAACCAGTTGAGCGCCATCACCATGTCAAATTCGGTCATTTCGCGGCTGCGCTGCAGGCACCAACGCACCTCTGCCACCTTGGCGGAAGTGGGATTGGCGCCAAAAGGGAAGCCGATTGCCGGGTCAACGGCAATGCCGCTGCCCGCCAGCAACTCGGCTGCTAGCGGCACCCAGCACGGCAGAATGGCAGCACTGGCAAAGCCGCAAGCGCGCACATCCTGCAAGTGGGCGGTCATCTCTGCCTGGTCGGCGTTGGGCTTGAGGTTGGTCTGGTCAATCAAAGCGGCCAGTTCTGACTCTGTTTGCGGAAGCAACATGGAAAACCTCTATGCATTCTGGAATCTTTTTGGATTAAAAAGGGGTATGCTTGACAGCGATGTTAAGTTTATTATACAATGAACAAGAATTATTTATTCATATTGATTAAATAATTCTCCCCTTGCGCTGATTAACGCCTTTTAAAATCAAAGATAGGATTCCCCATGGATTTATCATTAGATATCTGGGTATTGCTGGTAATCTGGCTGCTGATTGGCATTGGCTGCGCCATCCAGGGTTCGGTTGGATACGGGATGAATATTGTTGCCGGGCCATTTTTGATGATGATTGAGCCGCGCCTGATCCCTGGCCCGCTGCTGGTGGCAGCCTTTTTTATGACCATTTTGATCCTGCTGCGTGAAAAGCAAAAGCTGGATCTGCGCGGTTTGAGCTGGATCTTGATCGGGCGGGTGGCTGGTACTGCCGTCTCGGCGGTGATCTTATTGAGCATTTCAAACCGCGTTTTGGGCATCACCTTTGGCTCGCTGGTCATCCTGGCTGTGTTGATGAGCGCATCTGGGCTGCATTTTCATCCCACGCGCCCCATGCGGTTGGGAGCCGGGTTCCTTTCTGGCATCATGGGCACACTCGGTTCGATTGGCGGTCCGCCGGTGGCTCTGATTTACCAGGATGCCTCTCCGCAGGTGCTGCGCGCCACGCTTTCGGGTTATTTTGTCTTTGGCTCTATCATTTCGCTTGGGGCGCTTATCCCCGCCGGAAAATATGGGATTGATGAGGTCATTCTTAGCCTCATTATGATTCCGGGTATCCTGGCTGGATTTCTTGTCTCCGGCAAGCTGGTACATTATGTCAAGGGCAAATGGCTGCGTATTGCGGTGTGGGGTGTCTCGATCTTTGCCGGGGGCACCTTGCTCATCCAACAACTGTTGGCAAAATAACGGAGGCTGCATGCATCTTTCTGTTCAATTACGACCCTGGTTCATCAAAGATCCACCGCTCCCCTTGCCGGTTGCTTTGTTGGAGGCACGGCAGGCCGGGTTTGAAGGGGTTGAAATTGGCGCGCATTACCTGGACTGGGATCAACCGGGGGATTTTCTGGCGCTGCTGAGGGGAGCGGGGTTGCGACTCTCTGGCGTGCACATCGGTGGTGATATCTTCAACCCGGAGAATGTGCGCCGGGTTAGAGGCGCGATTGACCGGGTGGCTACGTGCGTGCAAGCCCTGGGGGCGCCGTTTGTGCTTTACAGTGGCCTTTTACTGGATGGAAAAACCCCTGCTGACCTGGAATCGGAAGCGCGGGTTATCCAACTTGCGGCGCAAGTTTGCGCCCGGCACGGATTGAGCCTGCTCTACCACAATCACTGGTGGGAAATTGAGAAGGATTATGCTTACCTGCGTTATATCCACGGTCACACCGACCCCGCGTTGGTTTCGTTTTGCCTGGACCTGGGCTGGGTGTACCGGGCAGGGGGGGACCCGCTGAAAGCACTGGATTTGCTGGGGAGACGCGCGCGCTATTTTCACGTGCGGGATGACTCACCGGAACAGGTCTGGAAAGGGCTGGGTGAGGGTAGCATGGAGCTCATTCCGCTACTGAAAAAAGTTGCGACTCAGAATCCCGCCTGGGTAGTGATTGAACAGGATGATATCGCCGGCAGCGTGACCGAGGCGGTGGGCGCCAGCCGGGCTTACCTGCGTGAAAAAATGAACTGGTAGAAAGGATGATCCAAAATGAGTAAGACCAGAGTCAATGTTGCTCTCATCGGCGGCGGTTTTATGGGACGCACCCATTCCAATGGTTACCAGCAAGCGCGTGCCTTTTTCGATTTACCCCTGGAGCCGTTCAAAAAGGTTGTTTGCGACCGCGAGCCAGAAAATGCTCAAAAGCTGGCGGGGCGCTTTGGTTGGGAAGACACCAGCACGGACTGGATGGAGGTGGTCAACCGCCCGGATATTGACCTGGTGGATATTTGCACGCCGGTTCACACCCATGCGGAAATTGCAATGGCGGCTATCCGGGCTGGCAAAGCTGTGTATTGCGAAAAACCCCTGACGCGCACGCTTGCGGAAGCGCGGGAACTGGTTGAGGCAGTTAAAGCGGCAGGCGTGCCAAATATGTGCAACTTCAACACGCGCGCCGTTCCAGCGGTTGCCCTGGCACGTGAAATGATGGATGAGGGGCTGGTGGGAGAAATTTTCGAATGGCGCTCTGTCTTTTTACAATCCTGGTTGATTGATCCAACCTTCCCGCTCACCTGGCGGCTGCGCAAGGAAACAGCTGGCGCAGGGGCATTGGCTGACCTCGGCTCACATTCGCTTGACCTGGCGCGCTACCTGGTGGGAGAAGTGAGCACCGTCAGCGGGCAATTGCACACGTATACGAAGGAGCGGCCTATCCCGGTGAAGGATATCGGGCGCAATTCGATCCCTTCGGGCAAAATGGGCGCAGTCACGGTGGATGACGCTGCCTGGGCAACCCTGCGCTTTGCCAACGGAGCGTTCGGCTCGATGGAAGCCAGCCGCATGTCCACTGGACGGTTGTGCACGCACCGTTTTGAAATTCACGGCAGCGCTGGCGCGCTGGCTTTTGACTTTATGCGGATGAATGAGCTGGAATATTTCAACAACAATGAGCCGCGCCGCTTGCAGGGATGGCGGACCATCCATGCTACAACGCCTGCTCATCCTTACATGAAAAACTGGTGGCCAGCCGGGCATTCCATCGGTTATGAGCATTCCTTCACCCACGCTGTGGCGAACTTGATGGAAGGTATGGCAACCGACAAACCCGTCTCGCCCAGTTTCGAAGACAGCGCGCGCGTCCAGGCTGTTATGGAAGCCATTGAGCTTTCTCACGAAAAGCGCGGCTGGGTGGAGGTTGAAGCTCTCTAGCGCGGACTTATTTTGAGAAGCGCAGGCGCAGAAGTTCTGAATGAATTTCTTAGCTCAGAAAAAGCTTTTAGATACCCGGCACCTGCGGAGAGGCAGTTTCTCGGTCAGCGAATAGGATGTAATCCGGATGGCTTTGCAGCAGCGTCACCGGGCAGGTCACATCTTCATCATCCAGCGCAGCACGCCGCACAACCGTACGCTGCCAGGCGCCACCCGGGCAATACAGGCGGATGCGGTTTGCTTCCAGAATGTCACCCAACCCGATGGTGACGCCCATCGGTGGAAAATCCACCAGGTTGCCGCTGACGTTGCGAATGCCGTTCATCACGATGGATTCGGGAGTCAGCGTCACCAGGCGCGTCAGCGAGCGGCGGAACTGCCCGACAGTGACGCGGCCGTAGAGCAGATTGGGCGGTTCATTGAAGGCTACGTGCCCGTTTAAGCCAATCCCGCCGTAGCAGGTGTCAATCCCGCCGGCTGCGCGGATGGATTCGCTCAGTTCATCCAGTTTGAGCGGATCGGGAAAGTGGATGTGTGCCTGGGGAATGCGCAAAGTTTCATCCAGCTGGTTAAACACCGCTCGCTGCATGTACCCGCGAAAACTGAGCGGATGGTCGGGGGGCACGGCTCGGCCCTGCCAATCGCAGTATTCGTCCATGTTGAAGGTGAAGACATTGCGCCAGCTGATGCGCTCGCGGTTACAGATGGATACCAGAATCGGGTATTGACCCACAGGGCCAACCGGCAGGATCCAGCGGGTGGGTTTACCCGCGTTGTTGTTGGCTATCAGTTCATCGGCCATGCTGCGCGCCATGTCCTGGAACAGGCTGGCAGGGTCGGGTAGTACCTCGAGGTGGATGCGGGAGGCCTTGACAAGCTCATCAATCGGGAGGAGGGATAAGTCTGGTTTCATAGAAGTTGTCTTTTCTGAAATTTTGTGAGGTTACTCTGAATAATTATAGAGGAAATCAAGAATTATCAGTGATAACCGGCGGCTTATCCTTTGAGCAAGAGAATGTCAAACAAGACTAAAATATGTTCATGACCTGGTCAAGAAATTGGCTGCCTGCAGCCCAGAATTACCTGCGCCAATCCATACGGTTTGACCTGGTGGCGGGGCTTACTGTTGCCATGGTGGTATTGCCCCAATCCATGGCTTATGCAGCCATTGCGGATGTCAATCCGATTTACGGAATTTTCACGGCGATTGTCACAGCCATTGTTGGCGCGCTGGCTGGATCCTCAAGTACCCTGGTGACTGGACCGACCAATGCCACAGCTCTGGTGACGCTGAGCGTTCTCGCTTTTGCCGTGGACCGCGCAGATTACGTGGAGTTTGTTTTTGCACTGGCGCTGCTGAGCGGGGCGATTAAGTTGCTACTGGGTGTGTTCAGGTTGGGTGGAATCATCCGTTATATTTCCAATTCGGTTCTGACCGGCTTTCTGGCGGCTGCCGGAATTCTCATTACCATCGACCAGTTTGGCAACCTGTTTGGCATTTCTATTCCAAAAGACCAGGGTGTGATTGCCATCCTTATTGCCACCATTCAGAAGATTCCAGAAATTAACCCTTATGTGGTGCTCACTTCTGCCGTTGGAATCGGCGTGATGTTGGTGACCCGGCGCTTGAGCAAAAAAATTCCGGCTGCGCTGATTGCAATTGTTGCGGTGACGCTGCTTGTGCAAATTCTGGGATGGCACAACCTTGGCGTCCGACTGGTAAGTGATATCGGGCTGCCGAAAAATTCTACCGTAAGCTTCCACCTTCCCCAGATTGCCCTGCAAAGCTTTTTGGATTTGCTGCCCGCTGCCGGGGCCGTTGCCCTCTTCAGCCTGGTGGAGGCGATGTCAATTTCCAAAGCCCTGAGTATGACCAGCGGTAAGCCAGTGAGCCCGAACCGGGAATTCATCGGGCAGGGACTGGCATCCATGGTGGGTGGGTTGATGTCCTGTATTCCATCATCGGGATCGCCCTCCCGCAGCGCGGTCAATTACAACGCCGGCGCCAGAACGCGCCTTGCAGCAGCTTTCTCGGGGGGTTTTGTGTGGCTTTCGCTGGCTATTTTTGCCGGTTTCTTCGGGTATATTCCCCTTTCCGGCCTGGCAGCCGTTGTGGTTATTTCAGCCATGGGGCTGATTAACCGCGAGCATATTAAGCTCACCTGGAATACCCGCTCGATCAGCAAGGTGGTGCTTGCGGTGACTTTTGCGGCTACTTTGCTGCTTCCACTGCACATTGCCATTTACCTGGGCGTGTTGCTTTCAATTGGCATTCACCTGTTTGAGAGTGCCCAGATTCACCTGAGCTATATCGTCTGCCTTGAAAATAACCAGGTGATTGAAAAGAAGCTGGAGGACCTGTATTCTGAGAAGCCTGTGATCGCGGTGATCAATGTTGAGGGCAACCTTTTCTTTGGCGCGGTCAATGTTCTCGAAGAAGCCAT
This sequence comes from uncultured Anaerolineaceae bacterium, assembly GCA_964453035.1. Classification (GTDB taxonomy): domain Bacteria; phylum Chloroflexota; class Anaerolineae; order Anaerolineales; family Anaerolineaceae; genus CAYVOX01. The sequence goes on from CAYVOX010000014.1 coordinate 15,669, forward strand.
CCAGAAATGTCTTGACTCAGGGGTGAAGGTGCTCATTCTGCGATTGCGCCGTATGCACACGCTTGCCAGCACAGGCATCACCACTTTACAGTGGTCCATTGTCTCAGCGCAAAGGGCAGGGGCGGTATTCGTGTTCAGCGAAGTGACACCTGAAATTCACCAGGTCTTAAAGGCATCACATGTCAACGATCTCATCGGCGAGGAGCGAATTTTCCCGGTGACGGAGATTCTCTTTGAAGCCACCCACCGCGCGGTGAATTGGGGTCAAAACTTGATTGAGTCGAACCTGACGTCAATTAGAATTGACAGGGAACGCAGGTAATTATAAAATCAAATTTCTGGCATCTTCGTTGCTTACAACTAATAACGGTGCGAGTTGAATAGAATTTGGCATATTGTTAACCAGAGCAAAATCCATAAGATTCTTCTTGCTGTTCTGTTTCTGCTCATTGCGGCGCTGTTTGCCTTGAATTTTGATTCCAAGAATTTTGAGGCATTTCTTCACGATAATGAAGAGTGGGGGCTGTTTTTGAGCCTGGTTTCATTCCTGCTGTTAGGTGTCACCTTTATCCCATCTGAGCCCGTCACCCTCCTACTGACTGCCTGGCAAGGGCCGGTCATTGCGGTGGTGATTGCCACTGTAGGCAACACGATGGCAGCTCTGGCGGAATACTTGATCGGCGGCAGCATCAGTGATGCGGCTGATTTTGAGAATCGGAGAGCTAAACTTCCTTTTCGCCTGGGCAAATTGCCGATTAATTCCACAGCTTTTCTGTTTTTCGCTCGTTTGCTGCCAGGATTTGGCCCAAAGTTCGTCGGTTTTGCCGGGGGGATTTACCGCGTGAACTTATTTTCCTATACCTGGACGGCTGTGCTGGCTAATTTCATTGGAGCGTCGCTGCTGGCTTTGAGTGGTTACGGGGTGATCCAGTTAATCTGGTAAGTCAATTAGAGAATCAAAAAAATTTGATTGGCAATCTCAAAAAAATCGTGCGAGGGTTGTTCATGGAGACGATTATCACTTTGAGCGAAGTGAAGAGCCTGTGAATAAACATAAAGATGCTTGGCTCTGCTCACTCGACCGCAAAGCGTGCCTGCGGCAAGAGTGCTCTTCGAGCAGCATGACGCAATGGACTTTTCGGAAACATTCTGAATGATCAGTGATGGATAGATGAAACTGGCCAATGGCTTACTTAGCCAGGCTGCCGGGTGGGCGGTGGCAGCTTGCGAGAGGTTTTCAGGGCGAGGCAGCTGATTTTTACACACCGGGTGTATCTCGGCGCAGTGCAGCACATGCTGCTGAATGTCGGCAGCCGTGGATCTTCCGTTGTCCTGGCTGGGGATGGGGTTAGGGTTCATTCCCAGTTGGATGAGCGTTGGCATATCCAACCAGAAGACCCATCGTTTAGAAAAATGGTGCTGGTCACACGCATAACGGAAGATGGGCGCATTGAGCACCAGTGGGAATCTGTGCGGTCAATCCCCGAACCAGACAGCTGGATTGAAACCACGTGGGCTTCATTTCGCAGTGGGGAGATATACCGGACCCCTTAGCATATTTGTGCCAATGTGGGCTGGAAAGCCACAGCACCCAAACCAAGATTATTTGGGTTATGGGATTAACCTTGTTCAGCCGGCATGATTCAAGCGAGTTGCGGGAATGATGATCTTATCTACCCGTGGTTGTATTCTCTCACGGCTGCCAGCATTGCCAGGTAATTTTCTACCGGGACGTAGTTTGCCACCGTGTTACCCGTTCCTGCTGCGTAGCCGCCGCCCGGCGCGCAGGCTTCCAGCATGCGCAGGGTGTATTCACGCACTTCACCAGTCGAGTGACGGCAGAGAAAGTCCACATCCACCCCGCCCAGTAACGCAATGCGACCGCCCCAGCGACGCTTGGCTTCAGCCACCGGTAGGATTACATCCTCAAAGGAGTGCTTGGCATCGATGCCCACGTCATCAATCAGGTCGTCCATGATCTTTTCAAGGTTTCCGCATGAGTGCAACAAGAACGGCTTGTGTGCTGCGTGCACTGTGGCGACCACCCGCTTCTGCCATGGGAAGACATAACGGCGCAGTTGGCTTGTGGAAAGCATGGTGCCTGTTTTATAACCCAGGTCGTCGCCAAAGCGATAGATACCTACGCCTTCCAATTGCACCAGGCGCTCTGCAATGGACACAATGGTGACACCAATTTGCTCGAACAGACGCTCAACGAATGCCGGGTCGTCATACATCAGCATGCTCAACCGTTCTAGCCCAACCAGGAAGCTGGCGTGCTCAAATGGACCACCGGAAGCGCCACCGATGATCTTCATCCCTGGCGGAAGCAAGGCACAGAGGGTTTCAAACAGGGGAAAATCAAACGCAGCCTCGCCCTCGGGCCAATAAGCCGGGTTTTCCAGATCCTCCATGCTGCGAATGATCCCTTCGCGCTCGTCCACCCAGCCTCGCTTTCCGCGTGAATAAAGCGCAGTATCCTCTGAAAGCAGGTTTGAACGCGGGGCAAACCGAGGTGCCAACTCCACCGGCAGATAGTCGTATCCCATTTGACGGTAAAATTCCAGGCGCTTCTGCCATAACACCAATTGTCCGGCGAACGTTCCTCGCTCGATAGTGGAAAAGTCATAGCCCATAATGGCTTCAACGATCTCGTCATCGGCGAAATGCTCGTAGAGCGGCACCATTGCCGGTATCCTGCGGCGAGTGACGGCATCGTAAATTAGCGAGAAATCTGGCATATGATGACCTCAGCTGTGGCGGGGCGGCGCAGTGGAAAGGCGTTGAATAAAGTGAGGTGGGATCAATTGGTGTTCTGTTGGCTGCGCATCACCGAAGATGCGGCGCAGCAGCAGTCGGGCTGCTGCCTGTCCGATCTCTGCGCCCGGTAGGGCAAATGTGGTGAGGGGTGCATCGAAGAACTCGGCATAGGGCAGGTTGTCCACCCCCACCAGTGAAAAATCCCGAGGCACAAGCAAGTCCAGGTTGCGGATTTCACGCTGCGCCCATCCGGCCACCTGGTCGTTGAAGCACACCGCTGCGCTGAACTGCCCGCGGATCACTTTCTGCCAGAATTCGTTAGGCTCCCAGAAGAAGGTGTTGCAGGTGATCTCGTAAATCGGATTGTAACGCTCACTGGGAGGGACGTAGATGATACATTCCAGACCGGCTTCGTTGATCGCGCGAAGGTAACCGCGAGCACGGTCAGCACCGCTGGTGGCTGCCGGCGCGCCGAGGAAGACGATTTTTTGATGTCCCAACTCCACCAGGTGACGCGTGGCTTGATAACCAATTTCGGCATTATCCACACCAACGTAATCATAATTGGGTAGTTCCGGGTAGTACCGCGCAACCAGAAGCACTGGCAATGAGCTGCTCAACCGCTCCACCCGCTCGATGAATTGGGATTTTTCCAGCCCGGTGGGTGTCAGAATAACACCGGCGAGGTTATGATCCTGCAGCACACCCAGGATATTATCCAGGATGTCCATATCCTGGTTGTGCAGACTCATATCCACGCGGAACCCTGCCTGGCGCAAGTGATAACTGGCGGATGAGGCAAAATCGGCGTAGTAGACGTGAAAATGAGCGTTGGGGGCGATGATTCCGACCAGGCGCGTCTCGTTTGGCGTGCGCGGACCCAATACATAATTGCCTGAGCCAACGATAGATTTCAGCAGCCCTGAATCGACCAGTGACTTGATCGCCTGGCGAATCGTGGAACGGCTGATGCCAAGTTGCTCTTGCAGTTCACGTTCAGGCGGCATGACTTCGCCGGGTGCCAAGGTTCCATCGAGAATCTGGTTCTGAATGGCATTGCGCAGACGCTGGTGCAGCGGTCCGCCTTGTGGAAGTTTAAGCTCACGGCGGACAAGTTCGAGGTTCATAATGGTCTCCTCTCCGGCAACGAGCAAACATACCGGTACGTACCGATGGTACAACAATTCAGCATGCATGTCAACCAACAATCGAGCGGTGGAGGAATTTGGGAGTCAACTCACTCTCATTGTGGGAAGATATGCCACAAATGAGATTAATTGACTATTGACAAGCAATTCAGTATTTGCTATTATTGGTACGTACCGGTTGATACCTTTGTTGAGGTGATTGACGGAGGTGAAACGCTCAAATTTCTTCCCAACAGCACATTGTTCCCAACTAAATATCCATTTTTCAGTACAAAACTTTCCAAGGAGTAGAAAGATGAAGACTGCGATGTTCAAACTGTTTTCAATTGCGCTATTGGCTTCCATGATTCTGGCAGCCTGCGCCCCGGCTGCTACCCCAACCCAGGCGCCCCAGCCTACCAAACCAGCTGCATCAACCGCGGCTCCTACCGTAGCACCAAGTGCGGCTCCAACTAAACCTGCCGCCACTGCTGCTCCCACCTCTAAGTACAAAGAAGCCCCCGCGCTGGCTGAGCAAGTAAAAGCCGGAAAGCTGCCGGTTGTGGATCAACGCCTGCCTGCCAACCCGCTGGTTTACAAAGGCGCCAGCGTTGGCACCTACGGCGGCAACTGGCGGATGGTGATGCGCGGTCTGGACTACAACCAGATTTTCAAGACTTTCGGGCTTGAAAACCTGCTCACCTGGTCACCGGATGGTAAAGATGTGGTTCCCAACCTGGCTGAGAAATATGAATCCAGCGCGGACGGCACCGAATTCACCTTCTATCTGCGCAAGGGTCTGAAGTGGTCCGACGGGCAGCCCTACACCGCCAATGATATTGAATTCTGGTGGAATGAAGTTGCCTACAACAAAGATATCTACCCCACCGGCATGGAAGTCATCATGTCTGGTGGCGAGATGGGCAAGTTCACCAAGGTGGATGACTACACCTTCAAGCTCAAGTTCAAGGCGCCGTATGTGCTCTTCCTGCAGCGCCTGGCTGCCCCAGAAGGCGCGTATATCTCCTCCTGCCCGGCACACGTTGCCAAGCAGTACCACCCCAACTTCGCCGACAAAGCCAAGCTGGATGAAATGGTCAAAGCCGGCTCATTCAAAGCCTGGACCGAACTGTTCGTGAACAAGATGGGCAACCACTGCCAGTCCTTCTGGTCCACCGATGCCCGCCCCACCACCTATGCCTGGATCAACGAAAAGGCTGCCGGACCCAACAGCACCCAGGTCACCTTCGTGCGCAACCCGTACTACTGGAAGGTTGACGGCGAAGGCAACCAGTATCCCTACATCGACAAGATCACCGTCGACGTGCTGCAGGATGTGGCTGCCATGCTGCTCAAGGTCACCAATGGCGAAGTGGACTTCCAGGCGCGCACCTTCAACACCGACGCCAACAAGCCGGTGGTGTTCGACAACCAGAAGAAGGGCGATTATAAACTGGTGCCGCTCACCAAGGGCGATTCCAACACCGTCGCCATTCACTTCAACCTGACCTCCAAAGACCCGGTCAAGCGCGCCGTGTTCTCGCTGAAAGATTTCCGCGTCGCCATGTCCTACGCCATCAACCGCCAGGAAGTGATCGACACGGTCTTCATCAGCCAGGGCAAGCCCGCTCAGCCGGCTCCCCTCGAGGGCACTGCGTACTACAACAAGCAGCTTGCCACCCAGTACATTGAATATGACGTTAAGAAAGCCAACGAACTGCTGGATAAGCTGGGCATGAAGAAGGGCGCCGATGGCTTCCGCATGACCCCCGAAGGCAAACCCTTCGCCTTCATCATTGAGGGCACCGGCGACCTGACCAAATACATTGTCGATGTTGGTCCAATGCTGGTCAAGTATTGGAAAGCAGTGGGCATTAATGTTGAGTTCAAGGCAGAAGCGCGTGACCTGTTCTATACCCGTAAAGACGGCAATGAGACGGATTGCACGCTGTGGGGTGGCGCCGGTGGTTTTAACCCCATTTTGGACGCCCGCAACTATGCTCCCGTCAACTACGAATCCAACTGGGCGGTGGCCTGGAAAGATTGGTACAACAACAATAAAGACCCCAAGGGCGAAGAACCCCCAGCGGATGCCAAAGCCCTGGTCACCAAGTTCGACGAAGCCCGCACCGCCGGCTCTTACGCTGACCAGGTCAAGAAGATCAACGAACTGATGCAACTCACCGCCGATTTCTTCCCCAACATCGGTATCAGCACCGCCTCCGATGGCTACGCCATCGCCAAGAACAACCTCAAGAACGTGCCAGACCGGATGGTGACCGACTTTACCTACTCCGATCCGTTCATTGCACGTACGTTTGCCTGGTATTTCGGTAAATAACGTTCCAGCTTTTGTGCAGGTGCCTGGTTCTTCCGGGCACCTGCACTTTATGTGTTTCAGGATTTTTCCTTTACTTATCCCGGTTTTTGTTCATCAGGTTCGCCATACGGAGGGTTTGCCGTGCTTAAATACTTGCTCAAACGCTCCATTTTCATGCTCATTACCCTGGTGGTTGTCTCGCTGGTGGCTTTCGTTATCATCCAATTGCCCCCCGGCGATTATGCAACCAGCCTGGTTTCTTCGCTTTCTGCTTCGGGTACAACCGTCTCACAGGAGATGCTTGAAACACTGCGCATCCAATACGGCTTGAATGAGCCGCCAATTGTGCAATATGCCAAGTGGATGTGGGGCATTTTCACCCGCGGTGATTTTGGCTTATCCTTCTCCTACAATACGCCGGTCTCTACAATTGTCTGGGAGAGGGTCTGGCTGACCGCGGGTATCTCTCTCTTGTGCGTAATTATCACCTGGATGATTGCATTTCCCATTGGTATCTTCTCAGCGGTGCGCCAGTATTCGCTGGCGGATTACATTTTCACCTTCTTTGGATTCATTGGAGTATCAGTGCCCAGCTTTCTGGTAGCGCTGGTGGTGATGTATATCGCTTTCCGGTATTTTGGGTCAACTATCACGGGGCTGTTCTCATCCCAGTACCTCAACGCACCGTGGAGTTGGGAGCGCCTGCGGGACCTGCTTGATCACCTCTGGTTGCCGGTATTGATCCTGGCGCTGGAAGGCACGGCGGGTTTGATCCGCGTGATGCGCGCCAACCTGCTGGACGAACTTCGCAAGCCGTATGTGGTTACTGCCCGCGCTAAGGGCATGGAGGAGTGGAAACTTCTTATTAAATACCCGGTGCGCGCGGCTCTAAATCCATTTGTTTCGACCCTGGGCTGGCTACTTCCCGGGCTGGTTTCGGGCTCGATCATCATTTCGGTTGTTATGGCGCTGCCCACCACCGGGCCAATGTTGCTCAGTTCGCTCATGTCTCAGGATATGTACCTGGCGGGCACCATTATCATGCTGCTCAGCGTGTTGACTGTAATTGGTACGCTGATCTCCGATATCCTGCTGGCCCTTCTGGACCCGCGCATTCGCTTCCAGTAGGCGGGGAGGATAAATCATGACTGCAATCACAAAACCTGTAAACGGTCGCAGCGAAAAAGAAGCCAAGTATTTTGTGGCTCCCCAGTGGAAGCTGGTCTGGTGGAAGTTCCGCAAACACAAGGTGGCCCTGATCAGCGGCGTGCTGGTCATTCTTATTTACCTGGTGGCTCTGCTGGCGGATTTCCTGGCACCACTGCCGGTCAGCAAAACGGATTCGAAGTACCTGTTTGCCCCACCTCAGGCGCTTCAGTTGGCGATGACTGACGGCAGGCTTGAGTTGTATGTTAATGGTTATATCAGCAAAGTGGACCCAATCGCTCTGCGCCGCACCTTTGAGGTGGACCCCACCAATAAAATACCACTGGGCTTTTTTGTGCGCGGAGAACCCTACAAAATCCTCGGTCTTTTTGAGACTGATCTCCACCTGTTTGGGCCGTTGGAAGCCGGGCAGCCTATGTTCCTGATGGGCGCCGACCGGCTGGGGCGCGATTTATTCTCTCGCCTAATCCTCGGCACGCGCACTTCAATGACCATCGGTCTGGTAGGTGTAGCCTTCAGCCTCATTCTGGGTATCCTGCTGGGTGGTCTTTCGGGTTATTACGGTGGGGCGGTGGATAACCTGATTCAACGCTTGATTGAGTTCTTACGCTCGGTGCCTTCGATCCCTTTGTGGATGGGCCTGGCGGCAGCCCTGCCGCTGGATTGGCCTGCGGAGCGCGTTTATTTCGCTATCACGATCATCCTTTCGCTCATCGGCTGGACCGGACTGGCGCGCGTGGTGCGCGGGCGATTCCTCAGCCTGCGCGAAGAGGATTTTGTGATGGCTGCCCGCCTGGATGGCGCCAACCAGATGCGCATCATCTTTTCTTACATGCTGCCAGCCTTCACCAGTCACATCATTGCATCTATCTCCCTCGCTATCCCCGGCATGATCCTCTCCGAAACTGCGCTTAGCTTTTTGGGGCTGGGCTTACGCGAGCCGGTGGTGAGCTGGGGTGTGCTGCTGCAGGATGCTCAGGAGCTGCGCTCAATCGCCACTGCCCCCTGGTTGCTGATACCCACTGCTGCGGTTGTCATTTCGGTGCTGGCGCTAAACTTCCTCGGCGATGGCCTGCGAGATGCCGCCGATCCCTACTCGCGCTAAAAAGGCAGGTGAGCCATGGATAAACCAATCGACGCATTACTGGAAGTCAAAGGATTAAAAACTTACTTCTTTATGGATGAGGGCACCGTTAAAGCTGTGGAAGAGGCTGATTTCACCATTTGCCGCGGACAGACCGTGGGCGTGGTGGGCGAAAGCGGCTGCGGCAAGAGCGTGACAGCTTTCTCCATCCTGCAACTGGTAGAAAAACCTGGTCGCATCGTCTCAGGGCAGGTTCTGTTTCACCGCAAGGACGGCGAGATTGTGGATCTGGTTAAAATGGGCACGCGCGGCAGAGAAATTCGGCACGTGCGCGGTGGAGAGATCTCGATGATCTTCCAGGAACCAATGGTTTCACTGAGCATGATGCACACCATTGGTGACCAGATTAGTGAAGCCATTCTGCTACATCAGAAGGTGAGCAAGGCGGAAGCAAGCCGCCTGGCGGTGGAGATGCTCGGCAAAGTGGGTATTCCCAGGCCGGAAGAACGCGTGAATGCTTACCCCTTTCAGCTTTCCGGAGGCATGCGTCAGCGGGCTATGATTGCCATGGCGCTGGTTTGCCGCCCTGCGCTGCTCATCGCGGATGAACCGACCACCGCCCTGGATGTGACCACTCAGGCTCAGATCTTGGAGTTGATGAATGACCTGCAGAAAGAATTAGGCATGGCCATTATGATCATCACCCACAACCTGGGCGTGGTAGCTGAGACCTGCCAGGAAGTTATTGTGATGTACCTGGGTGAGATTGTTGAACATGCGCCGGTCAACCAGCTCTTTCACGACCCGCTTCATCCCTACACTCAAGCCCTCCTCAAATCGATTCCAGTGTTGGGGCGGAGCAAGCAGGGAAAGCTTGATCCCATCTCTGGAGCAGTGCCCGACCCATACAATCGCCCAACTGGCTGCCCTTTCCACCCGCGCTGTGCCAAAATGATGCCCGGTGTGTGTGATGCCAGGCATCCCGACCTGGTCAGGCAGAAAGATGGCCGCCTGGTGCGCTGTTTGCTCTACCAATCACCTGCGGAAAGAGGAGGTTGAGAATGGAAGATAATCTAATCGCCCTCAACAATGTTAAGATGCATTTTCCTCTCTCCAAAGGTCTGTTTAACCGGGCTGCCGGTGTGGTGCGCGCCGTGGATGACGTGAACCTGGCTGTCAAACCTGGAGAAACGCTTGGCCTGGTGGGTGAAAGTGGATGCGGAAAAACAACCGTCGGGCGCTGCATTGCCCGCGCCTACACCCCTACCGCCGGGCAAATTCTTTTCAGAGGCGCTGATGGATCTGTTGACCTGGCTACCCTTCCCGAAAAGGATCTCTTCCCTTACCGCCGCCAGATTCGCATGATTTTCCAGGACCCGTATGCCTCGCTCAATCCGCGCATGACTGTACTGCAAATTGTCAGTGAGCCGCTCAAAATCCATAAAATTGCTCACGGTAAAGAGTTGGAGGAACGAGTGGCTCGCCTGTTGGAGCGAGTGGGGTTACGCCCGGAATATATGCGTCGCTACCCGCATGCTTTCTCTGGTGGACAGCGCCAGCGGATCGGCATTGCCCGTGCCCTGGCACTTGAGCCCAGGTTAGTCATTGCTGATGAAGCCGTCTCTGCGTTGGACGTCTCTGTGCAGGCTCAGATTCTAAATCTGCTGGCTGAACTCCAGGCTGAATTCAAGCTAACCTATATCTTCATTTCGCATGACCTGAGCGTTGTGGAATATGTAGCGGATCGCGTGGCGGTGATGTACGTGGGCAAGCTGGTGGAAGTTGCCTCCACGCATGCTATCTTTGGGGCTCCCAGGCACCCCTACACTGAAGCGCTACTTTCTGCGGTGCCCAAGCCTGACCCGCTGCTTAAATCTCAGCGCATCATCCTGGAAGGCGACGTGGCGGACCCGGCTCACCCACCCTCAGGTTGTTATTTTCACCCGCGCTGCCGTTTTGCGCAACAACGCTGCCGTACTGAGCCGCCGCCTTTGCTTGAAGTGACCCCTGGACACTGGTCAGCCTGCCACTTTTCAACAGAGTTGAGCCTGACAGGGATTCCGCTCACCCCACAAAATTGATCCAAGCCAGAGGAAGCCTATGCCTGACCAATTGCTCCCGTTTGACATTGATGAAGCTGTTCGATTTGCCATTCAGAAGGTGGACGAGAACCTGGTTCCATTCATGGACGTTTATCCGGCTGATGTGAGCAGTGAGAATGTCTATCCCATTCGCCGCGGCTATGGTGGACAGCCTGATGGTGCTAACATCGGCTGGACACCCGGATTTTGGCCGGGCATGATATGGTTAGCCTACGAACTTTCTGGTGAGTCGCGATTCCGCGAGGCTGGTGAACACCACGTTCAAAGTTTCCTGCGCCGCATTGAGTACCGGGTGGACGTGGAGATCCACGACCTGGGCTTTATGTATTCTCCCACCTGTGTGGCAGCCTGGAAGCTGGTTAATAATAGTGATGGACGCAAAGCGGCATTAATGGCGGCTGACACCCTGATGACTCGCTTCTGGCAAGCTCCAGGTATCTTTCAAGCATGGGGTGGAATGAATGATCCCAACGAACGTGGGCGCACGATTATTGACAGCCTTATGAACATGCCTTTGCTTTACTGGGCCAGCCTGGAAACTGGAGATCAGACCTACCACCAGGCTGCCCACCGACACACCCTCCAGGTATGCAACCACTTCATTCGCCCTGACCAGACCACCTTTCATACCTACTATTTTGATGTGTCCACTGGTGCGGGGTTATATGGCCGTACTGCACAGGGTGCTTTTGATGATTCCTGCTGGGCGCGCGGCCAGGCCTGGGGTATTTATGGTTTTGCGCTGAATTATCGTTATACCGGCGACATGACCTTGCTTGAAACCGCTTGTCGCCTGGCGGATTACTTCCTGGCAAAACTGCCGGATGACAAAGTTGCTTACTGGGATCTTATCTTTGGTGAGGGCTCAGGTGAAGAGCGCGATTCCTCAGCAGCCGCAATTGCTGCCTGCGGCTTGATGGAAATTGCCAGCCTTCTACCGCCTGGTTCCGCACAGGCTGGCACGTATCACACCATGGCGCTAAAGATAATGACCTCTCTGGCAGGAAATTACACCAGCATTAAACAGGTAACTTCCAACGCCATTCTGTTGCACGGCGTGGCTCATAAACCCGGTGGGGTAGGCGTTGATGAAGCCAATCTATGGGGGGATTATTTCTACTTAGAAGCCCTGGCTCGTGTAAAGCTGCCGGGTTGGAATCTGTACTGGTAAAGGAACAATATGAAACTCACCCGCCATCCTGCAAATCCAATTCTCTCTCCTAATCCAGAAAACGCATGGGAATCTCTGGTCACAACCAACCCTGGTGCCTGGTACGAGGAACGCGAAGGTGTAGTGTACCTGCTTTATCGCGCCGCAGGTGCCGATTTAGCGCACCACATCTATTTTGGCCTGGCTACCAGCACAGACGGTGTAAACTTCAAGCGTCAGTCCAGCCTGCCTGTTTTTGGCCCCAGCGTTGACGGTCTGGATGCTGGTTGCGTGGAAGACCCGCGTGTGGTGAAGATGGGTGAGTGGTTCTACGTGACCTATGCCGCCCGTCCTTATCCGCCCGGTCAATACTGGAAGGCTGAGGAAGGCCGTCCAACCATCTGGAATGAGTTCCCGGATGAAGCCCCCCGGCTTTTACGCACCAACGCTACCACCACCAGCCTGGCGCTCACTCGCGATTTTGTGAACTGGAAGCGGGCTGGTTTATTGACCCGTCCTGTGGATGATGACCGTGACGTGATTTTGTTTCCCGAGAAGATAAACGGACAATTCGTCAAGATTCACAGGCCTATGAATTGGGTAGGCGCGCAATACGGAACTGAATTTCCAGCTATGTGGATCAGTTACGGTGATGATCTTTTGAACTGGGGCGAAAGCAGGCTGTTGATCAAAGCTGAGTTGGGGTGGGAAAATAAAAAGATTGGCGGCAATACGCCGCCCATTCGTACCCGAGATGGTTGGCTGACGCTCTACCATGCAGTGGGCTCGGATGGGCACTACCGATTGGGTGCGTTGCTGCTCGATCTGAACGATCCCAGCCGGGTGATTGGGCGAAGCCGCGACTGGTTGCTTCAACCAGAAGAATGGTACGAACTTAATGGCTATTACCCCGGGGTTTGTTTTCCATGCGGCAAGGTCATCATAGACGGCACGTTATTTGTTTATTATGGCGGTGCGGATAAATATATCGGCCTGGCTACCTGCCAGTTGGAAGAGCTATTGGATGATCTCAGGCGTCATTCGGCATAATAATGAACCATGACCTTCAGATTTACCAGCATCGCAGCAGACTGAGTTGCACCCGCTCGGCTCTTGCTGAAGGCAACCTGACGCTTGGTTTTACCGGCGGCTCGATCACCGAAGCGCGTGTTGACTGGAACTGGCCGGAAGCGGTTTGTGCCTGGTTTCTGGAAGCCTTTCCCGGGCTGCGACTGCGGGTTGAGAATATCGCTCTGGGTGCTACCGGCAGTGACCTGGCGGTTTTCAGAGCGCGGCGAGACCTGGTGGAGCGCGGTTGTGACCTGGTATTTGTGGAATTTGCCGTCAATGATGACGGCACGCCTCCTGAGAGGCGCATGCGCGCTCGCGAGGGATTGCTTCGCCAATTGCTGGAGGGAGAAGGGCGTGATGTTCTGCTGGTTTACACCTTTCACCAGCCAATGTATGCAGATATGATTGCCGGTCGGGTACCAGCCAGCATCGCCGATTTTGAACGACTTGGGCAGCATTACAACATTGGATCGATCTGGGCGGGACTGTACGCCTTGCGCGAGGTTCAGCGCGGAAGCATGCGTTGGGAAGAGTGGTTGCCTGATGGACTACACCCGCAATTTCGCGGCAGCTTGAGTTATGCTCAGAGTGTGATTGGTTTTCTTGAGAGAGAATTGAGTCTATCCGGTACTCAGCATGGGATGTCGTCGTTGCCTGTCCCTCTGGATGTTGCTCATTGGGGTAATACGCGGATCTTGCCATTCGACAAGGTTTGCTGGAACGGTCCGTGGCAGGTGCGCCGTTCAGCTCGCCAGGCAGCAATGGATGAAATCCTGTTCACACCTGCGGTTGGCGCGTGCCTTGAGTTTGACTTCGAAGGAACTGCTCTGATGCTGGGTTTTGATTTTGGCAAGGCTTCAGCCGAGTTTCGCTTCCGGGTGGATGATGACGATTGGCAGGTCTCAGAAAGGGACCGTCCGGACTGGTGCGGTAATGATGGCTGGTACCGTATATTCTGTGTTGCTGAGAATTTGAAGCCGGGTCGGCACCATTTTGAGCTCGAAGTTGTTCACGCCAATCCCAATGCTGATCCTACATTGGCTGGGCGCGTCACCGGAACTAACTTTGCGTTAGCGTTGATTGGATCTATTGCATAAAATAATCCGAATTAAACAAAATCATGCACCAAAATTCTTGCATTATTGTTCACATGTTTTAATGTAATTTTCAAGAAGAAAGCTGAAACTGGGGAGAATCAGAGCCCTTTGCTTACCGCCTTCTACCTGTTTCCTTGATAACCTGATCTGCCGCGAGTTTGCCGGTGATGAGGGAGGTTGGCAAGCCTGCCGGGCTGTAGGTCCATTGACCCGCCTGAAGGATGCCCGGGATGGGGGTCTTGATGGCATTCATAATCTTGGGTAGCCGGGACTCGGCTGGCATGGGATGATTGGTGAAAGCCCAGCCGACGATAGCGCCATCCGTAGTGCCGGCGTATTTTGCCATGGACACCGGGGTGGAGGAAAACTGAAACAGGATTTTTTCACCGAGACCCGGATAAATGGTTGAATTGAGGTTGCTGATGATGAGCGCATCGCAAAAGGCTTTAAATTCGTCGTACCACCCCTGCGTCTCAATGTGTTTGGTGAGGGTGTAGTCGAACAGCACGCTGATGACCAGTCCGGTCTTGCCCGCAGGGGTCAGAGAGCTATCACGCAAAACGGGGATAGAAATCTCGTAGGTGGTCAGGGCGAAGAACTTCCGCAACCAGTCCTCGATGGTCTGGCGGTTGCCACCCTGTGGGATGGGTCCGGCAGTGGATTGGCCTTGCCGGGAGGGGGTGTAAAAGAAATGCTCGCTGGCGATATTTGAAAAATATGATGGATCCAGGTCCACTGCTAAAAACAGGGTGTAAACAGAGTCGTTGCCGACCTTATCGGCAATTAGATTGCGGCGTTCGATAAAGGCGACTTTTGTTTGCGGATCGGCAAAATTTTCCGGATTGATGGCGCGGTACAGGGCTTTTTGGTCTGCCGCCCAGATGAGCTGGTGGTAGGCATGGCTTTCACCGCGGGAATCGGTTACCTGTTTGTTATCCGGGTCAATGGATGTAATGGCAGTCTCCGTTCGAATTGTGCCTCCGTGTGCCTTGATGAAGGCAACCATCTTTTCAACGAGCTTGCCGGTGCCTCCCAGGGGATAGTGATAATCCAGGTACAGGCTGATATAACTGAGGGCAAAGTAGGCCGGGGTTTGCTGGAAGAAGTGCTGTGAGATGATATCTAGCAGTTTCTGGTTCTGAGTATAGCGTTGTAGAAATTCCACAACCGGTGCCTGCATTCGATTAATCTTCGGAACAGTCAGGATGTATTTCACCATCCAGGGTAGGATAGCTTTAATGAAATAATCCCGGTCTTCTTTTACATCCAGGAAAACAGGGTTGTCTATCCCGTACTGGACTTTCATGTATTGCATGATGTTCTTAATCTGCCGGGTAATTGCTATGATTTCATCTTTACTTTCTGGATAGAGGTATTCAAGCAGGGACTGGTATGCCTGTACGTCTTCTTCCGTGGTGATGTGGATCACGCGGTCCTCGATGCCGAGGGAGATTTTGTTGCGCACGTACTGGATATCCAGCCCGAGTTTTTTCACCATAGGGAACAGGACGCCGGAATTTTCGGTGGCTCGGATGCCGCCATCGAAGATGAAGCCATCCCGCTCAAATGAATTCACCAGGCCCCCGCAAGCTTTTTCCTTCTCAAAAAGCAGCACCGACCGGCCAGCTTTCGCCAGAAAGGCAGCAGAGGTTAATCCGGCCATTCCACCTCCAACAACAATGGCATCATAGTTCATGAGAACTCCTTTCACTGGCTGGAACGGACTGGAATCCGAGTGGGATGAATATGGACTGTAGTCCAAATTCAGGTGGAAGCCCGGCCAGTTCTTCGCTGGCCTTCCAGACGCGCTTGCCTAGCGAGCGGTCAAGGGCGTGGGGAGCGGGCTTTTCGTCAATGGTGAGATTGAAGAACCTTCCGTTGACTTCGGCCATTTCGGGCGCGGCGGCCAGGTAATAGATGGCTTCTCCGGATATGACCGGGTCTTTGAGAATCGGCCAGAGCAAGTAGCGCTGGTACCACTGGTAGATCCGACCGTTGTTCATGCCAATCATGGTGCGCACATTCCCGGGATGCATGGCGTTAATCGTCACGCCTGTGCCTTGCAGGCGGTCAGCTAGCTCCCAGACGGTTAGAAGCTGAGCCGTCTTGGCCGCTCCGTAGCCCTGCAGGCCGCGATAGCGGCGCTTTGCCCAGGCAAGATCGTCCAGGTCCAAACCTCCGAAGCGGTGCCCTTCAGAATTGACCTGGATGATACGAGCGGGGGCGCTTTCTAGCACTCTGGGAAGCAGCAGGCGGGTGAAAAGAAAGGATGCGAGGTGATTCACGTGAAAAACAAGCTCAGTGCCGCTCTCCGCGAGAATACGTTTGGTGTCGTGGATACCGGCATTGTTAATCAGTACATCAATACGCGGGTATTCTTCCAGGATGTGTTCCGCGGCCTGGCGAACATCCGCCAGGTGGGAAAAATCTGCCTGAAGCACTTTGACTTGAGTTCCATAATCCTGTTCCAGTTCACGCTTTACATGCGCTGCCTTTTCAGGATTGCGGCACACCAGCACAAGGGATGCGCCGCCCTGCGCCAGGCGCCTGGCAGCGTGGTATCCCACGCCTGAGGTGGCCCCGGTGAGTACGCAGACACGGCCATCTAAGCGGGCATCGGTGGTCTTCTGGACCATACGGTCATTGGCGATAAATTGAAGTTCTTCAGGCAGTTTCAAAATTACCCTCTGTTATCCAAAGTGTTTGCGAACAAAGTTACGATAAGTTTTCTTAAAGTATGGAATTCCGTTGAAAATATCTCCCCACAGGTCAAAATAATCGCGCTGGCGAATAATCAGGTTATCTTCCGTCAAAGTGAGTTTGGAACAACCAAAAACAGGCGTGGGAGGATATTTATTGAACATCATCACCATTTTCCATTCGAAGAAAATCTCTCCAGGTTGAATGGCTATAGCGGTAATCTCCATGCTCAATTGTTTGGCGCGGTGGGTGAGCCGCGCGCACATGGCTTTAAATTCCTCAATCCCCTCTATTCTTTGAATGACATCCTCAAAGACGATGTTCTCGTGGTAATAGGGGTAAATATGGGACCAATCTGGTTTTCCGGTTGAATTGTAAGTTTTAGACCAAAGCTCCCGAAACCGTTCCGGGGTAAGAGGCTCCATGTTGATTCCTTGTCAGCGCTTAAAGATATTGTTCTATTTTAACACCGTATGCGATATTCGGGTTTGGGGCAGATACTCTCGGTTGGTTAGCTTTCAGGCGAAGAGGATGCAACAGGATTCTCTACAACTTTCAATCTGAAGATGATGTAATTGTAAAATAGCTATCTGATTTTGTGAATCGTTTGTACAATCGTTGGTAAGGGTAAGTAATACCTGATGAGGTGCTCTGACTCTCTCGGGTACTGAGCCTGAGCGAATCCATTTTGTTCTTCACTGCATTGGCATTTCGAAAGGATTGGAATAATGCCGAATTCGATTGAGGAAAAAGTCCGCGCCACATTACCGTTTGTAAGGTTTATGCAAACTGGATTGCCTTTGCCGCTTTCAAACTGGCTAATCAAGATTGGCTTAGCTGGCGTTCGCCTGGAGGGAGATGTGAGGCGTGAAAGGATAATCGCGGATGGCGTGTCTTGCGATTGGATCATTCCCCAGAACAGCCTGCCAGACGCCGTGCTGTTATACCTGCATGGCGGCGGTTTTGTTTTTGGACAGACCCCCCTGCACTTGAAAATGGGCGCTGACCTGGCGCGGAAAATGGGTGCGCGTATTTTATTGGTGGATTATCGCCTGGCGCCTGAACATTCATTCCCCGCGGCTCTTGAGGATTGTTTTACGGCGTATCGGTGGTTGCTCGAGGAGGGCTTTTCAGCACGGGGCATTGTCATGGGGGGTGATTCGGCCGGGGGTAATTTAACCCTCACCACGATGATGAAGCTGCGCGACAGTGGTATTCCCCTGCCGGCGGCAGCAGCCTGTCTTTCGCCGGTCACTGATCTTTCGGAAAAGAAAAGCCGAAACGAAAGCTTCAAAGATCCACTTCTGCCACCCAGGGCAGTCAGGCTGTATTCGCAGTCTTACCTGGGAAAAAATGACCCTCGCACGCCTTTAATCTCACCGGTGTTTGGCGATTTGACTGGCCTGCCTCCGCTGCTGGTGCATGT
>CAYVOX010000014.1:33772-37577 GCA_964453035.1 uncultured Anaerolineaceae bacterium
ACAACGGCTGCAGCCAGGTAGTACCACAGCACATCACCAGAAAGCTCCGGAAGGCTGCCGTTGGCGGCAAGCCCGACCCACAGGAGCCCCGCGTACAGCATCACCGCCGAGACCCAGTAAGCCCGGTTGCCAGCGCGTGCCCGGATGGCTACCGTGCGCTCGTCGCGCTCGTCCACCATGGCGCGCTGGGCAGCGGTTTCATCTTTTTGAGCAGCCCAGTAGCGCACCAGGTAACTGATGCCTATACCGATGAGTAGAATACCCAGCCCGGTGATGACGCGGAAGTTGTAGGGCAGGTAATCAAACTCCAGCCCAATAAAGATACCTGCCAGCGCCACCGTGATGCCTGCAGCCAGAAATGCCCAGCCCAGGCGTAGTTTGGTCAAAAGCCAGCGCGTGTGTTTATTCATGATTCTCCTCCTCTTCCGAGTATAAACATAGCGCTTCAATGGGCGTGTTGAACAGACGCGCCAGACGGAACGCCAGCAAAATGGATGGGTTGTAGCGCCCGTTTTCCAGCGAGATGATCGTCTGGCGAGAAACTGCCACCCGATCCGCCAGTTCTTGCTGCGTCCAGCCGTTTTGCAGCCTCAATTCTTCCAGCCGGTTTCTCATGCCGCCTCCAATGTAAAGTGAGCTGTACATATTATAGTAAAGTTTGCTTTACATGTCAAGGGGACTTTACACGAGAAGGATTTTTTTGGGGGAAAGAATAGTAAATGGAGGGTGGGAAGTGGGTATCTCGGGAGGGATGGAATCTTTGAATCTATGTATAATTCTTTGATTCATATGACGCATTGGAGCATTTGCCATGAAGAAATTTTCTTACGTTTCCATTATCCTTGGTCTTTTTATATTTTCATTCACAAGTGTTTTTGCTAAGCCTGAAAACGATAACAGCATCGACACAGATGCGTTGGACGCAGTTGTTATGGCTCAGATGGAGAAGCATGGGTTGCCAGGTGTGGCCATTGCGGTGATTGATGGTGGTGAGGTGAGTTACCAAAAAGGGTACGGCAAAGACGGAAATGGAAACCCGATGACGCCGCTCACCAGAGTATTTATCGGATCGCAGAGTAAGTCCTTCACCGCACTGGCGGTTGCTCAACTGGCTGAACAAGGCAGACTTGATTTAACTGCGCCTGTGCAAACCTATATCCCCTGGTTCAAAGTGGATGATGAAGAAGCATCCAGAGAAATCACCATCAATCATCTGCTTCATCACAGCAGCGGGCTCTCGGATGCAGGGTATTCCATTGTTTTACCCCTCAACACCAATCTTGAGTCGGCTGTTCGTTCGCTTGCCAACGCCAGACCCACTGCTCCAATTGGCACCAAGTTTCAATACTTTAATATGGGTTATACCGTTTTAGCTTACCTGGTGGAATTGGAAAGCGGGCAAACCTATGCGGAATACATTCAGAAAAACATCCTTGACCCATTAGCGATGGGTTCATCTACAGCTGATCCTTCTTCAGTGAATGATATGCCGAATGGACATACCCGCTTATTTGGATTTGCCATCCCAGCCAAAGAGGATTATCCGGTTTATGGGGTGGGTGAGGGTTGGATCGTCTCAAACGCAATAGACTTGGCAAAATATACCATTGAGTTCCAGAACAATAAATCAAAACTGGTTTCCGATGAGATGATGAAACGGATCTTATCTCCATGGATTGGATATTACGGGATGGGATGGTTCATTTATGATAATGGTTCGAAAATCGTCCATGGCGGAGCAAATCAGACCTTTCGCACCGAGGTCAATATTTACCCCAAAAAGGATCGCGCCTTTGTTTTACTGACCAATCAAGGTTACCAGGTGGATCACTTCATCTCTGCCAGCCAATTGACCGCTGGAGTTGAGGCTGTGGTGCTGGGAAATACTCCCCCTGCGATTGAGCAGGGATGGTCGGTGAGATGGGTCGGATGGGCGATTGGGATCCTTGTGCTCGGTTTGTGCGTTCTTCATACCCGTAACTTTCTTACGCTGCGCGGCTGGAAAGAGCGTATGAGCCGGGTTTCTACGGCAAAAAGAGCCTGGGATATTGCCATCAGTTTTATCATCCCGGTGGTCATCACCACGGTCATATTCTGGCAGGTGAGTAATTTCTATGGCAATCGGTTCAATATTATCTCCAGTGTTGTTTACATGCGCCAGGGTATGCCTGATATTTTCATCCTGATGTTGATTGGTACGATCCCCGATCTCATCCAGGGAGTTACAAAAATTATCATCTGGAATAGAAAAAAGCGATAGGCAAGGAATTATCGAAATGCCTGCATACTCGAATTGATGTTGATCAGAATTTGGTAATTTAAACCCATCCTCTTGGTCAATCTGGACTACACATGGGCTGGGAGGGGATTTAATGTTTTGACAGGAAGTGAAGGTGAATGTTGTGCGCGGGATGAGTTTTTGGAGGATCATTGCCGTAATTGAGGTGGTTGTTGCGGTAATTGTTGTGCTACTGGATCTCTTCCTGCCAACTCTGGTTATCCTTGGGATGATGGTTATTTCATTACTCATCCGGCGCGAAAGAATTTCTGTTCTTGGCTTTAAAAAGCCCAAATCCTGGCCTGGATTGATTGGCGTTTCCTTCTTGAGCGTTGTTGGCCTGCAGTTGTTTGATGTGGGTTTTGTGATGCCCATTCTTAATCGCCTCACAGGATTGACCATCAACTACAGCGGGTTTGCACATCTTCAGGGTAATCTACAACAATTGTTCATATTGCTTTTGCTTGGGTGGACGCTGGCTGCGTTAGGTGAGGAGATTGTCTATCGCGGATATTTACCAAAACTATTGTCTGACTTGTTCGGCATCAAACTGTGGGGTGTTGTTTTAACAATTGGAATTTCAAGCCTGATATTTGGATTGGCGCATCTTGAGCAGGGTTTCATCGGGGTAGGTGTAACAACGATTGACGCGGTGTTTTTTAGCCTGTTAAAGCGAAAATTTGATAATAACCTGTGGGTTGTTATCCTGGCGCATGGTTTCTATAACACTATCGGAGTGGTGGTCTTTTACTTTACGGGACCAATTTATGGGCTCTGGTAAACACTCGCTTCAATGAAACCGGTAAGGGTAGATTTTAGAACTGTTACTTTGTTCCCAATCCTGTGCTGGAAAAGTACGCTTATCGGAAGAACGTCCGGCTCACTTGGCGAGTACTCTTTGAGCAGGATGAAAAAAGGAGGGTTGAGACAACCCTCCATGCTATCAACCAGTGAAATGAAAAAACTCTAACCGGCAGGGATTGTTGCTATGCCTGCTTTACGGGCGGTACTGCTCCATGGCGGCGATTTTTTCCACGCGTACCTGGTGGGCTCCGCCCATGAAGCGCATTTCGAGCCATTGTATGGCGACTTCAAGCGCTTTTTCGGGGGTCATCATAAAGCCGCCGGTACACAGCACATTTGAGTCATTGTGTTCTCTGGTGAGCAAGGCAGGAAAAACATCGTAGCACAGGGCAGCCCGGATGCCGACAATCTTATTGGCAGCGATAGACATGCCTATTCCTGTGCCGCAAATCAGGATGCCGCGCTCGCATTCGCCGCGCACCACAGCCTCGCCAACCAGTTTGGCATAATCGGGGTAGTCCACGATTGGCAGCACGCCGTGACAACCAAAATCAACCATCTCATAACCACGCCGGGTTAACCCTTCCATTAGCGCCAGTTTGAGGTCGTACCCTTTGGTATCGTTCCCAATAGCAACTTTCATGGCTTTATTCTCCAATCTTTCTTAAAATGGCTCAATTGTGACCGTTGGTAGAAGCGCGCGTGCATCTTCCAGGCGCACTT
>CAYVOX010000015.1:0-5551 GCA_964453035.1 uncultured Anaerolineaceae bacterium
GGCAGCGGCGAGGCGCGGGTGCAGAACGGTCGTCTGGATGGATTGACGCTGCCCCCCATGAGCGGAACCGTTTTGATGTAACCTGCCGCCTTAACAGATTGTGGCGGTTTGTCACCTCCAAATCAGGATAAAGCACAGAGCGTCTGCGGTTGACGGTAGGCTCCATTCCCGTTACGCTTAACCCCGGCTCGTATTCAATACCATAGAACAGGAGAAAATCCATGGGAAAGACATTGGAGCATTTAAAAGCTGCCTTCGCGGGCGAATCTCAGGCCAACCGCAAGTACACCGCGTTTGCCCAGAAGGCTGAGGAAGAGGGCTTCTCGCAGATTGCAAAGTTATTCCGTGCGGCAGCCCACGCCGAAACCATCCACGCCATCAACCACCTCAAGGCAATGAACGGGGTCAGTTCCACCAGAGAGAACCTGGCAGAGGCCATCGGCGGAGAGAATTACGAAGTGGTGAACATGTACCCCCAGATGATTGATGACGCTAGCAGCGAAGCCGAGAAAGCCGCCCTGCGCAGCTTCCGCTGGGCCTGGGAAGTGGAAAAGGTGCACGAGGAGCTCTACCGCAAGGCGCTGGAGACCCTCGGCCAGGGCGACGAAAGCTACGATTACTACGTCTGCCCGTTCTGCGGGTACACCCACGCTAAAGGCGCGCCGGAGAAATGCCCGGTGTGCGGAGCGCCTGCCGCCAAATTCGTAAAAATCAGCTAGAGCGTTCACACCCGGTGCAGAGCGGAAGGCTCGCTGCCCTCCGCCTGGTTTGATTTTATGCCATTTTCTCAGGTTTACGACCCACTCAATTCACCGGCGCTTTCCACTCTGGCTGCCCTGCTGCCGGTAGTGGTGTTATTGGGCTGCCTGGGCCTGGCGCGGATGAAGGCTCACCTGGCGGCGCTGGCTGGTTTAGGCGCAGCCGCGGGTGTAGGGATTCTGCTCTTCAGGCAGCCGCCCGGGCAGTCGCTGGCTGCCGCGGTTTATGGAGCTGCCTACGGCTTCCTGCCAATTGGCTGGATTATACTGAATGTGCTCTTCCTCTACACCCTCACCCTTCAAAAAGGCCTCTTTGAAACCCTCAAGGACAGCCTGACGCGCATCACGCCAGACCGGCGGCTGCAATTGCTGCTGGTGGCGTTTTGTTTTGGCGCTTTTTTTGAAGGCGCAGCCGGATTCGGCACGCCGGTAGCCGTGACGGGGTCCATCCTGGTGGGGCTTGGATTTTCGCCCATCAGCGCTGCGGGCCTGGCTCTCATGGCCAACACCGCGCCGGTGCCCTACGCCGGGCTGGGCACGCCGCTGGTGGCCCTGCAGGGAGTAACCGGCCTTGACCTGCGCGACCTGACTGTGATGGTGGCGCGTCAGCTTATGTTTTTTAACATCCTCATCCCCTTCTGGATTACCACCGTGTTTTGCGGTTGGAAAGCCATGCTGGAGGTGTGGCCGGCGCTGCTGGTGGCTGGCGCAAGCTTTGCCGGGGTGCAGTATGCTGTAGCCGCCTTACACGGACCGTGGCTGGTCAACATCCTCTCGGCGCTGGCATCCATGGCGGCCCTGGCCGGGTTTTTGCGCGTATGGCGCCCCAGGCGCATCTACCGCCTGCCGGGTGACGCCGCGCAAGACGAGGTGAAACTGTATACGCCGCGCGAGGTTCGACAGGCATGGCTGCCGTGGCTCATCCTCTCGGCGACCCTCTTCATCTGGGGGCTGCCGCAGGTAAAAGCCTGGCTGGATAGCATCTCGCTGGTTCGCATCGCGGTGCCGGGGCTGCACCAGCTGGTGCAGCGCGTGCCGCCGATTGTGCCCGCGGCACGCCTGGAAAACGCCCTCTTCGAGTTCAACTGGCTATCGGCTTCGGGGACGGGTATTCTGCTGGCGGCATTCGCAGCCGGGCTGCAGATGGGTTTTTCTCTGGCGGCGCTGGCGCGGGCCTACTGGACAACCCTCAAGCAGGCCCGCTTTGCCCTCTTGACCATCTCAACCATGATGGCGTTGGGCTTTGTGACGCGCTACGCGGGTATGGATGCCACCCTGGGGCTGGCTTTTGCGCAGACCGGCGTGCTTTATCCCTTCTTCGGCACCCTTCTGGGCTGGATGGGGGTCGTGCTGACGGGGTCAGATACCTCCTCCAACGTGCTCTTTGGCAGCCTGCAGCGCCTGACGGCTGAACGCCTGGGTATTGACCCATTGGTTATGTCTGCCGCCAACACCTCCGGCGGTGTGATGGGCAAGATGGTCAACGCCCAGAGCATTGTGGTTGCCAGCGCAGCGACAGGCAGCGAGGGTCGCGAAAGCGCCATCCTGCGCTATGTGTTCATTCACAGCCTGGCGCTGGCAGCCCTGGTGGGCGTGGTGGTGATGGTGATGGCAGCGCGTTAATATCATTGTACAAAGCTTTGACAGCTCGGGGGATTTTCGATGATAATCGAGAAAATTCAGGATAAAGGTTGTAAATACGATGACGTCTGATAAACCCATGAATGAAAAAGTGGTGCTCATCACCGGCGCGACCCGCGGAATTGGCAAAGAAACCGCCCTGGCGCTGGCTGCGCTGGGCGCCACAACCGTGATCGTCGGGCGTGACCCGACCCGCACCGCCGAGACGGCTGATGAAATTCGCCGCCAGACCGGCAGCCAGCGTGTGGATTTTTTCACCGCCGACCTCTCTTTACTGAGCGAGACGCGCCACCTGGCGATGGATTTTCTGCGCCGCTATGACCGGCTGCACGTGCTCATCAACAACGCCGGCGCGGTGTTCGTCCGGCGCGAGGAAACCCGCGAAGGGCTTGAAAAGACCCTGGCGCTCAATCATCTCAGCCCCTTCCTGCTCACCCACCAGTTCCTGGATGTGCTGCAGGCCAGCGCCCCCGCGCGCATCATTAACGTCTCATCCAATGCCCACCACATGGCACGCATGCGCTTTGATGACCTGCAATTCCAACGCGGTTACCGCGGTTGGATCGCCTATGCCCAATCCAAGCTGGCGAACATTTACTTTACTGTGGGTCTGGCAGGCATGTTGGACGCGCAGCGCGTCACCGCCAACGTCCTCCACCCGGGTTTTGTTGCCACCAATTTTGGCAGAAGCAACGGCGGAATTTTTAAACCGTTCTTTGCGCTCACCCAGCTTGTGGCGCTCAGTCCGCAAGAAGGGGCGCAAACCAGCATCTACCTGGCAGCCTCGCCGGAGGTGGAAAGCGTGAGTGGAAAGTACTTCAGCAAGTGCCGCCAGGCTGCCCCTTCTGCCGCCGCCGAGGATTTGAACGCTGCGCGGCGCCTGTGGGACGTCAGCATGGATATGACCGGCCTTTCGGTGGATTATTCCAATAACCAGCCCGCGGGCTAAACAACCGCCCGCTTTGTAATTTTCCTCAGCCCGGGAACCTTGAGCACCCGGGCTGCGTCTTATCCTGGAGTAGAATCAGTAAAGGAGAACTCACCATGTTTAAGACGCGACTTTTCATTCTAATAATTATTGCAGCGGTGGCGCTTTCAGCCTGCGCCACGCTGCCGCAGACCCTATCCCCAACCCAACCGGCGACCGCCACCCCACCCAGAGCCACGCCCGCGCAACCCGGCGCGCCGGTGACAACCCTGCCGCCTATCATCACCCCCCTGCCCGCCGATGGCGATGTGATGCCGCGCTTTATTCTGGCTGCCCGCCAGGCGCTGGCAGCCAGGCTCAACCTCAACTTCGACCAGGTTGTCGTCGTTTCCATCAAAGCCGTTGATTGGCCCAACGCCTGTCTGGGCTTGCCGGAAGCCAATGAAATGTGCGCGCAAGTCATCACCCCCGGCTACCGGGTGATGCTGCGCGTCAACAACCAGGAATATGAAGTCCGCACTGGCAGCAGCACCTCCGTCGTGCGCATCGCCCCTCAGGCTCCCGCCGGTCAAACCACATCCCCGGCTGAAAAAGCGCGCGCCGACCTGGCCCAGCGCCTGCGCGTCACCGCTGAGAGCATCACCATCCTGGAAGTTGAAGAAAAGGATTGGCCGGATTCCTGCCTGGGCATCAGCCAGAAGGACGTGCAGTGCCTGCAGGTCATCACCCCCGGTTTCCAGGTTAACCTGGAACACAAAGGCCGCCTGTACATCTACCACACCAACCGCACCGGCTCCACCGTGATGCTGGCTGAGAGCCAGGGAGCGGGCATCGAAGTCCCCGGCGAAGCGCTGCTCACCTGGAAGAGCCCCGGCAGCAACTGCCAGGCGGCAGTGATGAGCCTCACCACCATCAGCTTTGGGCCGTGCAACACGCTGCGCCTCACCCAGCGCTGGGAGAACGTCGAGCACCTGGCGGACCTCAAACACTTTGTTGAGACTTTTGCCCCCTTCAGCGCCGAAACCAAAGCCGGCAGCCTGCAGTTCAAGGGCAGCGGCGCGAGCCTTGCCACCCCCGCCGAGCAGCGCGCCATCGCTGAATGGGCTGAGATGGCTTCCGCTTCTGCCTCGGGGGGCAAAGGCGGCGCGTCCTACGGGCTGGCGCTCAGCTGGCACCGCGAGGGCGGTATCGCCGGGTTCTGCGACGACCTGCTCATCTACCGCAGCGGGGCCGCGTTGGCCTCCTCCTGCAAAGGCAACAGCGCGCGCAAACTGGGCGCCGCCTACCTCACCTCCGCCCAGCTCGACCAGCTCTACGCCTGGCTGGATGACCTCAAAACCTTCAGCTATAAATACAGCGACCCCGCCACCGCCGACGCCATGCGCCTGCAACTGCTGCTCAACGGCACGGGCACCAAAGAGGTCAGCGACTCTGCCCGCCAGGCCATGCTGACCTTCAGTCAGGAGGTCTTTGCAAGCATCAGCCAACTAAAATGATAGCTCCAGATAGCTTTGGAGAGTGATTCGCGTCTCTCAAGTCGGCTAAAAGCGAGTACAATGCATCATAGCCGTGAAGCGCAATTTAGTGCCGGTAAAATCACACCCAGCCCGTCAATCTTTCACGGTGGCGTGGAGCAAAAGTATGCCGAATAAGAAAACAACCAGGCAGAGCAGTGGGATGACCAGTGGCGAGCGCGACGCTCAGCGCGCCAAACGCTGGCAGCAGGTGCTCTTCATCGGGATTTCCATCCTGGTGCTGCTCTCGATGGTGGTATCTCTCATCAGATAGGAACTCGCCATGTCTCGACAACTCAAGTTCGTCCTTTCCGCCCTGGGCGCTGCCTGGGCGGTAGATTTACTGTTCTGGCAGGCCGGCTGGGGCATCAACTTCACCGTTTGGGTGGCCCTCACCCTGGCGATCGGCTTCATCCTGGCGCGCAGCGAGCAGGTCAAGCCCGCCCGGCTCACCTGGCTGCTGGCAGTTATCACCCTGGGTCTGGCAGCCATTACCTTTTTACGCAGCCAGCCGTTCACCCTCTTCATCTCCCTGCTGCTCTCCATGCTGTGCCTTATGCTCACCGCCGCCACCTTCAGGCATGCCAACTGGCCCCATTATCGCCTGGTGGATTACATCACCACCGCCCTCAAATTCCTGCTGGCGCTGCTCATCCGCCCGTGGGAAGTGTTGACAAAACCGCATCCCCCGGCACCCGCCGCGGATCCCG
>CAYVOX010000015.1:5651-36826 GCA_964453035.1 uncultured Anaerolineaceae bacterium
CCACCTGGAAGCGCGCGCTGCCGGTGCTGCGCGGGCTGCTGCTGGCTCTACCGGTGCTGTTGATCTTTGCCACGCTGCTGGCTTCTGCCGACCCCATCTTCGGCGACCAGCTCAGAAGCTGGTTGAGCTGGTTCCGGGTGGAAAACCTCGGAGAAATCATCTTCCGCCTGGTTTACATCCTCATCCTGGCGTTTGTCTTCATCGGCGCCCTCTTGCACGCCATCCACCCCGCCAAAGAAGAACCGCGCCCCGATACGCATAAGGATTGGGTCACCCGCCTCCTCGGCTGGACGGAGACATTCATCGTGCTGCTGGCGGTGAACCTGCTGTTCATCTTCTTCCTCGTCATCCAGTTCTGGTATTTGTTTGGCGGGCAGGCCAACATCAGCACCACAGCCTATACCTATTCAGAGTACGCCCGGCGCGGATTCAATGAACTGGTGGCGGTGGCGGTGCTCAGCCTGGGCTTGTACCTGGGCCTTGCCACCATCACCCGCCTGGAATCGCCCGCCCACCGGCGCTGGTTCACCGCGTTGAGCGTGCTGCTCACCCTCCAGGTGCTGGTCATCCTGGCCTCGGCCTTCCAGCGCCTGCTACTCTACGAAAACGCCTACGGTTGGACAGAACTGCGCACCATCACCCATTTCTTCATCATCTGGCTGGCATTGCTACTGCTGGCGACGATCGTACTGGAACTACTTCGCCGGCGGCATCGTTTTGGCCTGGCGGCGCTGGTTTTTGCCCTGGGCTTTGGCATCACCCTGGGTCTGCTGAACGTGGATGGCTTCATCGCGCAGCGCAACATCGCGCGCGCCGCCGCCGGCGCCGAGCTGGATGCCAAATACCTGGGCAGCCTCTCCAGTGACGCGGTGCCGGTGTTCTTCCAGGAATACCAACGCCCCGACCTTCCCAAAACGGTCAAAGACGCCCTGGGCGCGGAACTGGCCTGCCGCGCAGATGCCCTCAGCAGCCAGTCCAAGAGCGACTGGCGCTCGTTCAATGCCTCAGGCGCAACCGCAAACGCCGTGCTGACCGCCAACCAGGCCAGTTGGAGCCAGTACCCGGTGACGCGCGGCAAACGCGGCACCACCGTGCGCATCGACGGCGTGGAGCGCCAGTGCCAGTTGAACGTCTTTTTCAAAGATTGACACCCTCCCGCCCCACACAGCAATCACCTTTGTGGGGCGGTTTTATTGATGGTAAAATTCAGCTTATGAAAAACTGGAAGTTCTGGGTTGGAATTGTCATCAGCGTTGTCTTTTTATACGTCGCCCTCAACGGGTTAAAGCTCAATGAAATCTGGGCTGCCATGCAAACCGCCAACTACTGGTGGCTCATCCCCGGCGTGGCGGTTTATTTCATCGGGGTGTGGGTGCGCGCCTGGCGCTGGCACTACCTGCTCAGGCCGCTTAAGAAAATCTCCACCAACACCATGTTCCCGATTGTGTGCATGGGCTACATGGGCAATAACATCTTTCCGGCCCGCGCCGGCGAGGTGCTGCGCGCCTACGTGCTCAAAAAGCGCGAGGGCGTGCCGGTTTCAGCTTCCCTGGCGACCGTCATCGTAGAACGCATCTTTGACGCGGTAGTGATGCTCGGCTTTGTGTTCTTCAACCTGGGCGAACTCTCCAAATTAACCCAGGATTCTGGCTTCATCGGCAACATTCAAGACCTGGCCCTGTGGAGCGCCATCATCTTCATCGGGGCGCTGGTCATCTTTCTGCTGGCTGCCATGTTTCCAAAAGTCACCGAACGGGTGGCAAACTTCTTCATCGATAAGCTGGTGCCGCTAAAAATCCGCGAGAAGGTGCGCGGTTTTGCCATGCGCTTCCTCACCGGGCTGGAATCCTTGCGCTCACCCCAGGAAGCCCTGATGATTTTTGTCACCACCGTCATCATCTGGCTTTTAGAGACAGGCAAGTACTGGTTTGTGATGCACGCCTTCCCGTTTGAGGTCAGCTTCTTTGCGCTGATGCTGATGAACGGCATCGTCAACATCGCCACCACCCTGCCTTCCGCACCCGGTTACATTGGCACCTTCGATGCCCCCGGGATTGCGCTGCTGGGAGCTTACGGCGTGAGCGGCGAACTGGCTGCTGCCTACACCCTGGTGCTGCATGGCGCGCTGTGGTTCCCCATCACGGTGGTGGGCGCCTATTACTTCCTGCGCGAGGGCTTGCGCTGGGGTCAAAAATTCGATACGGTTGCATGAGGTAAAGCGATGAAAATAGCCATCATTGGCGCAGGATTGGGGGGCATGTCTGCGGGGTTAGACCTGCAAAAAGCCGGGCATGCTGTGACGATATTTGAGGCCGCCGGGCACGTCGGCGGGTTGGCTGCCGGCTTCAAAGAGCCGCACTGGTCCAGTTCGGTGGAGCAGTTTTACCATCACTGGTTTGCCTCCGATAGCGACATGCTCGGACTGATGGAAGAGCTGGGCCTGCGCGAGAAGGTAGTCTTCCGCCGCCCGCTGACGGTGGTTTACCACAAAGATAAATTCTACCCGCTCGATTCGCCCCTTAAAGCGCTCACCTTTCCGGGTTACTCCTTCATTAACATGGTGCGTTTTGGACTTGTGACCGTTTACCTCAAGTACCTGGCGACCTGGCAGCCCCTGGAAAGCCATACTGCCGATGAGTGGATCCGCAAGGTTTACGGACAGAGCCTGTACGATGTGCTGTTGGAGCCGATGCTGGTAGGCAAGTTTGGTCCCCATGCCAGGGAGGTCAATATGGCGTGGTTCTGGGCGCGCTTCAAATCGCGCACCACCATGCTCGGCACCTACCAGGGCGGGTTCCAGGCCTTTGCAGATGAATTTGCGGAAATCCTGAAAAAGCGCGGCGTACGCCTCCTGCTCAACACGCCTGTGCAGTCCATCTCCCCTGCCGCGCAGGGCGGGCTGGATGTGCACACTGCCGGCAGCGAAGAGCACTTCGACCAGGTGCTCTCCACCGTCTCGCCGGGGCTGACGGCTCGCATGGTGCCCGCCCTGCCCAAAGACTACCTGGATGGCCTGCTGAAGCTCAAGCACATGGGCGCAGTGGTGATGGTGCTCTCGCTCAAACACCAGCTCTCCGAGGAGGGCTATTACTGGTTCAACCTGCCCAAATCCGCCGGTTACCCCTTCCTGGCACTGGTGGAGCACACCAACTTTGTGCCCTCAGAGCAATACGCCGGTGAGCACATCGTCTATTGCGGCGATTATCTCGACCCCCAGCATGAATATTTCAGCCTCAGCCAGGAGCAGCTCCTGGAGCGCTTCCTGCCAAGTCTCAAGCGCATCAACCCCAGGTTCACCGCCGATTGGGTCAACAAAACCTGGTTGTTCCGCACCAGTTACGCCCAGCCCATCCCGCAGGTCAACCATTCGCAAAACATCCCGCCCATTCAAACCCCCATTCCAGGACTGTTTTTTGCCAGCATGAGCCAGGTTTACCCGTGGGACCGCGGCACCAACTACGCTGTGCAAATCGCTCGCAAAGCGGCGCAGTTAATGCTCGCTTAGTTCACACTCATTGGACTTTGGAAGACTCTTCGACCTGCCCGGCAGCCTTCGCGGCAGGTCGAAGTCTTATTTCATGCAGGGTGATGAGCAGCAAAATGGTCAGCAGCACGCTCCCTGCCAGGAACCAGAAATGCGGGATAAACGCCGAACCCAGCACCAGCAACAGGGTCAAGACCGCCAGGGCAATCACCAACATCAAGGCTTCACAGGAATCATCCTCGCATTCCAGCAATTCAAAAAACGAGGAATCAAAATCCAGCGTTGAATCAATCGAATTAATGCTGTCCACCGGCACCGAGCGCTCGCCATCAACCGCGTCCCATCCGGCAAGTGCAAGATTTTCAGTCAGCAGCGTTCCCAACAACACGGCCAAAACCAGCCCCGCTACGGGAATCAGGAAGATGCGCCGCGGGGTTCTCACCTGTTGGTTCTTAAACCAGTTAGAACGCGTCATCACCCAGGTCACCACCGCAATCAGGATCACCGTGGGGAGCGCCACCGGGAATCCATCCCAACTGGAGGCCAGTTTACGCAGCCGCAGCACCAGAAAGACAAACCCCAGCGCCATCAAAGCCGTCACCGCCAGCATCTGCATGGCAGGCGTGAAGCGCCGGGCTCTCAGGTCCTCCAGGTCATCGCGGATATCGCCGTCAATTTCCTCAACCAGCGGTTTCGCAAAGTGATCCAGCGCGCGCGTGAATGAAAAGATGGAGCCGGTCACAATCAGCGCCACCGCCATTAATATCATCGCCAGGTAACCGCCGCCCTCCCCGCGGTTCAGCAGGCGAATCACCAGTGTTAAAACGCCGCCCGCAACCCCGCACAGGATCAGGAATATCCCCAGGTTCTTGCGGTTGACGAGCGGCGCCTTGCGAAACATGAATAATTCTAAAGTTGGTTAAACAGGTTTTTCAGACCGCGCGGCCAGTTCTTCGCGCCGCCCGCGCTTTTGAAGGTAAAACGCTGCCGCAATCGCGATAATCAAGCCTGCCACCCCCCACAATACCTCCGGCTTGACCTCTTTGACATCCAGCACAATCACCTTGCGCGCCACCGCGATCAGCGCCACCTCGGTCACAATTTCAACATGCACCACGTGCTCCACCAGGTAAGCCTTAATCGTCTCCAGCAGTTCAACACCGATCAGGATCAGCAAAAAGAAGCCGAAGATATCCAGCAGCTGGTTGATGTCAATCAGCATGGCAGAGCCGTCCAGCAGGTCGGTGATGAGCAGCCGGCCCAGCTCAATGGTCGAGACGATCACCACCACTACCATCATCGCCATCAGCGCCAGGATGATAGCTTTTTCAAACAGCTTCAGCGCTCGAATCATCTCAACCTCCTCCTGCCCAGCGGGGAATCGGCTTATTTAATTAACAGCCCGGCTCGCGTCACCGCATCCAGCAGCAGTGAAGGCACAAACGCCAGCACAACCACCACCAGCGCCATCACCACCGCGGTCAACCGCGCCCAGCGGTCGCTCTGCAATAAAGGCTCGCCGGGGCGCATGTACATGATGACCACCACGCGCAGGTAATAGTAAGCCGAAATGAGCGAGGTCAGCAGGCCGATCAGCGCCAGGGCTACTTCACCACCCAGCACCGCGGTGCGGAACAGGTAAAACTTGCCCCAGAAGCCAAGCGTGACGGGAACACCCGTGAAGGAGAGCATGAAGGCCAGCATCGCCAGCGCCAACCAGGGATATTTTTTACCCAATCCGGCCAGGTCATTCAGTTCAAGGCCTTTGCCCTCCGCTTGCTCCAGCGCCACCACCACCGCCCACGCCCCCAGCGAGGTAAAGCCGTACGCCACCAGGAAGAAGAGCATGGATGCCACCGAATCGGAGACCACCTGCGGGTTGCCGATGGTCACAAATGCCATCAGCAGGTAACCGGCGTTCGAAATGCTGGAATACGCCAGCAGACGCTTGATGTTGGTCTGCGCAATCGCCAGTACGTTCCCGGCAACCATGGTGAGGGCCGAAATGACCCATACCACCGGGGCCAGTTGCGGAGCAAGCACCGCAAAGGTGGTGACGAATACCCGCAGCAGCGCCGCAAAACCAGCCGCCTTCACCGCCACCGACATAAAAGCCGTCACCGGCGAGGGCGCGCCCTGGTAAACATCCGGAACCCACTTGTGGAACGGGAATGCCGCCACTTTGAAGCCCAAACCAACCAGGATCAGCGCCGCCCCCACCAGCAGCAGAACCGGGTTGCCCTTGCCAGATTGCATCACCGCGAAAATGCCGGGCAGGTCGGTGCGGGCCGTGGCGCCAAACACCATTGAGAGCCCGTAAAGCACAAAACCACCCGCAAACGCGCCCAGCAGGAAGTATTTGAGCGAAGCCTCTTCCGATTCGGCGCGGTCGCGGTAGAAACCCGCCAGGATGTACAGCGGGATCGAGAGCAGTTCCAGCGCGAGGAAAACGATGATGAGGTCGTAGGCATGCGCCATCAGCATCATGCCCGAGATGGAAAAGAGCAGCAGGGTGTAGTATTCGGCGCGTTCCAGGCCGGTGCGTTTGAGCCAGTTGTAAGCCAGCGCAATTGCCGCCAGCCCGCTGACGATGAAAAGCACGTCCAGGGCAAGCGCAAAACCATCCACGGCGACCATGCCATTGAACGCCGTCAACTTCTGGCCCGCCAGCAGCACAGTGCAAACCAGCGAAACGACCAGTCCGAGCGCGGAGAGCAAGGCGATAATCCCTTTGTGCCCACGCGGAATCCACAGGTCAACCAGCATCAACACCAGCGCCCAGGCCACCAGGCTCAAAATGGGGAGAATTGCGTAGAGATCGGTCAGGGTCATTCAGCTTCCTCCACTACGGCAAGCCAGCCGCTGTTTTTACCACGGTCAGCAGGTGTTCCACCGTGGGGTTGATGAGGTCAAAGAAAAAGCGCGGGTACAGCCCGATCCAGAAGATGCCCACCAGCAGGGGTATCAGGATAATCAACTCGCGGCGGTTGAGATCAGCCAAATTACGGTTTTCTTCATGCGTTACCGGGCCGAGGAAGACCTTTTCATACATCACCAGCAGGTAAACAGCCGCCAGGATGACGCCCAGCGCCGCCGCTCCGCCGTACAAAGGCGAAGCCAGCACGCCGGAATTGAACGTGCCCGCGAGGATGGTAAATTCACCCACAAAGCCATTGAGGCCGGGCAGACCCATGCTGGAAAGAGCCACCACCAGGGTCAGGCTGCCGAGGATGGGAACCACCTTCCACAATCCGCCATAATCTGAAAGCAGGCGGGTGTGGCGGCGTTCGTAGAGGTAGCCAACAATGAGAAAGAGCGCGCCGGTGCTCAGGCCGTGGTTGACCATCTGCAGCACCGCCCCGCTGATACCCTGTGCGGTGAGCGCAAAGGTACCCAGCACCACAAACCCCAGGTGGCTGACGGAAGAGTAGGCCACCAGCTTTTTAACATCGCGCTGCACCAGTGAAACAGCCGCTCCGTAAAGGATGCCGATGATGGCAATCACAGCCAGCACAGGCGCTAACTGCACCGCAGCCTGCGGGAACAGGGGCAGGTTAAAGCGCAGAAAGCCGTAAGCCCCCATCTTCAGCAGCACGCCCGCCAGGATGACCGAACCGGCGGTTGGCGCTTCAACGTGGGCATCCGGCAGCCAGGTGTGCAGCGGGAACATGGGCACTTTGATGGCAAAAGCCAGCCCAAACGCCCAGAAGAGCAATAGCTGTGCCCCGGCAAACACCTCGCGTGAGGCCTGCAGCGCGCTCCACGAGAAGGATTTGGCGCTGGCGCCCATGTAGAGAATCGCCAGCAGCATCAAAATAGAGCCAGCCATGGTGAACAGGAAAAATTTCACCGCGGCATAAATGCGGCGGCTGCCGCCCCATACGCCGATCAGGAAGTACATCGGCACCAGGGTGAATTCCCAGAAGATGTAGAATAGCACCAGGTCCAACGAGAGGAAAACCCCGTTCATGCCCACTTCGAGGAGCAGGAAGAAGATCATGAAGCCCTTGACGCGCTCTTTGACGGCATTCCAGGTGGAGAGCAGTGCCAGCGGGGTGAGGAAGGTGGTCAGCAGCACCATGAGCAGGCTGATGCCGTCCACACCCATCTCGAGGTGGATGGTGATATCCGAAAACGCCATCCACGGCAGTTTAAAGCCCAGTTGCATATCGCCTTTGGAGGCATCAAATATCGAGAGCACCCACAGCGCAATGCCAAAGGTAACCAGCGAAGTGACCAAAGCCGTCCAGCGGATGGCGGTTTTGTGGCGTTGGTCGTTGAGGAAGGCAATCACCAGGACGCCGAGCAGGGGAAAGAGCGTGACCAACACGAGAGGATGCAGGAGGTAATTCATAAGCTATCCTCAGCCTTGCGGGAATGGAAGATGAAGTCTTGTGTCATGGTTTTACCTCAACACCAGGTAAACAAAAATAACCACCAACCCGGCGACGATCGAAAGCGCATAAGTACGCACATATCCGTTCTGGGTGGAGCGCCACCACTGGGCCAACTCAGAGACCATTTTACCCAGGCCATTGGCAACCGCGTCAATGATGCCGCGGTCAACCGGTTGAGCCAGCAGGCGTGAAAGCGCCATGTACGGATTGATGATGACCGCCTGGTAGAGCTCATCCACCCACCATTTGCGCTCCATGCCCTTGAAGACCGGCCCCAGCGAGCGGGCCAGTGGGTCAGCGGCGCCACGCACGGAGAGGGTCTTGCGCCGCCCGTAAATGCTCCAGGCTAACAGCAGCCCCACCAGCGCCACAGCCAGCGAACCGAGCGCCACCGGTAAAACGAACTCTGCCGGAGCGTGCGCGCCAAAGGTGTGTTCAAGCCACGTCTCCAGCCAGTGCAGACCCGGAAAGTTCAGCAGCCCGCCCAGCGCCGAGAGCAGGGCCAGGATGATGAGCGGCACCGTCACCACCGCCGGGCTTTCCGCGGCATGTTCCGCGGCGTGGCTGCGCGCCTTGCCAAAGAAGACCATCAATAGCTGGCGGCCCATGTAGAAGGCGGTGAAGAAAGCCGCAGTAACCAGCACAACAAAAATGGCGACGTTATGCTCGCTGGCCGCCACCAGAATCTCATCCTTGGAGAAGAATCCCGCCAGAGGCGCAATGCCAGCCAGCGCCAGGGCGCCGGTCAGGTAAACCCAGAAGGTCACCGGCATACGCTCGCGCAGCCCACCCATCAAGCGCATATCCTGCGGGTCAAGGTCGCTGCCGTGACCGTGGCTGCCGTGGTGCGCGGCTTCCTCGCCGTGCTCAATGCCGAGGATAACCGAACCCGCCCCGAGGAAGAGCAGCGCCTTGAAGAAAGCGTGCGTCACCAGGTGGAACATGCCCGCCACAAAGGCGCCCATGCCCACAGCCGCAACCATAAAGCCGAGCTGGCTGATGGTGGAGTAAGCCAGCACCTTCTTGATGTCATACTGTCCAACGGCGATGGTGGCCGCAAAGAGCGCCGTCAGCGCGCCAACCCAGGTGACCACCTCCTGGGCCAGCGGAACGGCGGTGTAGAGCGCCGCCGAGCGGGCCACCAGGTACACACCGGCGGTGACCATCGTAGCGGCATGGATAAGTGCCGAGACGGGGGTTGGGCCGGCCATGGCATCCGGCAGCCACACGTAAAGCGGCAGCTGCGCCGATTTGCCCGCCACGCCCAGCAGCATGAAGAGCGTGACCGCTACCAAAACCGCCGGGGCGGCTTTTTCAACGCCCTCAAAGATGGGGGTAAAGTCCAGCGTGCCAAAACTGCCAATCAGCAGGAAAAGCGCAATCAACAGGCCAAAATCGCCGATGCGGTTGACCACCATGGCTTTTTTGGCAGCCTTGGCGTTGCCCGTTCCGTTGGCGCCCTTATCGTACCAGAAGCCAATCAACAGGTAAGAGCACAGCCCCACGCCTTCCCAGCCCACAAAGAGCATCAGGTAGTTGTTGGCGCTCACCAGAATCATCATCATGGCGATGAACAGGTTGAGAAAGACGAAGAAACGCTGGTAGCGAGAGGGGTCACCGTTGTGGCGCACGTCGCTGTGCATATAGCCGATGGCATAAATGTGAATGAGTGTGCCCACGCCCGCCACAACCAGCATCATCGTCACCGAGAGGGTGTCAACGCGGAAGTCCCAGCCGACGTTGAACGTGCCGATTTTAATCCAATCCACCAGGTGCACAATGACGGGGTGCGGCTCAGCCATGCCCGCCAGCGCAACCGCCATCACCACCGCCACCGCAAAGGTAAGCCCCGCCGCCAGGCTGGCAAGGATGCCGATGCCCTTTTCGCCCAGGCGCTTGCCAATCGCCATATTGAGCACCAGCCCAATCACAGGAATGAACACCACCCAGGGGACCAGGTTAAAAACGGGGTCAAAACTTGCCGTTTCACTCAGCAACATAGCGTCTCCATTAACCTTTCAGGCTGTTCATCTGGTCCACGTCAATACTGTGCTTGGTGCGGAAAATCGCCACCATCAGCGCCAGGCCGACGGCTACTTCAGCCGCGGCTACCGTCATGACGAAAAAGACGAAGAGTTGCCCATCCAGCGTTTGATAAAAGGCGGCAAACGCCACAAAGGCCAGGTTGGCCGCGTTAAACATCAACTCCAGCGACATAAAGGCCACAATGGCATTGCGGCGCAGCAGCACGCCCGCCACGCCCAGCGCAAACATAATCACCGATAAACCAAGATAGAAATGGATCGGCATGGGTTACTCCTTCTTTTTCGGTTTGAGCAGGCTGCGAATACCCAGCGTCTCACTGCGGGTGAGCACCACCGCCCCAATCACAGCCACCAGCAGGATGATGGAGGTAATCTCAAACGGCAGCGCGTAGCGGGTAAAGAGCAACATGCCCATATCCTCGGGGCTGGCATAACCCGGCGGAGGCTCTGGCAGGGGCGTGAGCATCCCCCAGCCCCCCACCACCAGCACTGCAGCCATTACCAGCAGCACCAGCACCAGTCCAATCGCCAGGGGACGCTGAATTTTGACCGGGTCTTTCCCGCTCAGGCGTTCCGCGCCCAGCAGCATGATGACGAACAGAAACAGCACCATGATGGCGCCGGCATAAACCGTCACCTGGGCCATGGCAATGAACGGCGCGCCGAGGACGAGGTATAGCACAGCCACCAGCGAGAAGTTTGCCACCAGGAAGAGCGCCGAGTAAATGGCGTTGCGATTGAGCAGCACGCCCAGGGCGGTGCCGATAATCAACAACGCCATCACCCCAAAGATAAGAATCGTCCAAATCATGCCTGTCCTCCTTAATCGCTGGGGTCTTTCATCTCAGGCACCGAGCGGGTAAACTCGCCGGGTTCTGTCTTCCGCGGGGTGGGCTCGCAGCCCGCCGGGATGGGTTCAAGCAGCATATCGCGCGTGTAAACCGAGGATTCGCGCTCGGTAAAGGTGATTTCGTAGTTATCACCCAGCACAATGGCCTCCGTGGGGCAGGCATCTTCGCAAAAACCGCAGAAGATGCAGCGCAGCATATTGATTTCGTAGGTGCTGGCGTAACGCTCGCCCGGAGAAAACCGCCTTTCATCGCTATTCTCTGAGGCTTCAACAAAAATCGCATCAGCGGGGCAGGCGGCAGCACACAACGCGCAGCCGATGCAGCGTTCCAGGCCGTTATCATAACGCTTGAGCACATGCCGTCCGCGAAAGCGCGCCCGCACCGGGCGTTTTTGCTCGGGGTACTGGATGGTGATTGGTTTAGTAAATAATGAACGCAGGGTTGTCCACAATCCACGCAGCATGGGTTAACCTCCTAGCAGGTAAACAGCCACCGCGGTGAGCATGACGCTGGCCAAAGTGACCGGGTACATCACCTTCCAGCCCAGGGCCATCAGGCGGTCGTAGCGGATGCGCGGCAACGTTGCGCGGATCCAGATAATCAGGAACATCCAGGCAGCCGTTTTGATGAACAGGTAAATCGGGCCAAGCCACGGCGCCTGGTCAATGAACGGGCCAAGATACCCCCCCAGGAACAACGTCACGCCAATCATCGAGACGGCCACCAGCTTGATATATTCCGCCATGAAAAACAGGGCAAACTTCATGCTGGAGTACTCAGTGTGATAACCGGCGGTCAATTCCTGCTCAGCTTCGGGCATATCAAAGGGGGCGCGGTTAATCTCCGCCAGGCTGGCCAACAGGTAGATAAAGAAAGCCACCGGCTGTAAAACAATGAACGGCACGCTGCGCTGGGCATCCACGATGTCGCCCAGGCTCATCGAACCCGCCAGCAGGATGGGACCGACGTAAGCCAGACCCAGCGCCAGCTCGTAGCTGATCATCTGCGCTGTGGCGCGCAAACCGCCGAGCGTGGCATACTTATTATTGGAAGACCAGCCCGCCAGGGTGATGCCGTAAACCGAAATAGAGGTAACCGAGAGGATCCACAGCACGCCGACGTTCACATCCGCGGCCAGGTCCAGCGAGACGGGGCGGCCAAAGAAATCAATCGTCCCACCCCAGGGAATGACCGCCGAAACCACCAGCGCCGGCACCACGGTAATCATGGGCGCCATGATGAAGATGAGCTTGTTGGCGTTGGCTGGGATCAACTCTTCTTTGAAAATCAGCTTAACAGCATCGGCAATCGGCTGCAGCAGCCCCCAGAACCCGGCCCGGTTAGGACCGACGCGCACCTGCATCCACGCCAGCACTTTGCGTTCGTAAAGCGTGGTATAGGCAAAGCCCAGCGTCAGCGAAAGAATGATGATGAGCGCTTTAATCACCCATTCCAGGACTAAAATCCAATCCACCATGCTATCCTCGCCTTATTCCTGAGTCACAGCGCCAGAACGGGCTGCTTCTTCAATTTTTAGTTCCACCGCCAGCGGCTGGTTAAGCGGCACGTTGACGCTGCGCGGCAGAAAAGCCACACCCGTGGGCAGGCTGTCATCCAGGTGAATGCCCACCACAATGTGGTGCTTGGCCAGTTCAAACATCACCAACTGCCCTTCAGCCACGCCCTGCGCGGCAGCCGTGGCGGGGTGCATTTCCAGCACAGGTTCTGCCAGGCGCCCGCCGATCAGCTTTGAGGGGGTGACCAGCGCGCCGCGGTCATATAACCGGGTGATTGGTAGCACCAGCAGCTGGCCTTCCTTCACCTGCACACCCTGGGGCGGCTTAACCCATGTCATTTCCCTGGGTTCTGCCAGCGGCAGTTGAACGCCGACGCCCTGCGTGTTCTCGTAGCTGGTGCCGCCGTAGTAAACATCGCTGCGGCCCACCGCAGGGAACTGCTCGGGCGCTTCGGCCAGCTTCTGGTAGGTCAAGCCGGCAAAAACAGGCACGGATTTAGCCATCTGGGCCAGCACCAGGGCTGCGGCGCGGCCTTCAACCGGCAGGCCCATCTTCTGGGCAATGCCTGCGGTGATGGCAAAATCGGGCTTGGCGACCGGCCGCGGTGGAATGGCCGGGTAGAAACGCTGCACGCGCCGCTCCCCGGAGGTGTAGCTGCCTTCGCGCTCGGTGTAAGGCAGCGCAGGCAAAACCACATCCGCCACCTTGGCAGTTTCGGTCAGGAAGATATCCTGCACCACCACAAACGCCGAGCGGCCGATTGCCTGCGATAGCGCCGGGTCATCCCCCACCGGGTCGGCAGCGGCAATCAGCACAGTGAGCGCTTTGCTCAGGTCACCCGCCAGGTCACAGGAGACGTTGAAGCCCAGCTCCCAGGCGCCCTGAGTATTGCCGTTGGGCCATACGCCAATCAAACCATTGTTGGGGCGCCCCACGTGCCGCGTGCGCTGCACGAGTTCCGCGCAGGCCTGCGCCAGGGCAGCGCTGCCCTCCAACCCCAGCCCTTCGCTGCCAAAGAAGATGATACCGTTCTCAGCCTGGCTGAAGGCATCTGCGGCTTTGTGCAGGGCTTCATCGGCCTCGGCCACCTTTTCGGGCAGGAACAGACTGATGGTTTCGGCTTCGGCGCCGGGAGTTAAGCGCAATACGTGGGCGGCGTTGCTATCCAGCCGGGTGGGACGGAAATTGACGGTGATGACCGTAGCCCCGCGCTCGGCAGCCTGCTTGACGCGCAGCCACCACAACGGAGCTTCCTGGTGCAGATCGCAGGCAACCACCAGGATGGTGGTGCCTTTGCCCATCGCGCTGAAATTGGTGCCCTCACCAACGCCCACCTGAGAAACCCAGTCCCCGCCCGCCATCGGGCTGTAGAGCAGGTTGGCGCCGCGCGGATTGAGCTGCCTCAGGTTGAAGAGATCTTCATTGGAAAGCCGCCCGCCCGCCAGTGTGACCAGCGAGGAACCAGCTGCTTTGAACTTTTCGGCCACAAACTCAAAAGCTTCCTCCCACTCCACCTCAGCCAGCTCGCCGCACTTGCGGATGAGCGGTTTGGTGATGCGTTTTTCGCTTTCGGTGTAGTGGTAGGTGAAGCGGCCCTTATCGCACATCCAGATTTCATTAACGGCTTCGTTCTGGCGCGGCATGGCGCGTTTGATAACCGTTTTGCCGCCGCTTTTAGCCTCGCGGCGGACGTTGAAAGCAATGTTGCAGCCGACGGCGCACTGGTTGCAAATCGAAGCTGCCACGTTCATCTCCCAGGGGCGCGCGCCAAAGTGAAAATCTGCGGTGGTCAGGGCGCCGACCGGGCAAATATCCGTGGTATTGCCGGAAAAGATGGAATCAAATCCAGGTTCGGAGTCGGTTCGAATCTCCAGCGTGCGCCCGCGGTTGTGGAAGTTAATCACCGGGTCATCTACCACCTCGTGCTGGAAGCGCACGCAGCGCCCGCACTGGATGCAGCGTTCCCGGTCCAGCCAGATGAGCTCGCCCAGCTGGACATGTTTTTGGGCGTGCATTTTCTCGGTGAAGATGAAGCGGCTCTGCGAAGTTCCATGCTGCATGGTCAGGTTTTGCAGCGGGCACTCGCCGCCCTTATCGCACACGGGGCAGTCAAGCGGGTGCGAGGTGAGCAAAAATTCAATCACATCCTTGCGCGCGGCGGTCACCTTTTCGCTGTCAGTTACCACCACCATGCCCTCAGAGACGGGCGTGGTGCAGGCAGTTTCCAGCTTGGGAGTAAACTGGATGCGCGGCTTGCCGTCGGCCTCCAGCACGGGCTGCCCGGTAGCGCGGTCAATCACCGGGCGGCCGATATCCACCAGGCACATGCGGCACATGCCCACCGGGCGCATCTTGGGATGGTAGCAGAACACCGGGATATGGTTGCCCACCTGCATGGCAGCATCCACCACCAGCGTCCCTTCCGGCACGGTGACGGTTTTGGAGTCAATTCGTAAGGTAATCATCCTGGCTGGCATACTCAACTCCTTACCCGCTCTTCAAAATCAGGCCGGAAATGCTCAATGCTCGAAAGCACCGCCATCACCGAAAACTCGCCCAGAGCGCACAGGCATTTGCCCACCATCTCAGCAGCCACATTTTTAAGCAGGTCAATATCCTTTTGCGTGCCCTTGCCGTGCTCAATGCGCCTGGCAATTTGATACATCCAGTAGGTGCCTTCACGGCACGGCGTGCACTTGCCGCACGATTCATGCTTGAAGAAGTGCGTGGTGCGCTCAACCAGCCAGGCGGTGTTGACTGAATCATCCAGCACAATCACCGAAGCCGAGCCGAGCGGGGCATTCAGCGCCGCCTGGGTAGATTCATAATCCATCGGGGTGTCCAGGGCGCGATCATCGGCAACAATGAGGTTGGATGAAGCACCGGCTGCCATGATGGCTTTGATCTTCCTGCCCTCAGGGATGCCCCCTCCCAGGTCAAAAATCAGGTGGCGGAAGGGCGTGCCGAGGGGCAGCTCATAATTGCCGGGGCGGTTAACGCAACCGGAGAGCGAGAACACCTTGACGCCAGGGCTCTTATCGGTGCCAAAGCCGCGGTACCAGCCGGCGCCTTTTTGAATAATGGGCGGCAGGTTGGTAAGGGTTTCCACGTTGTTGATGAGCGTGGGCTTGGCATACAACCCCGCCACCGCCGGGAAGGGCGGGCGCAGGCGCGGTTGCCCCAGGTTGCCTTCGATCGATTCGAGCAGGGCGGTCTCTTCGCCGCACACGTAAGCCCCCGCGCCCAGGTGGGTGTACAACCGCAGGTGGTAATCGCTGCCGAAGAGCTTATCGCCCAGCAGACCAGCCTTTTCAAGCTCGGCAATCTTTTGATCAAGCTGCCGGGCAATCCCCCAGAACTCGCCGCGCAGGTAAACATAAGCCACGTTGGCCTGCACCGCGTAAGCCGCAATCATCAACCCTTCCAGGAACTGGAACGGGTTGCCTTCCATAATTTCGCGGTCTTTAAAGGTGCCCGGTTCGGATTCATCCGCATTGGCCACCACGTAATGCGGCCAGATGTTGTTGGGCAGAAAACCCCACTTGATGCCGGTGGGAAAGCCC
This sequence comes from uncultured Anaerolineaceae bacterium, assembly GCA_964453035.1. Taxonomy (GTDB): domain Bacteria; phylum Chloroflexota; class Anaerolineae; order Anaerolineales; family Anaerolineaceae; genus CAYVOX01. Next base: position 21,509 of record CAYVOX010000015.1, read on the forward strand.
GCCCCACCGCGCCCACGCAGGCCGCTGGTTTTCACTTCGTTAGTCACCTCTTGCGGCTGCAGGGTGGTGACGGCCTTCTTGAACGCCTCAAATCCGCCGTGCTGCAGGTAAACATCCAGGCGATCAAGGTGAGGAATATCGCGGTGGCGCAGCAACACATGTTCACTCATTGGCTCGCCTCCTCGCTGGCCTTGCGGCGGATTTCGTCAATCACCTGCATGGCGGATTCAGGCGTCTGGTCTTCATGGTAAACAATGTCGCCATCTCCCTGCACCTGGAAGAGCGGCGCATGGTGGCAGCCTGCCAGGCAGGTGACGGCTTCGATGGTGAACAGGCCGTCTGGCGTGGTTTCTCCCACCTTGATGCCGATATTCTCGCAAAGCTTCTCAAGGAATTCATCCGCGCCGCGCAGCGCGCACGGCAGGTCGGTACACACCTGAATCTTGTAGCGCCCGCTGTGCTCGTCCTCATGGAACAGGGTGTAAAAGCCCACCACCGCATCCACATCCGTCACGGAAAGGCCAGTGATCTGGGCGATATCCATCAGGTCTTGCTTGACCAGAAAACCGCTCTTGCTCTGCGCCAGGTGGAGCAGCGGCATAACCGCTGACTTTTTGAATTCAACAGGATACTTGGCCAAAATCTGGGCCACTTCATCAGGGTATTGTGTTAGCAGTCGGTTCACCGGTCACAATCTCCTAGAACAATATCAATACTGCCGATAATGCCAACCACATCCGCCACAAAATGGGCGCGAGTGAGCAGCGGCATGATTTGCAGATTGGCAAAAGAGGGCGTACGCATATGGCAGCGATAGGGTTTGGGGCCGCCGTCGCCTTCCAGGTACACGCCCAGCTCACCGCGGGGGCTTTCGGTGGCCGCGTAAACAAAGCCGCGCGGTGCCGAAAAGCCCTCCGTCCACAGCTTGAAGTGGTGAATGAGCGCTTCCATGCTCACGCCAATTTCGGAGCGGGGCGGCGGCACAAACTTGCGGTTGTTGCTGCGCACCGGCCCCAGCGGCAGGCGGTTCATCGCCTGTTCAATAATACGCAGGCTCTGTCGCATTTCTTCCACGCGCACCAGGTACCGCGCATAAATATCCCCATCGGTCTGGGTGGGGATATCAAAGTCGTACTGCTCGTAGCCGCAATAGGGGCGGGCCTTGCGCAAATCATACGCCATGCCCGAGCCGCGCGCCACCGGCCCGCTGATGGCATACTGCAGGCACTCCTCCTGGGTGATGATACCAATCTCTTTGGTGCGCTCAATGAAGAGCGGGTTCTTGGTCAACATCGATTCATATTCTTTGATGCGCGCAGGCATAATCTCCAGCAGGTGGCGTACCGCCCCTTCAAACTCCACGGGCACGTCGCGCCACAGGCCGCCGGGACGGATGTAGGTGGTCATCATGCGCTGGCCGGCGCACATCTCAAAAATATCGAGGATGATCTCGCGCTCGCGCATGGTGTAGAGGAAGGTGCTCATCGCCGCCAGGTCCAGCGCGGAGGTGCCCATCCAAACCAGGTGCGAGTTGATTCGGGTCAGCTCCGCCAGGATGACGCGCACCACCTGCGCCCGAACCGGCACATCCAGTTCAACCAGCTTTTCAACCGCCAGGCAGTAGGTGAGGTTATTCCCCAGCGGGTTGAGGTAGTCAAGACGGTCGGTCATCACCTCGGCCTGCTGGTACATCTTGGATTCGATGGTCTTTTCCACACCGGTGTGCAAAAAACCGATATCCGGAATGCACGAGACCACAATTTCGCCGTCCAGTTCCAGCAGCAGGCGCAGCACGCCGTGGGTGGAAGGGTGCTGCGGGCCCATGTTGAGCAGCAGCGTCTCACCGGTGAGGGCGCGCGGAGAAATGAGGTGTTTTAATTCTTCAATCTGGGTGTCGCGGAAGTCTGACATGCTTTTTCTCCCGGCTCAGGATTTGGGGTTGGGTTTGCGCAGTTGAATCTGGTCAAAGTTGAAGGTAAATTGCACCTCTTCGTAGCCCAGGGGGTAATCTTTGCGCAGGGGATGGCCTTCCCAATCCGCAGCCATGATGATGCGCCGCATGTCGGAATGGCCCTCAAAGCGGATGCCAAACAGGTCAAACACCTCGCGCTCGTACCAGTTGGCGCCAGGATAAACCTTCTCGACGGTGCGCAGGGTGGGCGCGTGACCGTCAAGCGGCACGCGCACGCGCAGCAGCACGTTCTGGCTGAGCGAATAAAGCTGGTAATTAACGTGAAAGCGCGGGGTTTCCTCCGGCCAGTAATCAACCGCCGTCACATCCACCAGCATCTCAAAGCGGAACTCATCCCGCAGGGTTTGCAGGGCCTCCACGAGACATTCCGGCGTCAGAAACACCGTCACCTCGCCGCGGAATTCCTGCGCCTGGCCTGAAAATTTCTCTTGCAGGGTTTGGGTTACAGTTTGTAACAGGTCATTCATCCTGGATTTCCTTCTCTTGCAAAGAGGGAAAAATCTATGCGGTTTTTTCTACGCCCATTTAGACAGGCGCTCTTTTTTGATTTTCTCGTGCAGGGTTACCACGCCGTGGATCAATCCTTCGGGGCGTGGCGGGCACCCCGCCACGTACACATCCACGGGAACCACTTCATCAACCCCCTGGACAATGGCGTAATTATTGAATACCCCCCCGCAAGAGGCGCAATCACCCATCGCAATCACCCACTTGGGATCGGGCATCTGATCATAAAGCTGACGCAAAACCGGGGCCATCTTGCGGCTCACCCGCCCGGCCACAATCATCAGGTCAGACTGGCGCGGGCTGGCGCGGTTAAGTTCCATGCCAAAGCGGCTCATATCATAAGAGGAGGCCTGGGCTGCCATCATTTCGATGGCGCAGCAGGCCAGCCCAAACAACATCGGCCACATGGAATTGGTGCGCGACCAGTTAATCAAATCTTCCAGTTTTGCCGTGACAATTCCCAGATCCCCAGCTTTTTGCTCTATTCCCATTCCAGGGCTCCTTTCTTCCAGGCATACACAAAGCCGATAATCAGGATGCCGATGAAAACAAACATACTGATAAGCCCTGCCGCGCCCAGGTTGCGGAAAACCACCGCCCAGGCCAGAAGGAAGACGGTTTCAACGTCGAACAGGATGAAAAGCACCGCCACCAGGTAATAGCGCACGGAAATGCGCCGGGTGGCGTTGCCGTACGGCTTCATGCCTGATTCGTAAGGTTGGGCTTTGCGCTGGGTGGGGCGCTTTGGGCCAAAACCGTGCCCCAGGCCAACCACAATAAAGGCAACCAGCACAGCAACAATCAAAATAACCAACAGGGGGAGATATTCCATCAGCATAATGAAATCCTTACCTTGTTTCTCGGAATACTGCGCTTAGTATATCACAGGTTGTTTTCCTTCGTAGTATTTTTCACAAAGTTTATCAATAAGATATTATTTGGATGAATTGATTTCATAAATCCAGACCCCCTCCTGCTGGTAGCGCAGGATCACGCCCGCGCACCCCTCCAGCGCAGAAGGCTGCAGACTGCCGGCTTGCTCGCGCAGGTAAATGTGCGTCAGGTGGTTCTGCTCAATCAGCCCCCAGAACGCATCTGAGCAGCTCTGCAGTTGGCTGGCCTGTTTGAATGTCTCCGTCTGCATCTGCACCACCTCCGGGTCGCTCCAGGCATACACCGCCGGCGGCAGCAGCATCCCCCTCCCGGTGATGGAAGTAATCCAGTAACCGCCGTCCACACCGCGGTAGAGCGTGCCCTGCCAGGGGGTGACGTTGATAAAGAAGCGAGCTGTGGGCGGGGTGTTTTGCTCAATCCAGCGCAGGGCAGTTACATCCGCGGGGGTGGTGAAGGTCGTAACTGGGTTGAGGATATCCCGCCCATCCACAATCCCCCAGAGCAGCAAGCAGCAAACAGCCAGTCCCACGCCAATTTGCCCGGCAATCCGGCGCCAGGTGCGCCCCAGCGCCTCGCCAGCGCTGACCAGCACATCCGCAGCCAGCAAACTTGCCGGCAGGAACAGGACAATCGCCAGGTGGTCCGGGCGGAAAGGCGCAAAGCGCGGACCCCACGGGGTAGCCATCAATGCCATCAAGCCGCCCCACACAGCTAACAGGCGCGCGTTAACGTTGCGGAAAGCCAGCACAAGCCCCAGCCCGGCCAATATCAGCAGAAAGTGCGAGCGCCACGGCCCGAGAAGATAAAGAAGGTAATTCAACAGCTCCGTACTGGCCTGCGCCTGGCTGGCGTCCAGGGGGCTAACCACATCCACGCCAAAATAACTGGAGCTGTAAGTCCACACCCTCGCCAGCCACGGAGCAGCCGCCAGCGCCCCCAGCGCAGCGCCCGCAAGGGGCTGCCAGGCAACCACCCTCATCGACCGGGCACGCCAGGCTTTGACGGTTTCAAAGCCCGCCAGCACCAGCAAAAACAGGATGAGCAATCCAACCGCCAGAAAATGGCAAAAGCAGATCCCGGCAGCATAAAGCGCCAGGCGAGCCCACGCGCCGCGGCTCCACGGGCAGCGGCGCACATCCAGGGCAGCTGCCAGCGCCAGCGGCAGCACTGCCAGCCCCGCCAGCAGGGGGTAGCGCCCCCAACTGACGTAATAGGCCGGCATCTGAAAAACAAATCCCACCAGCAGCCCCGCCACGGCGGCCCGCGCGGTGCTGCCCCACAGGGCTTTTCCCAGCCGGTAAACCGCCGCCGCCACCAGCGCATTGAGGGCGTTGCCAAAGATGAGCAGACTCTGAGAGGGTTCGATGCGCGAGAAAAAGCTGAACAGCGCGGCAGAGCTGTGAAAGCCATAATGGTAGAACATCGGCACCGGCAGGTAGGGCATCCAATCACCGGGGATGGCTCCGCGCTCCAGGATGAGCCGCACCAGCAGGGTGTGATGAACGCTATCCACCCAGGCGGGCATCACCAGCGTTCGCGCCTGGTAAAACCGCCAGGCTGCCAGCGCCAGCAGCGCGCCAACCATCAGCAAGGTGCGCGCCTGCACGCGCAGCCGTCCCCCCTGCCATAACTTAACCGCAATCCACACCAGCATCAGCCCGCCGGTGAGCGCAGCCACGCCAAACGCATTGAAGCTGACGCCGAGCAGAGCCAGCAGCATGCCTGCCAGCGCTACCAGCGCAAGGCTGCTGCCAACCGCTTCGGCAATCCATTCCAGCGCGTCAATGCCCTCAGGGCGGGCCCACAGCAGCCACACCGCCCCCGGAAGAATCAGCGCCAGCAGCAGGCCAATTCCAGCCAGAATAATGGAGGAAAGCGAAGATAAATCCATGATAAGAAGCAAAGCCAGCGGAAGCTCGGACGGTGCTCAAACCACCACCCGGCAGGTTAATTCTACCCCACCTGGCAGCCAGCGGGGGCAGGTTATCGTTATGGGTAAGCCGGGGTAGGAAGCGGCGTGGGAGGCGGCGGGTAACCGGAGGTTGTAGGCGTGTTGGTGGGAATCGGGGTGCTGGTCGGCGGGGGGACAGGCGTGAAGGTCGGCGGCGGGACGAGCGTATTGGTCGGCGGCGTGGTTGTGCTGGAAGGCCAACCGGGGAGGGTGGCGGAGGGAAGCACCCCGAGCGTGCTGGTGGGCGGGTAGGGCGTGCTGGCTGTGGCAGTCCAGTAATAAGTTGGCAGCGGGCTGGTTCCGGTCGGCGAGATGTAATACCACGGGGTGGGTGTGGGCGTCAGCCAGTACCAGGGTGTTGGGGTGGGTGTCCAATAATTCCACAGGGTTGGGGTGGGCGGCCACAGGGCAGTTAAGGTCAGCCAGGGGGTGAGGGTCGCTTCAGCAGTCAACCCGGGGGTCAATTCAGAGGTCAGCTCAGGGGTCAAGGTCAGCAGGCCGGACTCAAGGCTGGGGGTGAGCAAAAAGCCTGTGGGCAGAGGGGTACCGCCCCCGCTGCCTCCGCCGGGAGGGGTAGTGGCGCCACCCGGCAGAACGGCGGTCGAAAAGCCGCCAGCACGCTGGGTGGCCGTCAAACCCAGGGCAGGGCGAGAGAAGTTGGGCTCAATCACAGCCCGGTCGCGAATGGCCTCTCTGACGATGCGCGGATCCAGCGGGGCAAAGAACAACGAGCGCGGGTCAGCTGAGTAATTAGCGCGCAGCGCCGAACGGATGGACACGGGTTGTTCGCCCACCAGGTTGGCCAGCGCCCGCCGCGGAGAAAGCGTCAGCAACGCCAGGCTGGCAATTCCCAGCAGGCTGAGCATAACCAGAATTGCCATCCCCAGGCGGCCCGAAACCTTGCGGCGCTTCACAACATCACCTCCAGCGGTTTCTTGTCACGCGGCTCCAGGCGGTAAACCTGCAGCTGTTCAGATTTGCCCTTCACCAGGTGGTGCCCGGCGGGCTCAAAATTGAACTCCGCGGCGGTCTGAGCCAGGGCGACATAGGTGGTGTTGCTCACAATGATGCCGCTGGTGGAATAAATCTGGCGCGTCAGGGTTTCCAGCCGTTGCGCGGTGTTGACCGCATCGCCGATAATCGTGTAGTGCAACCGGTCGCTGGTGCCCAGGCCCCCGGCAATCACCACACCGGTGTTGACGCCAATGCCGGTCACCAGGGGTGGCTCGCCTCGAGTGATGCGGGCAGCGTTGAGCTGGTCAATGGCGCGGATCATCTCCACCGCGGCCCTGCAGGCAGCCAGCGCGCCCTCCTGCGAGCTTAACCGGCGCGGCAGGATGCCAAAGAAAGCCAGCATGGCGTCTCCATCGAATTTATTGACCACCCCGCCGTGCGCGGTGATGATGGGCACCAGCAGCCCGAAGTATTCGTTCAGCCAGTTGAGCACCGTGGCCGGGTCAGCCCGCTCGGAGAGCGCAGTGAAACTGCGAATATCCGTCATCAGCACCGTGGCAACCGCTTCCTGTCCCTCCAGGCGCAGCCCACCTGTGGTAAACGTCTGGCGCAGTTGTTCGCGCACCTCCGGCGAGACCGTTCGACCGAGCAAATCGCGATAAACCGAGCCTTCCTGCAACCCGGCGATCATCTGGTTAAAGGAATGCGCCAGCACCGCAATTTCATCGTTCCCGCGCGAATCCACCTTCACTTCCAGGTTGCCCTGCGCCACCTCGCTGGAGACTTCCGCCAGGCGCACCAGCGGGCGGGTGATGCGCCCCGCCACCGCCAGGCCAATGCCAATCACCAGGATGATCCCCAGCGCCACCAGGATAAAAATTTGCAACTGGGTAACGCTGCTGGTACGCACCAGGGTGCTCTCGGCAAGGGATACGCCCAACAGCCCCAGGTCATTGCCGTCACGAGCTTCCCAGGCGCCCAGCACCTCAACATAATTCGTCCCGGCAATGGAAACCGAGCGGGTGCGGCTTGCTTTTTCCTGCTTATTGAGCACATCCATGACGAGCGGCCCGCCCGCGCCCGCAACCTCACCCGGGAAAGTGGAAGCCAGCATCTGCCCATTCAGGTCATACAGGGTGACCTCCGCCAGCACTTCCTCGCCCGCTTCCTGCGCCAGGCTCTGCAGCGATTGGGAAACCAGCACCGCCCCAACCACCTTATCCTGGCTGTCATACACCGGGCCACTAACGCTAAACGCATTGCCCCACGGAGCCGCCAGCAGACCGGAATATTTATCCCCAAATTCATCCACCTTGCCCAGCAAGGTCTGCAAAATAAAAGAATGGTCGCGGTAAAAACCATCACCCTGCGTAACCTGGTATTCCGCCGTTGCAGAGCCCTGCCTGGCGCTGAGCGAAATCAAGCTGATCCCTTGCCCGTCCAGCACATCCACGCCCTCCAGGCGGGCATTCACCGCCAGCGGAAAGGCTATGGCATACAGCGTCTCGGGGCTGCGCTCGGAGATGGCTTTGGCAGTGCCCTGCGAATTGGCGATGAGGCGCAGGTTGGAGAGCAGCGTATCTTCCTGGCGCACCATCCAATCGGAGGTCTTCCGGCCGGTTTCAATCAACTGATTGAGATAGCGCGCCTGAACCGATTCAATCACAATCTGGCTGACGACAAACGCCGCGCTCAGAGCAAATAGCAGGGCCAGCAGCAGGTAGGGCAGGGTAATTTTGATACGCACCGGCACTTTGACCCGCGGCAAAAGCGGGCGCGTGGCCACGTAAGAGCGGGCCGGAACCGGACCGCTCTTTTTGGCGAAAACCCGTTGAACAGCCTGGTCCAGCCATCTTCGGCTGAACGGCTGGCGGAAGATGACCGTTGCGCCGTGCTCGGCAGCCAGTAACTCGCGCTGCAGGTCGGGATATTTATTGGAGAGCATGATTTTTGTGCCCGGGTGCAGCTGCCGCACCTGTTTAAGCAGGGCCAGCCATTCAGAACCGGGAAAGTGCAGATCAAGGACGAGCAGGTCGGGCTTGATCTGGGTCAACAGTTCAAGCGCCTGCGGCACCGTCTGAGATTGCCAGGCCTGGTCGCCGCGGTCAACGAAGAGCCGGGCGATGGATTGCCCGGTCTGCTCATCAGATTGCACCAGTAAAACTTTTAGTGCCATGCTTAAACAATTCTCCTCGTGCTGTGCCAAACCTGATGATGATATTTCAATACCGCGCTTTTTCGCGCAAAAGTGCGGTATTGAAATTCTATTTTTACGTTTTTCACAGTACTCGTATTATTGTACATGAAGCTCTCAGCGCAATACCCTACAAGGTTGCAAGGTGAGCCAGCGATGTGGAGGGGATGCAAGTTTTGCTCCAGACCGGGCGCGGGTCTGTTTTTCAGGGGGAAAGTCTGGTAGTTACCGGGCGCGTGCTGCTTACGCCAGGTATTCTCTCAGGTAACGGCTGCGGGTGGGATGGCGCAGTTTACGCAGGGCCTTGGCCTCAATCTGGCGGATGCGCTCGCGGGTGACGTTGAAGTAGCGGCTGACCTCTTCGAGGGTGTGGTCTTTGCCGTCAATCAACCCAAAGCGCAGCTCCAGCACCTGGCGTTCGCGCTCCGAGAGGGCTGCCAGGGCACTTTGCACCTGCTCGCGCAGCATTTCGCGGGCGGCTGCGTCCATCGGCTCCAGCGCATCGTCATCTTCGATGAAATCGCCCAGCTGGCTGCTCTCTTCATCGCCGACGGGCCGCTCCAGCGAGACAGGCTCCTCCGCCGATTGCAGAATGCGCTGCACCTTGGCTGTGGCCCACGTCCAGCGCCGCTGAATTTCAGTATCGAGGGGCAGGTTTTCGGCGCGTGCCCGCAGGATAGTTTGAACATCCTCGTTAGCCAGGATCCCCGCTTCCAGCGCCATTTCCTCATGGGTGGGCTCGCGACCCAGTTGCTGCACCAGCACGCGCTGCGTGCGAAGCAGGCGGGTGATGGCTTCAAACAGGTGAACGGGAATGCGGATAGTCCGCGCCTGCTCGGCGATGTAGCGGCTGATGGACTGGCGAATCCACCAGGTGGCGTAGGTACTGAATTTAAAACCGCGCGTGGGATCAAACTTGGTCACAGCGCGCAGCAGCCCGAGGTTGCCCTCCTGGATCAGGTCGAGGAAGGAGATGCCGCGCCCCAGGTAGCGCTTGGCAATGCTCACCACCAGGCGCAAATTGGCGCGGATGAGGGTCTGGTTGGCTTCTTCCGAGCGGCGGTGAATCCCATCCACCTCTAGAGCCATATCCTCTTCGGAGGGAGCGTATTTTTCAAAAAAGGCGTTGACCGGGATCTGGTTTTCCGCCTGCAGCAGCTTAAGCAGGCGCTCAGCCAGCTCGGTGGGAACCATGTAAAGGTAGATGAAAACAGCAAAAGCCGGCCTCACCAGGGCGTCCCAGCGAGCATCTTTGCCCCACATGCCGTTATCCAGGTAAGTGCGCAGGTATGAGGGGATGTCCACCTGCCACTGGCGGCGCAGCATTTGCGCTTCGGTGAGGATGAGGCTGAGGTCGGGCAATTCTTCATCCTCGTAGGTTTGAGCTTCTTTCTGAAGCAGCTCCCAGTTGTTGTTTAACTCCAGCACCAGCGGCAGCAGCAAAGCCTGGCGGCGGTTGGGTTGGTCAGCCGGGATGGCCTTCTCCAGGGCTTCCACGCGCCGTTCAGCTTCAATGCGCGCTGCCAGGCGGAACTCGCTATCCGCATCCAGCAGGTGAATCTGGCCGATTTCTTTCAGGTACAGGCGAACAGGATCCTCTGAAAGCTCGATGGCAATCGAGGGGTCTTCCAGAATCTCCAGCGGATCTTCAAGCGGAATCTCCGCCCATTCTTCGCTCGTCTGGGCCAGCGATTGCTCGTCGGGTTCTTCTTTCTCAAGCAGTTCTTCATCGCCGGGCAGCGGTACTGCCGGGGGGCGCGCGCCCTGAGTTTTTGAGCTGCGGCTGCCGCGTCCATTTTGAGCGGTTGGCGGCGTTTTAGCCCCTTTATTTACCGCGCGAGAAGATGGCTTCTTGGAAGGAGCGGGTACGACCTTCTTCTGAGGAGTCATAATGGATTTATGATATCACAATATTGAAAATGCATAGTCCAATGGATGTCAACCGTCTGAGAGGCACCTTTTGTGTTTCTCCACCCCATTTCAACTGGAATCCCACGCTCAGGGCGTACGCCCTTTAAGCGCCCTGTCCAGCCGGTCCCGAGTCTGCGAGATTTGCAGCACCAGTTCCTGGTAGGCAGCAAAACCCATTTCGCCTTCCTGCTGTAAATCCTCCTGCAGGTAGCGCAGCTGGTTAAGGCTGTCGCTCATGCGTTCGCGCCGCAGACGCATCACGGTACGCAGCAGCTCATCCAGGAATTGCTCCGCGCTCGGCTCGCCTTTTTCAAGCGGCTGGCGCAGGTCGCGCTCCACGTCCAGCAGGTTATCGGCGATATTCTCCTGAATAAACTGGGCGGGCTCAAGCTCATCCTGGTCAAGCGACTGCAAGATGAGTCGGGCCAGCATCTGGAAATCAGTGTGCTCAAAATCCTGCGGCGAAAGGCGGTTAAGCCCGGCGTTCTGCAGGGCGCGGTCCACCTGGTAAAGCGCATCCGGCTGGCGCAGCAGCAGGCGCAGGGCATGCGCCTCCAGGCGGGCAATGGACTGCGCTGCATTCAACTGCACCGGAGAGGTCAATCTTTCGCGGGGTGGCGCAATTCGCGGCGGCCGCCGCGAGGGGCGCGCAGCGGGGGTGCCACCCTGCAAGGCGCGTTCATCCACCCGAATCAACCGGGCCAGGCGCTGGCGGTAAGCCTCGCGCTCCACAGCGTTGGGCACATCCTCAATCAGTGGCAGGATGCGACCGGCAATCTCGCTCTTGGTCTTGGGGTCATCCAGGTTGCGCCCCACTGCCAGCGTATCCATAACGTGAATCACAACCGGTTGGGCCGCCTCAAGGATCTTGCCCCAACTGGAAGGATCTGCCAGCACCACCTCATCAGGATCTTTGCCGGGCGGCAGGGTGGTCACGCGCAAATCAGCCTGCAGGCGAGCCTCGTGGCGCATTAAACCGCGCGCATCGAAGGTCAGCTCTTCGGAATGGTCCATTGCCTCGCGTGCCACTTCCAGGCCGCGCAGGGTGGCTTTTTCCCCGGCGGCATCCGCATCCAACGCCAGGACGATGCGCCGCGTGAAGCGCTTGAGCAACCGCAACTGGTCTTCAGTCAGGGCGGTGCCCATCGGCGAGACGGTGTTGGGATAACCCGCCTGGTGCAGCAGGATGACATCCAGGTAACCCTCAACAATCACCACCTGGTCCTGTGCGCGGATGGGCTTGCGAGCCAGGTCCAATCCATAAAGCAACCTGCCCTTGTCAAACACAGCCGTCTGCGGCGAATTGAGGAACTTAGGCTGGTCTTCCGGGCGCAGGATGCGCGCGCCAAAACCCGCCATGCGCCCCATGCCATCGCGGATGGGAAATGTGATGCGGTGCCTGAAGCGATCGTAGATGCCGCTGGAGCCGGTGCGCTCGGTCACCAGCCCGGCTTCCAGCAGGTCAGCAGGGGTGTAGCCCTTGCCAGTGAAGTAGGTGGCGGCAGAATCCCAACTATCGGGCGCGTAACCGAGCCCAAAGGTTTCGATGGTCTGGTTTTCCAGGCCGCGTTTGCGCAGGTAAGCCAGGGCGGTCTGACCGGCTTGCGTTTGCAGCAGGTTGTGCCGGTAAAAGGTCACTGCCTCTTCCAGCAGGGTGCGCAGGCGGCTGTGCTGCTCATCTTCAGCCTGCTTTTCGGGCGTGGGCGCTTCCAGCGTCACGCCTGCGCGCTGTGCCAGAGCTCTCAGCGCCTGGGGAAAGTCCCAGCCCTCTTTCTTCATCACAAACTTGAAGATATCGCCGCCCTCGTTACACTGCCCAAAACAGCGCCACGTGCCGGAATCAGGGAAAACCACGAACGCGGGCGTGCGCGAATTGGGATGGAACGGGCAAAAGCCGGTATAGTTCTTACCGGCGCGGCGCAGCTTGACCGTCTCGGAGATAATCTCCACCACATCGAGGCGGGCTTTAATCTCGTCTGTGACGCTCATAGGTTATCTTCTAAAATCCCTCAAGCTTGCTGAAATCAGCAACGCCCGCCGCCAGCGCCGCAACGCCCTGCAGCAGGCCCAACCGGTTGGCGCGCGTGGCAGGGTCATCGGCCATCACCAGCACCGAGTCAAAGAAGCGGTTGATGACCGGCATGACCGGCATGAAAACATCGAAGAAATCCGCAACCGAACCCGGGCGGCGCGGAGTAGCCTGGGCAGTTTGCAGCGCCTGGAATAACGCGCGTTCGGCGTCATCCGTAAAGGCCAGGGGGTTGATTTCAAAGCGAGTTGCCTGGTCACGGGTGATTCGCACGCAGCGGGAATAGGTCGGCAGAATGGTGTTCCAATCCGGGCGAGCCACCCAGCGGCTCAGTTCCACCACCCCGCGCATCACGCCCGCCGGGTTGGACTGCTGCGTTGCCAGCACGGCATCCACCACGTCATATCGCAGGCCGCCGGGCAGTTCCATCAGGTAACTTCGCAACCGCCCAACGATGAAATCGAGGCAGGCAGCCTGTGACTCGGGGGTGGAAGCAACCGGCTGAGTTTCACCCGCCATCGCCAGCCCCTCACGCAGGTTGAAGTCCAGGTCAAGGCGCGTCAGGCACTGCACCAGTCCCAGGGCTGCCCGGCGCTGGGCAAAGGGATCCTTGGTGCCGGTGGGCGCAAGACCAGCCGCGAAGAGCCCGGCCAGGGTATCCAACCGGTCAGCCAGGCAGATGACCAGCCCGGCCTTGCTGGAGGGCAGTTCGTCATCGGCTGAACGCGGCAGGTAGTGCTCAAAAATAGCCTGAGCCACCGCCTCGCTCTCGCCTGAGATCAGCGCGTAATAGCGCCCCATGATGCCCTGCAGGGAGGTCATCTCAACCACCATGTGGGTCATCAGGTCGGCTTTACACAGGTTTGCGGCGCGCCGTGCCGTTGCCGCCTGCTCCCCATCCAGCCCGAGCACCGGGATGAGCTTCTCAACCAGGGCTTCGATGCGCCGGGTCTTATCCAGCATAGTGCCTAGCCTGGTCTGGAACATGAGGGTTGAGAGCTTGGGTTGAAAATCGCTCAGTTTATGCTTGAGATCTTCGCTGATAAAGAAGGAGGCATCCGCAAAGCGGGCGCGGATGACCTGCTCGTTGCCGTCAGCCACCGTCTGCAGGTGCTGGTCGTCGCCGTTGCGCACCGCCACAAAGAACGGCATCAGCTTACCGCTGTGCGAATAAACCGGGAAGTAGCGCTGGTGCTTCTTCATGACGGAAATGAGCACCTCAGGTGGCAGGTTCAACTGCTCGCGCTCAAACGCGCCGCGCAGCGCCGTGGGCCGTTCCACCAGGTTGGTGACCTCATCCAACAGGCCCTCATCCATCCGCTCGCTGGCGCCAGATTGCGTCATTATGCGCCTCACCTGCTCTGCGATGAGCTGGCGGCGCTCCTCGCGCTGTAAAACGATGCCCTGGGCGCGCACCCGCGCAAAATAGTCAGCCGGGTTGGCAACATCAAAAGCCTCCGGCGTTGCAAAACGCAGCCCGCGCGTCTGCCTGCCAGAATTGTAACCGGCATACTGGAAGGGCACCACCTCTTCGCCAAGCAGCGCCAGTAACCAGCGAATGGGGCGCGAAAAAGCCACGTTGGAGGTATTCCAGCGCATGGATTTATCAAAGCGGATGCCTGCAATTAGCCCTGCGAGCGCCTCAGCCAGGATTTCACCCGCCGGGCGTCCCTTTTCAAAGACCACGGCTGCCGCGTAACGACCGCCATCCATCTCGCGCACCTGCAAATCCGCCACCGAGACGCCCTTGCCGCGCGCAAAACCCTCAGCAGCCTTGGTGGGGTTGCCTTGCGCATCAAAGGCGCGTTCCGCTGGCGGGCCCTTGATAACCTGCTCGCGGTCAGGTTGGTTTGGCGCCAGCCCCTCCACCGAGACGACCAATCGGCGCGGCGTGCCCATCACGGAGACAGCTCCGTGCGCCAGGCGCAGGTCATCCAACCAGGCGGGCACGCGCGCGGTGAGCTGCGCCAGGGCAGAGTCCAGGTCGGCGGAGGGAAGTTCCTCCGTGCCAATTTCCAGCAAGAAAGGCGCGGGTTGCGCGGCAAAGACTGGCGTTTGCGGGGCGGCTGCCTGGCTGGCAGCACCCGCCGAGGTTTTACCTTCCTCCAGCCAGGGATACTCCAACGCCTGCCGCTGGGCTACATACGCCTCGGCCACGCGCCGCGAGAGATCACGCATGCGCGAGAACAGCGCCTGGCGTTCGGTCACGCCCACCGCGCCGCGCGTATCCAGTACGTTAAAAGTGTGCGAGCACTTGAGGATGTAATCATGCGCCGGAAGCACCAATCCCTGCGCCAGGGCAGACTGCGCCTCAGCCTCATAAAGCCCATACATCTGGCGCAGGCGCTCCACATCAGCAAATTCGAAGTAATACTTGCAATGTTCATACTCGCCCTGGTAATGGATGTCACCATAAAGAATGCGATCATTCCAGCGCAGCTTGCGGAAGTGGCGGACGCCCTGCAGGGTCATGGCGATGCGCTCCAGTCCGTAGGTAATCTCCACGGAGACGGGATCCAGCGTCATGCCGCCCGCCTGCTGGAAGTAGGTGAACTGGGTAATCTCCTGCCCATCCAGCCACACTTCCCAACCCAGCCCCCACGCGCCCAGCGCCGGTGATTCCCAGTTATCCTCAACAAAACGGATGTCATGCTGGCGCGGGTCAATGCCCAGCGCTTCAAGAGATTTGATGTAAATTTCCTGCGGGTTGCCCGGATCGGGCTTGAGGATGACCTGGAACTGGGTGTGCATCTGGAGACGGTTAGGGTTCTCGCCGTACCGCCCGTCATCCGGGCGCACAGAAGGTTCAGCATAAGCCACTTTCCAGGGCTCCGGCCCCAGCACGCGCAGAACGGTGGCAGGGTTATTGGTGCCCGCCCCCACCTGTGAATAATACGGTTGCCAGA
>CAYVOX010000016.1:0-33779 GCA_964453035.1 uncultured Anaerolineaceae bacterium
ACTATACGGAGGATAATCGCCGCTGGGTTGGTCAGCAGGTGCTTCAGCGCGAGCTGTATCACTCCCGCCGCACCTTCCGCTGGATGAAACGCTATATCAGCCAGCGCAGCCCCATTAAAGTACTCCTGGAAGATAAAACCATCACCCCCTTTACCGCCGGGCGAGATTTTCTCTCCCTGGTGCTGCTGTTTGCCTCTCAGCAACAAAACCTGGCGAACGAGGAAATTGCCCTCACCGTTCCCGTCGAATCGTTCGAGCACTACGAAGATTGGCTCACCTCCGTCTCGGAGGCTGCCGGATTATCACGCTTCCGACTGATTGACGAGCCCTCCGCCGCTGCCCTGGGGTATGGCGCTCACATTCAACCCGGTAACGTCTATATGATTTTCGACTTTGGCGGCGGCACCATGCACGCATCGGTTGTTTTGGTCGAAGCTGAAATGAGCGCCGCCGCGGGTCGCCGTTGCCGCGTTCTGGGTAAAGCCGGCAAATATATCGGCGGCTCCACCATTGACCAGTGGATTTTCCAGGAGGTTCTGGCGCGTAACGGAAGGCAGGATTATGAAGAATCCATCCGTGTTCTCTCAAACCAGCTTCTGGTAGAGTGTGAACGCGCCAAAGAGATGCTCTCCATCAATCCAACCGCTGATGTTTGCGTTACCCACCCTACCAGCGGTGAAGCTCTCAACGCTGTCCTCTCACGCGATGATTTTGAAACCCTCCTTGACAGTCACGACCTCTTCACCGAAATTGGCCGCACCCTGCGCGCCGCCATCAACAGCAGCCGCGAACGCGGTTACGATGAGGATGCCATCCAGGCCGTTCTCATGGTTGGGGGTTCTTCCGCTATCCCTTCCGTCCAGCACACCCTGCGCCAGATGTTTGGCAAAGACCGCGTCTTTTATGACCGCCCGCTGGATGCCGTTGCCCGCGGCGGTGCTGCCTTCATCGCCGGGGTAGATTTCTACGATCACATCCAGCACAATTACGCCATCCGCTACGTCAACGCCCAAACCGGTGCTTACGACTACCGCCTGATAGTCAAACGCGGTACCGCCTACCCCTCGAAAGAGCCAGTTGCTCGCATGGTACTCAAAGCCGCCTTTGATGGTCAAACGCAGCTCGGCCTGGCAATTTTTGAGATAGGCGAACAAACCAGCCACTCCGATCCTGGCGTGGAACTTATTTTTGACCCCGGCGGTGCCGCCCGCATTGCCCAGGTGACGCCTCACGAGCAGGAGCAGCGCCGCCTGTTCTGGATGAACGAAAACCACCCCACCTTCCTCTCCGCCAATCCCCCTGCCCGGTTAGGCCAGCCGCGCTTTGAAGTCGAGTTTCGCATTGACGGCAACAAGCGCCTGACCTTTTCCGCCCGCGATCTCACTACCGGGCAGCTCACCCATCAGGACTATCCCGTTGTAAAATTAACCTGAAGGAGGTTGTATGTCTCACATCTCCCGCATCAAAACCCAGATGGTCGAGCGAGAGTTCCTTCTCAAAGCCATCTCAGATTTAGGCTATGCCTTCGAAGAGGGCGAACTGGAAATTGGCGGCTTTGGCACTGCCAGGGCTCAGGTAGAAATCAAGATCCCCTTGCGACTGAGCAGTGATATCGGTTTCCGCAATACCCCTACCGGCTACGAAGTTGTGGCTGATTGGTGGGGCGTGCGCGGCGTCAAACGCGAAGAATTTACAAATACCCTGCTCCAGCGCTATGCCTACCACGCCACCCGCGCCAGACTGGAAGCACAGGGCTTCACCCTTGTTGAAGAGGCCACCACCGAAACTGGTCAGATTCGTCTTGTTCTGCGCCGCGCTGCCTGAGAGGAAAAAATGGACATCCAGGAAATTGAAATCACGATCGGCAAAGATGGAAAAGTGCGCCTGCATGTGCGCGGCGTCAAAGGTCTGGCCTGTCTCGAGTTGACTCAATCCGTCGAACAGGCTCTGGGCGGTATGGTTGAGTCGCGCGAGATGACCCCCGACTCCCTCGATGACACCGGCAACCCCATTGACCAATCTCCGCGGCTAACTCAAAAAAACTAACCCATGCCTGCGTCGCATTTGCTTCGCCTTCATCACATCCAGAACCACAGCCTGGCCAACGGCCCCGGCGAGCGTATCGTCCTGTGGACTCAGGGTTGCACCCTGGCCTGTCCGGGCTGTTTCAACCCTCAAACCCACCATGTTGATGGTGGTTCGCTTTGGAGTGTGTATGATCTGGCTAAATTACTCCTTTCCGCTCCCGGTCATCCAGAAGGTCTGACCATCAGCGGTGGTGAGCCCCTACAGCAAAGCATCCCCCTGCTGCAACTTCTGAAAATCATTCATAAGGCATCCACTCTCTCCATTATTCTTTTTACTGGCCTAACCTGGCCTGAGGTTCATAAAATCCCTCGTGCAATGGAGGTTCTGGCCAATTGCGATGTTCTCCTGGCCGGTCGCTACCTGAGCACCCACCATCTCGCTTCAGGGCTGCTCGGCTCTTCCAATAAAACCGTCCACTTCCTTACCAATCGCTATACCCAGGCCGACCTCGACGACATCCCACCCGCCGAGGTGTGGCTCTCCCCCGGTGGTAACCTCACGATAAGTGGGATTGACCCTCTAAAACTGTAAGAATTTCACAATGCTAACTACTGAACAATTCTCGCTTTTTGAACAGGCGCTCACCCAACCGCTAGGGCAATCCTTCCGGGCAGCCGAGCAAGAAGTCCTGATCCATAAAGGTATTCTGCTCTCGCTTTATCAGGAGAGAAATGCCAGGGCGATCTCCATCCTCATTCACGCGGCTCATTCCTCGCCCCATCCGTCCATCTGCTCTTCCAGCGTAGCATTGCTGGTAGAATTGGCTCAAAAACATCACGCTGATGCGCTTGAGGGACTTTTTGACCTCGCCATTGATCATGATGTTCAAGAAGCCCTTACCCAGGTACGTTCTGCTTCGTTTCAATCCTCTCGAAATGCCACCCAGGCCATTTTCAACCTTTTTTCCGGTCGCTACCCTGAATATCGCCAGCTTGATCCGCACAACGCCATTCTGACAGATTTCTTCTTCAACCGCATGAATATCCACCTCCAGGAGCGGTTGCTTTCTGCAGCAATAAAAGCCAACCTTAGAGAATGGCTCATCCTGGTCAACGCCCTCCGTTCCACCCATCCCTCCGCCATTTCCGATTTAATTGCCGCCTTTGGACACTTTTCCATCGAACACCAGAAGCTGACCCTGCACTGGCTCAATCAATTCGCCCACCTAGAATCCCCTGCCTGGGAAGATGCCATCTGCCAGATTTTCATCCAGAACGAGTCATCGTTGGCACTGGATTTAGCGCGCCAGGAAAGCTTTTTCCCCTCATCTCCGATACAGGCTGCACTTTTCCACTTCCTCTCAGGGGATTGGAACAGCTACACTCAACTCGACTTCAATCATGCCCTCCTCATCCAGGCTTACGAAACCGCCTCCCACCCTGTCCGCAAGCGCATTCTGGAAATGAGTCGCCTTTCCGGTCGGCAGGAATGGATGACGGGGCTTTCATCGGCAGCACGCATCGTCTGGCTGGATGACCTCAACGACCCGGACTGGGAAATTACCCTCTCAACGCTGCGCGCAGCTCAGCGCTTTGATGAGCTCTGGCGCCTGGCTCAACTGGCCCCTCCCTTGTGGAGCGCGCGCCTCATCACCGAGCTGGCAGCCGCGCAATGGAAGCCACAATTTTCTTCCGAAGAATCCCACTGGCAGCGCCTGGTCACATCCTCCGCTTCCTGCCTGCAAAACAAGCCAAAAATCCAGCCCACTTCCGTCTGGCGCAGCCCCTCACCGGATACCACCTGCCTGGCTTTCTGCCCGCAGGCTGCGCTCATCGCTGCCGGCGGCAGTGACTCCTCCATCTACCTCTGGGATGCAACTCCTTCTCACGGTTTGTTGACCCGCCTGGGCAGCCCGGTCGCTCAGGCGCGTGCCGCCGCCTTTAGCCCGGATGGTGAATACCTGGTGGTCGCCTCAGGTGATCACGCGCTGCGTACTTACCGCCTCAAGGATGCCAAGCTGATCAAAACCATGGAAGGTCACAGCGCCCTGGTGCGCAACCTCGTGTTCACCCCGGATGGCCGCGCCGTCATCAGCGCCAGTTTCGATGGTACACTGCGCGCCTGGCGGTTTCCCCAGGGTCAGTTACTCAACACCATCGACCTGGGTAAAACGGAAATCTTCAGCCTGGCGCTCAGCCCAGATGGTCTCATCCTTCTCCACGCCGGCTCCGACCCGACCGTCACAGCGCGCACTTGGCCTGGCGCAGACCTCCTCTTCCGCCTGGTTGGTCATGAAGATACCGTCACCAACCTTACTGCCGCCCCCGGGGGGCAGGTGGCAGCCAGTGCCTCGCGTGACAGGCAAATTATCGTCTGGAACTACCTTGCTGGCCGCAGGCTTTCTCAATTCAATAGCGGAGAAGACCTCACCACCCAGCTCTCATTTCACCCCGTTCGCCCCGTTCTGCTCGTCGGCAGCCTGCAGGGCTTCTTCACCATTCGTTCCATCACCACCGGTGCTTCCCTGGCTCAAGTCAGAGGCCACACCTCCGCGGTCACCGGCCTGGCAACCGATCCGTCTGGCTCGTGTATTTTCACCTCCAGTCAGGATGGCGTGCTCTGCCAGTGGGATCTGCGCGTTTTCATGGCGGTTTACCAGTCCCAGTCTAGCTCCCACCTGGATCAAACCGCCCTCTCTGCGCTTCAAAAAGCCGTCCAGCCCGGTTCTGCCGATCATAATTGGCTCTCCTTCATGCTCGACCTGCTCCGCTGGCGCCAGCAATTTGATATCCAGATCGATGAATCCCCTCACATTCTACCCGTCGGCGAATTCGATATTCAACTTTAGGTGTAAAATAAAAAAAATCCTTAAACTCTTCCCCACGAGGCTTATTTGATCAGGCGCATCATCCGCTGGGTTACCACGCCCCAGAGTTCACCGCTTATTGATAAACGAAATTTCCAGCTGGTTCAGCTGGACGCATTAGGAGTAGGCTTAAGCGCGGCTGCCAACGCCTTCCTGGCCGTTTTCCTCACCCGCCTGGGCGCCAGCACCTTCCAAATCAGCCTGCTCACCTCAATGCCTGCCATTGCTGGGTTAGCGTTGGTCATGGTTCTGGGAATGTTCATCCAGCGCCAGAAGAATCCCGCCCCCTGGTACAGCCGGGCGCGGTTAATGGTTCAACTGTGTTACATGATTACCGGCCTGGTGCCCTTCTTCTTTGTGGGTGAGGATAAAGTTAACGCAGTTCTGATTGTCTGGGCTGTCGCCACCATTCCTCAAACTATCCTGAATCTCACCTTCAACGTGGTCATGAACGCAATGGCCGGTCCGGAAGGCCGCTATGAGTTCATGACTCACCGCTGGACAGTTCTGGGCATCACCAACTCGGTGGTCACCTTCATCGTCGGCCAAATTCTGGCGGCTACCAGCTACGGTTTCCCCATCAATTACCAGGTCATGTTTATGGTGCTCTCGCTGGGCGGCGTGGCCAGTTTTGTTGCCACCACCAACTTCATCGTCCCCGATAATCCCCCCCGCGTCAAGACAACGCAAAAATTATCCAAACGTATTCAATCCACCATAAAATTATTGGTTCGACAGCAAGGTTTTTTTGCTTTTGTCTCAAAACGCTTTGTCTTCATGTTCGGTATCACCATCACCGGCCCGCTTTTTCCCCTCTATTTTGTCCGCACTGCCAACATGCAGGATAGCTGGATAGCAGCCATCACTACCGCAACCTCAGCCGTCCTGATTATCAGTTACTTCATCTGGACGCGCCAGGTACACAGGCGTGGTTCGCGCTTTGTGTTGGTCGGCACAACGCTGGGTTTGTCGCTTTACCCCATCCTGGTCTCGATGACCATCGAACCCTGGTTGATTGTAATCTACGCTGGTCTGGCAGGGCTCTTCCAGGGCGGCCTGGATCTGGTTTTCTTTGATGAGTTAATGAAAACAGTCCCGGTCGAAGAAGCTGCCACATTCATTTCCTTTGCCCAGGGACTGAATTATCTATCCAGCATCCTTGCTCCAATTTTAGCGTCCTATCTCGCCGATACGGTCGGCATCGGAACAGCCCTGGTCATCGCCGGGATCATCCGCCTGGCAGGTTTTGGGCTCTTCATGCTCAAGCCCCCCACTGCCGTTGTGCCAGAGCCCGCTGAGGTGAACTAAACCCAGACCCGAACTAACCGGTCGCCAGCCTACACGTCCAGGTTGCGCACATCACGCGCGTGCGTCTGGATGAAGCGCGTCCGGGGTGGAACAGCTTCCCCCATCAGCATATCAAACGTCCGGTCTGCCACGGCAGCATCATCCACCGTCACCAACAACAGCGTCCGGTTGGTGGGATTCATCGTCGTATCCCACAGCTGTTGAGGATTCATCTCGCCCAGCCCTTTATAACGCGACATGCCCACTTTATCAGCGGCAACGCCCCACTCTTTCAAGATTCTATCTCGGTCAACCTCAGTGTAAGCATATTTCACCTGGTTTTTATGGGCCAACCGGAAAAGCGGCGGCTGGGCAATATACAGGTGACCATCCTCGATTAACGATTGCATATACCGGAAGAAAAACGTCAACAACAGGGTGCGGATGTGGCTGCCATCGACATCAGCATCTGTCATGATGATGATGCGCCCGTACCGTAAATTGGTGAGGTCAAAATTGTCACCGATTCCGGTTCCAATCGCTGAAATCAATGCCTTGACCTCGTTGTTCCCCAGGATTTTATCCAGCCGCGCTCGTTCCGTATTCAAGATTTTTCCACGCAGCGGCAAAATCGCCTGGAAGTGCCGGTCTCGCCCCTGTTTGGCTGAACCGCCCGCGCTATCACCTTCCACGATGTAGAGTTCAGTCTTGCTTGAATCACGCTCCGAGCAATCTGCCAACTTACCTGGCAGCGTCAGGCTTTCCAAAGCCGACTTACGGATGACCAGGTCACGCGCTTTCTTGGCTGCGTCGCGTGCTCGGGCGGAGGTCAAGCATTTGCTCACAATAGACTTTGCCGCCTGGGGATTTTCCTCCAGGAATGTGGAGAATGCCTCGCTGACGACCTGCTGCACGTTCAACTGAACTTCTGCGTTCATCAGCTTCACTTTGGTCTGGCTTTCAAATTGCGGGTCGGGGTGCTTGACGCTCACAATCGCGGTCATCCCCTCGCGGATGTCGTCGCCGTTGAAATTCGCATCCGCTTCCTTTAAAAGACCTGCGCGCCGCGCATAATCGTTTATCGCCCTTGTGGAAGCCGTCCGCAGCCCGGTCAGGTGCGTTCCACCGTCAATTGTATTGATGGTATTGGCAAATGAATAGACCGATTCAGCGTAAGCATCTGTATATTGGATGGCTACTTCAATCCCGATGTTATCCACGTTCTTCTCAACGTAAAAAACCGGGTGAACCACCTGCCGGTTGCGATTCAGGAATTTCACAAACGAGATGATCCCACCCTCAAAGTAAAAGGTCATCTCGCGGAATGAACGTTCGTCAACCAGCCGGATTTGCACCTTACGCGTCACAAACGCCATCTCTCTGAAGCGCTGCGCCAGGGTCTCAAAGCGGTAATCGAGCTCGCCCTTAAAAATCTGGGTGTCAAACCGGAAGGTCGTTTTGGTGCCGGTTTTCTTGCTGTCGCATTTTCCAATAGGCTTCACAGCCTCCATTGGAATTCCGCGTTCATAGCGTTGGAAAAAAACCTGCCCCTCGCGGCTCACCTCAACTTCACACCACTCTGAAAGCGCATTAACCGCGGAAACGCCCACGCCGTGCAACCCGCCTGAGACTTTATATCCCCCACCGCCAAATTTACCTCCCGCGTGCAGGATGGTCATCACCACTTCCAGCGCCGAGCGATGCTTCTCGGGGTGCAAATCCACCGGGATACCCCGACCATTATCCTCAACCGTGACAGAGCTATCCGCATGGATGGTCACTTCAATGTGATCGCAAACCCCGGCCAGTGCCTCATCAATCGAGTTATCCACAACCTCATAAACCAGGTGGTGCAAAGCCTTGATATCCGTACCGCCCACATACATGCCAGGTCGGCGCCGAACAGCCTCCAGGCCTTCCAGCACCGTAATATCTTTTGCGAAGTAACCGCCAGGTTGATCCATTTCCACCTCAAAAATCCATAAGGATAAAATCTAAACAGCTTTGGTTTGGTTATTCATCAGGCGAGCCAGGTTTTCGTTCATCCAGCGCATGCCGCCCTGGTAATAGGCAAAACTGGCTGAGAGCAAACTGGTAGCAATAAAACCGTGCCCCAGAATACCTACCATCATCATCCATGAATCAGATGGTGGGATGCGCCAAAGCACATTCAAGCCCTCGTACATCACCAGCAGCGCCACCAGAAACGTGCCTGTGCCCGGTAAAAAGAAGCGCACCAATCGCACGCTGGTATAGACGGAAGTGAACGCATTCAGCCCAGCCGCAAAAATGCCGTGCGGCGAGAAGATGAGCGGCAGCAGCAGCCAGAATAAAAAGAACAACAGCACCAGGCCACCCAGCTGCGCCAGACCTGGCGCAATGAGTGTCAATACCGAAAGAATGAGCAGCGTGGGAATGGCGATCCCAAACAGCACCATCAGCAGCGCAAAGGTCAGGATGAAGGTTTGGATGATGTGGGCGACAATCACCCCACCTCGGAAATCCATCTTATCTACCTGAGAGGCCTGAGCCACACCAGAAAAATACAGGCTCCCCATCACCAATCCAACCGCCAGAAAGCACACTGCAGCCAGCAGAATTCCAAACAGGTTGGCACCTTCAATCACCATCTGGTTTCCCAGTGGTGTGCTCAAACCCGAGCCGGAAGAAAACAGGCTCGGGATCCCAATCGGGAGAGTCCTCAGCAACCCCGCCAGGTTGAACTGCTCCAGGAACTGATCCAGCACTGCCCGGTTAGCCAGGATGAAGCTGTCCACGTCATTGGTGCTATTTCCTGCCAGCGAAGCCAGCCATGCATCCAGTTGCGGTTTAAACACAGCCTTCACGCCGAACCTTGGCCCCAGCCACAGGAACAGATCTAGCAACACCGGAAATAGAATTAGATAAATATGGCCGGCAGTGTCGTTAAATCCTGCCTGCAGTGCAGCCATCAATTTTGGCGGTGAAATCGAGGCGTTCTTCGCGTTGGCTTCCATACAAGGTTCAATTTTACCACCGCTTTAAAACCTCGCCGTTTTTAGTCCTGTCACGATTCCCCTCCAGGCGGTAAAATCATCCTCATGGAAGAGCATCAACATTTGCCCGATCTCGATCGCCTCTCCGTGATCATCGCCGCCATTCTCCTGGCGTACGCGCTAACACCTTTTGTCTCCATCCAGGAAAATGACATCGTCATCCGCCTGCCCTTCATCGTTTTTTACTTCACCTTGTCATTTTCCACCATCGTTTCCATCTTTGTCGCGGCTCTCGCTGGCGCAGGTTCAGCCTGGATGCTTAATACCCACCCGCACTTCAGCGGCAACCCCATCCGTCACAGCGTTTTACCCGCCCTCATCGCCTGGGTGATTGGCATCCCACTCGGTAACATGGCGCTCGGCATTCAATGGTGGGCGGTGTTTGGGCTCGGGGGGCTGCTTTTGATCCTTGTCTTCATCGCCGAGTATATTGCCGCAGATTTCTCAGATGTGCGCCACGCCCTGGCAACCATCGGTCTCACTGCGCTGGCTTTCGCCTTCTTTCTCATCCTCACCATTTCCCTGCGCGCCTCCGGGATGCGCCTGTACCTCCTGCTGCCCGCCCTTCTGGTTCCTCTGATTGCCACTGTTTTGCGCACATTGTATCTGCGTCTCAACGGTCGCTGGTGCTGGGCCTGGGCGGTTGGAATTTCGCTGGTGATTGCCCAGTTGGCCATCGGTTTGCAGTATTGGCCGGTCAGTCCCCTCTCCTATGGGCTGATTCTGCTCGGACCCGCCTATGCCCTCACCAGCGTGGCTGGCTCGCTGGAAGAAGGCCGCTCCTGGTCTTCGCTCTGGATTGAACCGGTCGTCCTCCTCTCCCTCACCTGGATCCTCGCAGTCGTCCTTAAAGGCTAGACATTGGATACGCTCACCCTGCCGGTCAACCTTATCGAGCAAATGCGCGCACACATACTGGCATGCCTTCCGAACGAAGCCTGCGGCTTGATTGGCGGTGTAAACGGCAAAGGAAGCCTGGTTATGCCAATCCCCAACACCGCAAACAGCCCATCTGAATTCTTCATGCACCCTGTGGCGTTGTTGCAAGCCCTCCGCACCTTCGAATCTCAGGCGCTCGACCTGATTGCCATCTACCACTCACATCCCTCTGGCCCGCTCACTCCCTCTCAAACCGATCTCGAACGATTCCAGTACCCCGACTCAGCCTATGCCATCTGGGCTCCATCCCCCAACGGAGATTGGCAACTCTCTATATTTTGGATAGATAATGGCCAATTTAGTAAAATTCGGTTAGAATCCTCGTAACCATGCAGGATAGTGCGGGTTTATAGTAACGGAGGAACAAACAATGGACTTATTACTAATTATTGCAATTCTCATTTTGAGCTACATCGTGGGTTCAATCCCCTTCGGATTGGTCATTGTCAAAATTGCCATCGGAAAGGACGTTCGCTCCATGGGTTCCGGGCGCACCGGCGGCACAAACGTCATGCGCGCAGCGGGCATTCTGGCTGGCGCGCTCACCGCGCTCATGGATTTACTCAAAGGAGGCGCAGGCATCTGGCTGGCAAGTTGGTTGCTGCCCGGTCAGGTGTGGGTGCAGGTCACAGCAGGCGCCCTGGCCATCTGGGGCTCAATCCATTCCATCTTCCTGCGAGAACGTGGTGAAGACGGCAAAGTTCACTTTCACGGTGGTGCAGGCGGCGCAACCACATTCGGCGCGGTTACTGCCCTCTGGCTCACCGCTCCGCTGATTCTCTTCCCCATCGCCGCACTTGTCTACATATTTGTTGGTTATGCCTCCATCACCACCATCAGCATTGCTGTTGCCGGTACTCTGCTCCTCATCGTTCGCGCCATTGTGGCCAATTCCCCCTGGGAATACATCATCATGGGGCTCATCGCCATTGCCATGGTAGTATACGCCCTGCGGCCAAATCTTAAGCGCCTGGTCGAAGGCACCGAACGTGAGGTTGGCCTGCGCGCTTACCGCACCAAAACGCGCAAGAGCAAGCTCGCTGCCCACAAAAATAGTGCCCCAAAATCAGCCGGGTTCCCGCTTTCCCCCTCGCAACCCTTCCGCTCTTCTCCCCGCCCTTCCCGTGAAGGTGTAGACTAGAAAAGATCATTCAAAACAACCGGCCTCGCTGAATTACGAGACCGGTTGTTTTTATTCTTCAATTGTCAGGTTGGCGTCTTTTGGTTGTTCCGGCAGTTCGGTTTGAAGCTGTTTATACAAAAAGCGCACATTACGCCGGTGCAATTCTTCAGCCAGTCCACCCAGATAAACCCTGCTCTTGCCGCAACTTTCGATATCGATGGCCTGCAAAGCCTCCAGCGGATTGCGTTTCTTCGCTGCGCTTCGAACCGCCTTGCGAATCGCCGTCAGATAGCCCAGGTTTTCCTTAACCGCATCCTCAATTTCTCCGCGCAGGATGATATCCCCATGCCCCTGCACAATATTTTCTAATCCCATTTTGCCAATCCGCTTGATTGTACCAGCCAGCGTTTCCAGGTCTCCATCAACAATATACGGCAGCGGCATGAAGGCATCCCCCGCAAACAACACTCTATCCTCTTCAATCAAAACGGAGATTCCATCCCGGCTGTGACCGGGGGTGGCTGAAAGGATCAGATTTTTCTTCCCAACGCGCAAGGAAATCTCACCCTGGTCAAACGTGAATTGCGGAGGCACCAGTTTAATTTGCTTGAATACTGGGTTTTGATGCCGCGCCGATTCTAGCGAAATGTTGCCTTTTTCGAGCATCAGTTCCCGGCACAGCGAATGTCCGATGATCGTCGAACCCGGGAAAAAGTAATTCCCCCAGCTGTGGTCAGCATGGTAGTGCGTATTGATGATATACCGGACGGGTACGTTTAGCTCATCTTCAATGAACCCGCGCATGGCAAGTGTCTCATCTGGCAAAGCAAGGGTGTCAATCATCACCGCCCATTGCGGTCCGGTGACTACGCCTGCTGTAACCTGTGCATACACTTCGCTTTGGAACCAGTACACATTTTCAGAGACACGTTCACGTTGCATAAATAATTCCTGTGATCGATGAGTTCAATGCCCCGCCTGAAAAGTTTACCAACTGCAACAGGTGTTTCAGGCTGCAGTCCTCAAGAATAGCACAAAATGAGTCAAAAGTCAAAAAAAGGCTAACTCCCCGTTCTGCGCTCTCGCCACCACAGGATTGCTCCACCGGTCACAGCTGCTGCCGCCAGAACACCCAGCGCCAGAGTGAAGGGGCTTGCCCCGCTACTGCCTGAGGATGGAGTCGGGCTGGGTGTCAGCGCGGATGCCGTCTTTGCCACCGCCGTCCGGGAAGCGCGCTGGTAAGCCAGCTCGGTTGCTGCATCCAGGGTAGGACTGGCGCTCCCCAGCGCGGTGGGAGTGGTTTGCCGCGTGGCTGTCACCGATAAGGTGGTTGTAATCGTTCTGAAGGGAGATGTGGGCGTAACCGTTGCCGTCACCGTTCGGGTCGGAGTCTTGAAAATGTAGGTGGATGTTGGCCATAACGTCCGCGTTCGGGTAACCGTGGGCGTGATGGGAGTCACCGTCCGCGTTCTGGTGATGGTGCGCGTTGGAGTTGGGGTCACCGTCGGCGGTACCGGAATCACTGAGACTGGCCCGCTCAGGCTGTAGCTTAGGTCATAATTAATAATCTTCAGGCGGTAGTAATACGTCGTCCCGTTGGTCAATCCCGTGTCAGTGAACTGGTAACTGCCCCCTTGCACGCTACTGCCCAGCGGCTGAAACCGCGGGCTCACTTCCACATAAGTTCCATTGGCAGATGAGCTGCGCGTAACCGCAAAGGCATAAACCCCAATCTCATAAGCCGTCGTCCATCGGATGTAGGCTGAGTTATTCCCGGGCGAAGCCGTGAAGCTGGTAAGCAGTACGGCATTTTGCTGTCCCGGTAGCGCCACCACGTACGGCAACCACTGCATATCCTGAAAATTCGGCCGGCCATCCACCTGATCGAGCGTAACTTTAATCTCATTGCTTGCCATCAGGCAGGTGGTATCCTGTCCCCCCGGCGTCCTTCCGGTTGTTACCCAGTTGCCAGTTCCCAGGTCGTACCAGTACAACGGGTAAATGGATGGATCAGTCGTCTGCCCGCAATACACACTCGATTCAACCGTATTAATGCAGGACGGGCTGGTATCGTACTTAAAATAGAGGCTCAACGAAACTGCTGCATCCGGGAGTGTACTATCGGCAAAAAACACATCCCAGTAGTTGCTGCAGGCCGATAAATTGGAGGGTTGCGAGCCGGTGAAGGGGATATTATCCACTGTTCCATAGCCATGATTGATAATATAAAGACCGAAATCCCCTGCGCCAGCTGAGTGCTGATAGCCAATCTGGTTACTGAATGCATAGCCGGTTGTGGATGTTACGGTAACCTTTGTTGCGTTAACGCCAGGTCCTGTCAGGCTGTGCTCAACTGGCGCGCCCAGCCTTTTGTTGGCCTCCGAAGTGCAATTCAATGCAGCCGTTGAAGGCAGCACCCCCGCCCCCCAGTAATTATGGTTCACCACACCCTTTGAGAGGGAGGTACAAACCACCTGAGAGCCGCTGCGATTGCCGTAAATGTTATTAGCCACTGCCTCAATCACGCCGGTGTTCCCACTGGTCGAGTACACAGCATAGCCCGCATTGTTGGTGATATCGTTATATCGCAGGTCAACCCCAGCGGTATTGGTCGCCAGCAAATAAACAGCGTCCTGACCACCGTTCAGGTCATTTGACTCAATCGTTACCTTTGATCCGCTGCCAATTGTAATGAGGTTCCGGTTGGTGCCTGAGCATGAGCCGTCGTTAATGGTCAGATTCTTAATGGTTACCCCAGCCGTAAGGTTCAACATCGGCTGCGTACACACGCTTCCGGAGTAAGTGATCAAAGCGTTGTTGATCCCCTGGATAATATGCGCCTGGTTAGCCAACACTGTGTTGCTCTTCACCTGGTAATTACCCAGGATGTTTACTGTCGCCGGGGAAGGCGCCGCATCCAGCGCATCCTTAAGCCCCGTCCCGAACCCGTTCACAGCATCATCGCCGCTGTTAATATAGCACGGCGCATTGACCGAGCAACTCGCCGCATCGTTCGCCACATAAACCACGCTGGCAGTTGGCTCAACCTCGAGGGAAACCAGTGCCTGTCCGATTTGCACCCAGGCGTCAGAGGTGTTCAGCACCAGCACCCGGATCATCAATGCCCCGGGCAGGCTGGCAGAGTTGCCTAACCTGAAGTTAAACGTCAGGGAATCACCCACATCTTCCGCGGCTGCATACCCAATCCTCCCCCCGGAAATATTGTAATTGGCAATCGCGGTCTCACAGTAGGAAATGCTATTTTGGTAGGTGGAGCCTGTCACGCCTCCCACGTAAGACATCTCAAACAAATCCGAGGTGACCGACCAGTTGATAGGTGTATAGACGCAAACCTGGATATTGTACGGTTCAACCGGGTCAAACGAGGTGAGACCGTAATCCGTTTTGAAGTTGATGCGCTGGCCGGCAGCGCACCCCGTGGATGGACAGGCCTGAGGACTGACCTGGGTTACGCTGACGGCGCTCTGCAACATCGCCTTGACCGGTGATATTCCCAGCCAGGGGAACAAAAACGTCATTAATAGCAAAAAACGACCGGCATTAGCGACCATCACTCCGCTCCGTATCCATAGATAAAGGCTATGATGATTTTACACCATCTTGCGCCGCAACACTTATAAAATTTTACTCAGGAAAAGTTTGGTTCTTTCGCTGGTTGGATTGTTAAACAGCACATCCGGCGCCGCTTCCTCGATGATTAAACCGCTGTCCATCAGCACCACCCGGTCGGCAGCTGCGCGCGCAAAACCCATCTCGTGCGAAACCACCACCATCGTCATCCCCTCTTTAGCCAGTTCCATCATCACGTCCAGCACTTCCTGAATCATCTCAGGGTCGAGCGCGCTGGTAGGCTCGTCAAACAACATAATCTTCGGATTCATCGCAAGCGCCCGGGCAATTGCCACCCGCTGCTGCTGCCCGCCAGAAAGTTGCGCCGGAAATGCCCTGGCCTTTTCAGGAATGCCCACCTTTTCAAGCAGCGCCAGCGAGATTCTCTCCGCCTCCGTCTTGGAGCGTTTGCGCACCACTTTTTGTGCCAGGGTGATGTTTTCAAGCACCGTCAAATGCGGAAAGAGGTTAAACTGCTGGAAGACCATCCCCACCTCGGTGCGCACCGCATTAATGTTGGCTGCCGACGTGAGCGGAATTCCATCCACCACGATTAAGCCCTCATCGTATTCCTCCAGCCGGTTAATGCAGCGCAATAGCGTGCTCTTGCCAGAGCCAGAAGGTCCAATGATGACGACCACCTCACCTTTTTGCACATCCAGGCTCACGCCCTTCAGGGCTTCCACCTGGCCAAAGAATTTTTTCACGTTTTCAATATGGATGATTGGGTCGCTCATCTTTCTCTCCGTTCTCTTGAGCCGCTCTCAGAATATTTCGTTAAAAACATGCGCCGAATTATACCATCCACGCAAACATCGTACAGAATCCGATCGAAATCCTATCCTCACTGAATATTAACCCCAACCATGCTAAAATAATCTCAAGGATGAATAGAATATACCATGCTTAGACCCTTTTTTATTTCCATGTCCAAAGTGGGCTGGATACAGAAAGCCATCACCCGCATGCCTGCTGCCCGGCGCGCCGCCTCCCGTTTTGTCGCCGGT
This sequence comes from uncultured Anaerolineaceae bacterium, assembly GCA_964453035.1. Classification (GTDB taxonomy): domain Bacteria; phylum Chloroflexota; class Anaerolineae; order Anaerolineales; family Anaerolineaceae; genus CAYVOX01. The sequence continues at coordinate 15,916 of CAYVOX010000016.1, forward strand.
GAAACCGTCCCCGAAGCTATCCAGAACGTGCAAAAACTCAATAAACTCTGCATCAACGCCACACTTGACTTTCTGGGTGAATCCACCACCAATCTAGACGAAGCTGCTCAAGCCACCCAGCAAGTTCTTACCGTCCTCGATGAGATTCAAAATTCAGGCGTAGCTTCCAACGTTTCTATTAAACTTTCCCAGTTTGGCTTGAGCCTTGATGAAGCATTCTGCAAGCAGCAGCTGCTTCAGCTCCTCCAGCGCGCCCACCAGTATGGCAACTTCATCCGCATCGACATGGAAGATTCCAGCCTCACCCACAAAACCCTCGATGCCTTTCTCTGGGCGCACCAATCCGGCTATTCAAATTCCGGAATCGTCATCCAATCTTACCTCTACCGCAGCCCCGCCGATATTGACTCACTCTCCAGCCTCCCCGCCCCCATAAGGCTGTGCAAAGGCGCCTACCAGGAGCCCAAAAACATCGCCTACCCCTCCAAAAAAGACGTTGACCGTCAATACGACCTTCTCGCCCAGCGCCTTATGCAAATCGCCCTCGACCACCGCGCCCCTGCTCTTTCCGCTGATCGGCGCATTCCCCCCCTTCCGGCGCTTGCCACCCATGATCCTGTCCGCATCCAGAACGCTATCGCCTCTGCCAGAGCGCTTAAAATGCCGCCGCATACCTTTGAATTCCAGATGTTGTACGGCATCCGCCGTGACCTCCAGGAAGAGTTAGTTAAATCGGGTTATGATGTGCGCGTTTACGTGCCCTTTGGCACCCACTGGTATCCCTACAACATGCGCCGTCTCGCGGAACGCCCGGCGAATGTCTGGTTCTTCCTTTCCAATCTCCTCCGTAAGTAACTGCCATGACTACATTTGGCAAGCAACCCATAGCCCTGGTTACCGGCGCTGCCCACCGTCTCGGACGTGAGATTGCGCTCCACCTTGCCGCCCTGGGTTATGATATTGCCCTGCATTACAACCAATCTGCGGCACAGGCCAGGCAAACCGCTCAAGAAATCGGAAAGTTGGGCGTGTCCACCTACCTGCTTAAAGCCAACCTGACCCACCCCGATGAAGTTGAAGCTCTGTTTGAAGATCTCTATAGCCTTTCCGATAAGTTAGATGTCCTGGTCAATTCCGCTGCCGTCATGCCGCGCGCATCCCTGCTTGAGATGGATATCGCCGCCTGGGATGATACACTCAATCTTAACCTGCGCGCGCCGTGGCTGTGTGCCAGGTATGCTTCCCGGCTCATGCAAAAAGATGGCGGCAATATCATCAATATCACCGATTCCGGCGCTGACTGCAACTGGACCGGTTACGCAGCCTACACCCTGAGCAAATCCGCCCTGCAGCACCTCACCCGCCTTTTAGCCCGCACCCTCGCGCCAGCGATCCGAGTCAACGCCATAGCGCCGGGTTTAGTGCTCCCTCCGCCTGAGATGCCCAAAGCAGAATGGCATCGCCTTGTTGATCGCCTCCCCCTGCAGCACGCTGCCCAACCTAACAACATCAATCAGGCGGTCGAATATTTGCTCAAGAACATGCACGTCACCGGCCAAACCCTGGTTGTGGATGGCGGTTACCAGCTTCTATAAACTGAGGATTTTTTATGGAACCAAGAGTCTCGTTGCTCTCTCTCCTTTTCAAATTTGCCCGTCCCTGGTCGTTGCTTGTTGGAGCTTTGTTTTACACACTGGGGATCAGCATCGTCAACTATCTCGGTCATTCCCTGCTCTGGGACCGCCTATGGCTGGGACTGGGTATGGTGTTGCTCCTCCAGCTCAGCAGCTACATGCTTATAGCGCATTTTGACCTGCTTGAATGCGCCAATCCCCTTCGCCGCGCTCAAAAAGACCTCTCCGCCGAGGAGCAGCAAGCCCTGGCGCGGATTCCAAAACAAGGTTTGCTCATTTTTTCCATCACCACCCTCACCACCGGCGCAGTACTCACCGTGATAATGTTCAATATCGGCGCAATCAATCTACCCACCCTCATTATTCTGGGAATCGCCTTCTTCATTGCGTATTTCTATGCAGTGCCGCCTGCTCGCCTGGTCTATTCCGGCTACGGTGAACTGGCGGAATCCTTTTTGCTGGCAAGCCTCGTTCCGGCCTTTGCTTTTCTACTGCAAACTGGCGAACTCCACCGCTTCCTCCTTATCCTCTCCCTGCCTTTGATCGCTATTTTCTTGGCTATGCGCATCGCCCTCTCTCTTGAAAGTTACACTCTCAACCTTAAACGCAATCACAAAACCCTGCTGATTGCCCTCGGATGGCAGCGCGCCGTCTCCTTCCACAACCTGCTCATCCCGGCTGCCTTCGTCCTCCTGCTCCTTGCCAGCCTCCTGGGTCTCCCCTGGGCACTCACCTGGCCCGGACTGCTGACGGTTCCCATCGGCCTCTTCCAGATGTGGCAGTTGAGTCAGATTAGCGCCGGCGCAAAACCCGCCTGGCGCATCCTGCGCCTCACCGCGTCTGCTCTGGTCGGGCTCACCGTTTACCTCCTGACCCTGGCCTTTTTCACCGTCTGACCATGCCTGAATTCCTCCAGCTCCTCCCTCCTGATGATGCCCTACAGCGCCTCTTTGCGCATCTCCCCGAGGTTGCTCTACGCGCGGAAGAGGTGGATTGCCCCTTAGCGCTGGGGCGCATCACCGCCCGCCCTGTGTTATCCCCGGAACCCTCTCCGGCCTTTGCCCGTAGCACCGTAGATGGCTTTGCTGTTCGCGCTGTTGATACCTATGGTGCCTCCGAAAGTCTCCCCGCTTACCTCAAGCTGATTGGTGAAATTTCCATGGGCCAGCCTGCCAACCTCTCACTGCAGCCTGGCGAGGTCGCCCTCATCCACACTGGCGGCATGCTGCCTGCCTTTGCGAATGCCGTGGTCATGGTTGAATTCACCCAGCCCTCCCGCCCTGGCGAAGTTGAGATTCTCAAATCTGTCGCCAGCGGCGAAAACATCCTGGCTCTCGGTGAGGATGTGGCATCTGGTCAACAGGTGCTGCCCGCGGGCAAGCTGCTGCGCGCCGCTGAAATTGGTGGGTTGATGGCTTTGGGCATTCAAAAGGTCTGTGTCAAAAAAAAGCCCATTGTCGCGTTGATTTCAACTGGTGATGAGGTCATTCCCCCGCACCAGATTCCTTCACCCGGCCAGGTTCGAGATATCAACACTTACACCCTCGCCGCCCTCATCCAGCAAGCTGGCGGTGAGCCGCTTCCCCTGGGCATCGTGCCCGACCAACCCGACCGCCTGCAGGCCACGCTCACCCAGGCTCTCCAATCCGCTGATCTGGTCGTTATCACAGCTGGTTCCTCTGCCAGCACGCGCGACCTGACTGCCCAAGTCATCCAGTCATCAGGTCAACCCGGTGTCCTGGTTCACGGAGTCAATATAAAGCCGGGCAAACCAACCATTCTCGGCCTGTGCGGCCAAATTCCCGTCATAGGCTTGCCCGGCAACCCGGTTAGCGCACTGGTGATTGCCTGGCGCTTTGTCATACCTATCCTTTTTCGCCTGCTGGGTAATCCATCCATTTTTCGCCCGGTCATTCAGGCGCGCCTCACCACCAATCTCGCCTCTCAGGCCGGTCGTGAAGATTGGTTTCCGGTGCGCCTCGTTTCAACTGCCCAGGGCTGGCAGGCGGAGCCAATCTTTTACAAGAGCAACCTGATCTTTTCACTCGTTCAGGCGGATGGATTGCTGCACATCCCCCCCTCTGTCACAGGCTTTACCGCCGGTGAATGGGCGTCCGTTTATTTACTGGAGTAATTGCCTATGAGCTTCTACCTCCACGATATTCCCCTGCCTGAAGCAGTCGCTCGCTTCAACCAAGCGCTGGAACAGGCCGGCCTGCAGCGCATACTCGGCGTTGAGACTCTTCCCCTCACCGAAGATCTGCTCGGCCGTGTGCTAGCCCAGCCGGTATGGGCCAGTGCATCGTCCCCGCACTACCATGCCTCCGCCATGGACGGGTTTGCCTTGCGCGCCGCGGAGATCACCCGGGCTCGCCCCACAGCGCCCGTCACCCTCACCTGCGGCAGCCAGGCTACCTACCTGGATACCGGCGACCCGCTTCCCACCTGGGCGGATACAGTCGTCCCTATTGAACTTATCGAACCTTTGGATGAGTTTTCCGCACCAGCAGCCAATCCGCGCAATCCTGCATTTATCCGCTTGCGCTCAGCTTTTCCCCCCTGGAGCCACGTCCGTCCCCTGGGCGAGGATATCATCGCCTCACAGCTGGTTCTCCCTTCCGGTCACGTGCTCCGTCCCGTCGATTTAGGCGCGCTGGCTGCCAGCGGAGCCCATGAAATTCCCATCAGCCGCAAGCCCACGGTTGCCGTCATCCCCTCCGGCAGTGAACTCGTCCCAACCGGGCATGCGCCGCTGCCAGGTCAGATCATTGAATTTAATTCAATGGTTATGTCAGCACAGCTTGCTCAATGGGGAGCGCAGCCGCATCGTTACGGCATCGTTCCAGATGATATCAATCAACTGGTTGCAGCAGTTTCACAAGCCGCACAGGATTGCGACCTCATCCTCCTCAACGCGGGCTCATCCGCCGGGGCGGAAGACTTCTCTGCTCGCATCATCCAGCAGCTCGGTGAAGTGCTTGTTCACGGCATCGCTGTGCGGCCCGGTCATCCTGTCATCATCGGGATGGTGCGCTCGCCCAACCAACCGAACCGCACCGTCCCCATCCTCGGCGTACCCGGCTACCCCGTCTCCGCCGCCCTCACCATGGAAATTCTGGTCGAACCCCTCATCGCACAGTGGCTCGGACGGGCCCCAAACCAGCCGCAAGAGGTCAGCGCAATCCTCACCCGAAAAGTCAACTCACCCGCCGGTGATGACGACTATGTACGCGTGGTCGTCGGGCAGGTCGGAGAAAAACTTCTCGCCGCTCCACTCAATCGTGGTGCAGGCGTCATCACCTCTCTCGTGCGTGCTGACGGCATCACCATCATTCCTAGCGGCGTGCAGGGCCTCGAGGCTGGCGCCGCGGTCACGGTGCGCCTCATCCAGCCCCCTCAAGCCCTCCGCCACACCATTTTCGCCATCGGCTCCCACGATCTCACCCTGGATGTGCTGGCGCAGTTTCTCAGCCAGCGTAATCGCCGCCTGGTCTCCGCCAATGTCGGCAGCCAGGGAGGGCTGGTGGCGGTGCGCCGCGGCGAGGCTCATCTGGCTGGCACCCACCTTCTCGATCCCTCGACTGGACAGTACAATCTTTCAGCCATTCAGCAATACCTTGCCGGCATCCCGGTGCGCCTCATGGTCTGGGCTGAGCGTGAACAGGGTCTCATCGTTGCAAAGGGAAATCCCAAAAATATTCAAAACCTTGCCAGCCTGACGGCACCAGGCATCTCCATGGTCAACCGCCAGCGCGGCTCGGGTACCCGCTCCCTGCTTGATTACCACCTCGAGCAGCTCGGCCTCAACCCCCAGGCGCTCAGCGGTTACCAGCAGGAGGAATACACCCACCTGGCGGTGGCTGCGGCTGTTTCCTCAGGCCGCGCCGATTGCGGTCTCGGCATTACTGCTGCCGCCCATGCCCTCAACCTGGACTTCATACCCCTCTTCTCCGAGCGGTACGACCTGGTTATACCCATGCCATACTTTGAATCGCCGCTGCTGGCACCTATCCTGGAGCTTACCAACGACCAGGCTTTTAGAAAAGCGCTCTCCACTCTCCCCGGTTACAGCTTCGACCGCATGGGCGAGCTCATTATCTGAGCGTAAAAAGGTGATACAAACCTTTCAAATTACAGCTTTCTTCGCGTACAATCTAATTATCAAAAGGAGGTGTTTAATGCCAATTCAAGCCAACACTATTGCGCCTGATTTTACTCTGCTCGATGAGAACAATATCCCCCGCAAGCTGTCAGACTTCCGGGGTAAGGTCGTCGTCCTTTACTTCTACCCCAAGGATGATACCCCCGGGTGTACCACCGAGGCCTGTGCCTTTCGCGATGACTACTCCGCCTACGATAAAGCCGGCGCGGTCATTCTGGGCGTCTCGCCCGATTCACCTAAATCGCACACCAAATTCAAAGCCAAGTACCAGCTGCCGTTCACCCTCCTCGCGGATGAAGACCATGCGGTAGCCCTGCAGTACGGGGTTTGGGGCTTAAAAAAGTTCATGGGACGGGAATACGAAGGGATTTTCCGCACCACTTTTGTCATTGCGCCAGATGGTACGATTAGAAAGGTGTTCGAAGGCGTTAAACCGGATGGGCACAGCCTGGAAGTGCTGGAAGCCCTGAAATAATCAAAAAGAGAGACCCGTTTTTTACGGGTCTCTCAGTTTTTTGTGATTATTTCATAATGTCCAACAACTCATCGACCGTTTTCGCCCTTGCCAGGTCAGAAAGGTGCAGCTTTGCAAGGTGCTCGCTCACAATTTTTTGCAGGCTCAACCACGCCAACCTGCTATAGCAAACCGCAATCTTTTCGCAATCCGGCGGGCATTCTTCAGCGCAATCGGTGCAGGGCAGCACGTTAACCGAGCCCTCCAGGGTTTCAACGATATCCAAAACGGTGATGTCCTTGGCTGCCCGGCTCAGTCGAATTCCCCCATGTGGCCCGGGCGAGGCTTTGATGAGTTTGGCCTGCATCAGCGCGTGCCCAATCTGGTGTAAAAACGGCAGCGGGATTTGCAGCTTCTCGGCGAGCACGCTCGTAGGCTGCGCCTTCCCCTCGGCTTCATTTGCCAGGGCAATCATCAGGGTCAACCCGTAATCCAGGCGCCGATTAACTTTTAACATCCTTCACCTCATCAGTAAATATAGTAATAAAATAATGGATAATCAATCTTAACGTAAGTGATAAATATCATAACTATTCTCCACATTTGTCTAAATTCGACAAATCGGATAATGTTTGGAAAATGTCTTTCAAATTGAATCTAAACGGTATATAATCTTAATAAACTTTAAGGAGGTAAAGTCTATGAAAAAGACAACTTTAATCCTGCTTGTTCTCACCCTCAGCGCAGCCCTTCTACTCACAGCCTGCTCAAGCGCGCCGGCTGCATCCTCCCGCCCTGCTGCGCCCGCCAGTTTTGCCAACAAAACCAATCCCTACGCCGGCAACGCCGATGCCATCGCTAAAGGCAAGCTGGAATACACCAACAACTGCCTCTCCTGCCATGGCACATCTGCCGGTGGAAATGGCCCCGCCGCTTCAGCCCTTACACCCAAGCCCACCAACCTGGTTACCGCTCTTAAAGATGTCACTCCCGGCTACTTCTTCTGGCGCACCAGTGATGGGGGCGGCATGGAGCCTTTTAAATCATCCATGCCCGCCTTTAAAGGCATATTGAGCGAAGAAAAAATGTGGCAGATTATCAGCTATATCCAGAGCCTCAACTAAGCTTAGCCTGCCTGCCCTCCCCTAAAAACATCAGGGGCACGCCATCTTAGCTGTGCCCCTGATTAATTATTCACTTTTTTTATTACGGCATCCTGAGCAAGATTTTTCCGCGCTCCCACAATTGTTCCAGCCGGTAATAATCGCGTTGGTCCGGTGAGAACATGTGAATAACGATATCCCCCAGGTCAACCGCCAGCCAGCCGTCGCCGGCTCTTCCTTCAATCTTTCCCCGCAGTTGGTAAGCCTGCTTTGCCTTCTCAATCACCGCTTCTGCAAGACTATCCAGCATCCGGTCGCTGGTGCCTGTCGCCAGGATGAAATAATCCGTGAAGCCAGCAATCTCATGAATATCTAGCAGGAGAATGTCCTCGCCAAATTTTTCTTCCAAAACGTCCACCAATCCTCGAGCAATTTCCAGAGTATTCAGAAGTCACCTCTCGTTAATTAATATGTTTAATCAATTCTAACATAAACCGCAGCCATTCTTTCCAAAGTTGAACCGCTCAATTAACGTGTAAACAGCTCCACCCGGAGTCAGCGTACTGCGGAACAGGCAGATTGCATCCACTTTCACCTCTCCCAGCCGTCCAACAACTGTACTTTTGACCAGTTCACCCAGTTTGAGCGCATCCTCCGGTTTTGCTGACTGATTCACCCGCCCCATCGTCAAGTGTGGTGTAAAACCCCGCTCCTCAGAGCCAAATCCAACCCGCTGGCAGCCTTCCTCAACCCGCTGGTAAAGAGCGATCAATTCAACGGGGGCTTTCACCCCAACCCAAACCACCCGTGGACGGTAGGCATTCGGAAATACGCCAATGCCCTCCACCTGGAAAGCGAACGAATTGCATTGTCCAACCTCAGCCTTTAGCGCACTTTTCAAACGGCTCAATTCTGCCGGGGTAATCTCTCCCAGGAACTTTAATGTCAGGTGAATATTGCGCGGTTGCACCCACCGCACAGTTCCGCCCTTGGAGGAGAGGCGTTTCACCACCTCTTCAATCCCAAGCTGAATCTCCACTGGCAGTTCGATGGCAATAAACGCCCGGATCGTGTCCACAGTCATCCTCATGATAGAAAATTGGCTTACCACCATTTTATATCGATTCAGGCCGTCTGGCGTCACCTGCTCGCCATCTTTTTTAGGATATACTTATAGGAGACTTAAACACACCCCGGAGGTACACACATGCCAAAATACTCACTCTTCAATGCTGATGCGCTCAAAGATTATGTCGTGCGCTTTTTTACCAGGCTGAACGTCCCCCCACAGGATGCCCGTGTTGCTGCCGAAGTGCTTATCTCCGCCGACCTGCGCGGCGTTGATTCCCACGGCATCATCCGCCTGAACTCATACTACGGCGACCGTTTACGCGTCGGCTGGATCAACCCCAACTCGCCCGTTACTACGCTCCATGAAACATCAACCACCCTGGCTTTAGATGGCGGCAACGGCCTCGGACAGGTGGTCTCCCACCAGGCCATGCAGCGCTGCATCCAAAAAGCCAAACAGAGCGGTATTGCCATGGTCACCATGCGCAATAGCAATCACTACGGCATCGCTGGCTACTACGCCATGATGGCGTTGCCCCAGAACATGATTGGCATCAGCTTCACAAACTCTCAACCGCTGGTCGCCCCAACTTATGGGCGCAAAGCCATGCTTGGCACCAATCCCATCGCTGTCGCGGTGCCGGCAGGCAAGGAACGCCCATATGTTTTGGATATGGCTACCAGCATCGTCCCCATTGGCCGCATCACCGTCTTCGAAAAAGCCGGCAAAGAGATCCCCGTTGGATGGGGTATCGCCAGCGACGGTCAGGTCACCGCCAACCCATCCGAAGTGCTGCATGGCGGCGCCCTCATGCCCCTGGGCGGCATAGACCTCATGCGCGGGTACAAGGGGTACGGCCTCGGCCTGCTGGTGGATATCTTCTGCGGAGTCCTCTCTGGGGGCCGCACTTACGGTGAGGATGTTGACCCGCACACCGAGCGTCCCGCCCGCACCTCCCACTTCTTTGCCGCCATCGATATCGAAGCTTTCCGCCCCGCTGCTGAATTCATCGATGATATGGACGGCCTCATCCGCCAGCTTAAAGATTCGCCCAAAGCAGTTGACCAGGAACGCATCTACATCCACGGCGAAAAAGAATTCGAACGCGCCGAACGCTACGCAAAAGAAGGCGTGCCGCTCCTGCAAAAAGTCGTCACTGAGCTTACCAAATCTGGCAAAGAAGTTGGCGTTGAATTTGATTGCCCCGTCCTCGGCGTGATTGAGAAAGATTGAACACAATCCCCAAATCCTCCTTGCGCCATCCGCCGATTTATGCTAGAATAACGCTGTAAGTCATCTGATTGAACGCACCGAAAAGTGGGCACGCCCCACTTTTCTGCGTATAAAAGGTAATGTGTCGGAGAAATACAAGGGATGAAGAACGAGTTTACCCTGGCATTTAATGAGGTCATCGAGGATAAGCAACTCCCCAAGGAGGTTATCCTCAAAGCGCTGGAATCGGCAATGGTTTCTGCCTATCGTAAAGCGGTTAATGCCTCCACCGCTCAGCATGTAGAAGCCAGAATCGATCCGGAAACCGGTAAGGTTCTAATCTACGCGGAAAAAGAAGTTGCTGAGTCCGTGCAAGATTCGCGTACCGAGGTCACCCTCGAAGAGGCAAAAAAGGTCAACCCTGAAGCTGAACTGGGCAGCATGGTGATTGTCGAAACCACCCCTGCCGATTTTGGCCGGGTTGCCGCTCAAACTGCGCGCCAGGTCATTCAACAGCGCATCCGCGATGCTGAACGGCAAATGCAGCTTGCCCACTTCGAAAAGCAACTTGGTGAAATCATCAGCGGTACGGTGCAAGCCATCAATGCTCAGGGTCTCACTCTGGGTCTTGATATGCGCGCCGAAAGCATCATGGCCCGCAAAGATATGATCCCCGGCGAGCGTTTCCGCATTCACGACCGCGTCCGCGCCCTGGTTGCCGAAGTTAAAGATTCCAACCGCGGCCCGCAAATCGTCCTCTCGCGCACCCACCGAGACTTTCTTCGCCGCCTGCTTGAAAACGAAGTTCCCGAGATTTACCACGGCGTGGTTGAGATTCGCTCCATCGCCCGCGAACCCGGCGAACGCGCCAAGGTGGCTGTTTCCGCCACCCAGACCGGCATCGACCCGGTTGGTGCTTGCGTTGGCATCCGCGGCGTGCGCATCCAGGCTATCGTTCGCGAATTGCACGACGAAAAAATTGACGTTATCGAATGGAACACTGATCCGGCCATTTTCATCTCCAAAGCCATCAGCCCGGCTCGCGTCAGCGGCGTTTACCTCAATGAGAAGTCTTCAACCGGTAAGACTGCCACAGTCGTTGTTCCCGAAGACCAGCTCAGCCTGGCAATCGGTCGAGACGGCCAAAATGCCCGTCTTGCCGCCAAATTAACCGGCTGGCGCATTGATATCAAGAGCGTCAGCGAAGCTGCCACCGAAGCCCTCTACAAGCTCCAGCAGGATCCATCCCTCGCAGCCCTCTTCCAGGATGGCGACCAATCCACCCAGGTGGAAGCCCTGCTTGCCAAACGTGCCGAAAACCGCGCGCTGACCCCCGAAGAGTACGATGCCCTCGCACGCTTTGTTGACCGCGTTGAACGGCGCTCCATTGCTCGCATCAAAGCAGAGAAAGAAACCACCCTCACTGCCGAGATGGAAGCCCTTACCCAGTCCATTCCCACCTCAATGGTAGGCGTCAATATTCTGGATACCAGCCTGCCCGAGCACGTTGCCTACATCCTCCAGGAAGCCGGTTATGCCACGGTTGGCGACCTGGCCATGCAGATGAAATCCCATCCTGATGACATCCTGCGCCTGCAAGGCATTGGCCCCAAGGCGATGTCCGAAATTAACAATCTCATGGAGCAGCTGGCTGCCCAGAAGGTAGCTGAGGAGCAAGCAGCTCAGCTCCTTGCAGCTGAAGCCGCCGCAGAGCAGGCTGTCACAGTGACGCCTGAGCCTGTTGGAGAGCTTGCCCAGCAGGATCAACCGGGGTCTGAAGCCGCCCAGCCCGAAGCTCAGGTCGCCGAGCCAGTTGCCGAACCTGCCCTTGAGGGTGAACCCACGGAAGAAGAAACCTCCTTTGAAACCATCTTCACCTTGCGACCCGATATGGTTGATACCGCTACCACCGAAGAGGTTGAAGAAGAGGAAGAAGTCACGCCTACCTCTGGAAAGACCAAGAAGAGCAAAAAGAAACGCAAGAGCGTTGAAGTGGTCTATGATCCGGATCGCGATGTCGTTGTATCCAAGAAGAAACACAAACGCGGCACCGCAGAATGGGATTGGGAATCGTAAGGCGTGACCAAGAAAACTGGTAAAAGAGTTAAGCATGTGCCCCAGCGAACCTGCGTGGCTTGCCGCCAGGTTCTCCCTAAACGGACGCTCATCCGGGTTGTCCGCGCCGCAGAAGGTGTCAGTGTGGATCTCACTGGAAAGGCTAACGGCAGAGGCGCCTATCTTCACAACCTCCGCTCCTGCTGGGAAAAGGGTCTTCAAGGTTCGCTGGCGCATGCGTTAAAAGTTGAACTATCCGATCAGGACCGGTTGAACCTGCAAAATTTTATGGCTCAATTGGAAGAATCAACCCTGCCTTCCAGGGAATCGGCGCCGAAAATCCAGTCCAACGGCGCGTAAGTTCAACGAGATGCATATGAAACAACCTTAGCCCGACCTGTCGATCGGCTCACCAGCGCAAATCTTTGCCTCCCGCAAGCCTGCAGAGCAGCGCTATCCAGATCGATGTGTCGCTATGATCTACGGTGCAAATCTTTGCGAGGAGGTGCGTCATGAGTGAGAGCGGGCGCAAAAAAATTGAACTGCCCACCAACATCACCGTGCGCGAGCTGGCTGTAAAAGTGGAAGCCAGCCCCATCCAGGTTATCAAAATCCTGATGTCCAATGGTGTGATGGCCAATATCAATCAAATGATTGATTACGATACCGCGGCCATTGTTGCTTCTGAATTTGGTTTCGATGCCAAAATCGAAGAACAAGAAGTCGAAGAAGTTAAAGAGACGGGTGAGATTCCCTTCTGGCGCCAAATCATCGCCAGTGAGGATCCCAGGCACCTCGCCCCCCGCCCACCCGTCGTCACCATCCTCGGACATGTTGACCACGGCAAAACCACCCTGTTAGATGCCATCCGCCACACCAATGTTGCCCTTGGTGAGGCTGGCGGCATCACGCAGCACATCGGCGCCTACCAGGTCGAGCATAAGAATCGCCTCATCACCTTTCTCGATACCCCCGGTCACGCTGCCTTCACCGCCATGCGTGCCCGCGGCGCCCAGGGAGCGGATGTTGTCGTCCTCGTTGTGGCTGCCAATGACGGCGTTATGCCGCAAACAAAGGAAGCCATTGCCCACGCCAAAGCCGCGCGTGTGCCCATCGTCGTTGCCCTCAACAAAATCGACCGACCCGAAGCTAACCCAGATTTCGTCAAGCACCAATTAGCCGATGCTGGCCTGGTTCCAGATGAATGGGATGGCAGCACCATCGTCGTCCCGGTATCTGCCAAGCAAAAAAAGGGACTGGATGATCTTCTGGAAGCCATTCTGCTGGTTGCCGATTCCAACGACATTCGCGCCAATCCCAACGGCAAAGTAATTGGAACCGTCATCGAAGCCTCAATTGATAAAGCCAAGGGCACCGTTGCTACATTGCTTGTCCAGAACGGCTCCCTTCAGATGGGAGATGTGGTCGTGGCTGGCACAGCCTACGGGCGCATTCGTGCCATGTTTGATTACCGCGGTCGCAAGGTTGCCAAAGTCAAACCCTCTACCCCCGTGCAGATCATGGGCCTCAACAACGTGCCTGAAGCCGGCGAACTCTTCCAGGTATACCCCTCGGAACGGGAAGCCCGCGTGGTCATCGAGGAACGCAAAAACCAGGCCAAAGAAGTCACCGCAGCCGCCCCTAAGGCTACCCTCGAAGAGTTGTTCCAGCGCTTCAAAGCTGGCGAGCTGCAGGAACTCCGTCTCATCATCAAGGCCGATGTTCAGGGTTCGCTTGAACCGATTACCAACTCCCTGAAGGAATTCAACACCGGCGAGATTAAGGTCAACGTCCTCCATGCTGAAGCCGGTAACATCACCGATAACGATGTTAATCTGGCTGCCGCCTCCCACGCTATTGTCGTTGGGTTCAACGTCCAGGCTGATGCTGCTGCTCGCCGCCTGGCAGAGGCTGAAGGTGTCTCCATTCGCCTGTACGATATCATCTACCGACTCATGGAAGATGTTGAAAAAGCCCTCAAAGGCATGCTTGAACCCGAATTCACCGAAGTACCCCTGGGCCGCGCCGATGTCCTGGCTGTTTTTCGTATCTCAAAAATCGGCAATATTGCCGGTTGCAAGGTAACTCAGGGTGAAGTACGCCGCAACGCCAAAGTGCGCTTGCATCGCGGCAATGATATCCTCTTCGAAGGCGAAATCAGCTCCCTCAAACACGAAAAAGAGGACGTCAAAGAAGTTCGGACTGGTTTTGAGTGCGGCATTTCGCTTAAAAACTTCAACGATATCACTGTCGGTGATTGGATTGAGTGCTATTATATTGAAAGAAAGTAAAAGGGAAAAATCTTGCCATCCAGATGGATGAATCCAGGTTAACGGACCTCATTATCCACCCTGGTCTGTAATGGCAAGAAATGGAGAGAAATCATGCCCTCAAAATTGAGAATTCAACGCATTGCAGACCGCATCCGCGAAGAATTATCTGAAATGCTCATCAAAGAAGTTAGCGATCCCCGCCTGGACGGTATTTCCATCACCGGCGTAAAAGTGGATCGCGAGTTGACCTACGCTGATATCTTTGTCTCTGCTGTTGAAGGCCACGCCCGCTCGCAGGAGGTGCTGGCTGGTTTAGAACGCGCTAATGGCTTCCTGCGCCACAGGCTCGCTGAGCGAATCGAGCTGCGCGTCTTCCCGCGCCTTCGTTTCCACTGGGATCCCACCCCGGAACGCGCCGACCATATCGAACGCATCCTGGCCTCCATCCGCGCCGAAACCGCCAAAACAGACACCGCCCCGGAAGAAGACCATGGTAACGAGTGAACTGAACCGCGTCATCAAAGATATGTTCCAACGCGCCCACCGCATTCTGGTGGTCTCTCACATCCGCCCCGATGGGGATGCAGTTGGCTCCCTTATCGGCCTCGGCCTGGCGTTGGAGCACCTCGGCAAGGATGTCACCATGGGTCTTTCTGATGGCGTGCCACTCAGTTTTCGGACGCTCCCTTCATCCAACCGGGTGGTCCGCTCCGTCAGCGGTGAATTCGAGAGGGTTATCGTCGTCGATTGCTCAGACCTGCAGCGTACCGGCAGTATTCTCGGCGACCGCATCCCCGACCTCAATATTGACCATCACATCACTAACGTCAATTTTGCGCGAATCAACTTTGTTGTGCCAGAAGCCGAAGCCACCGCAGCCATCCTCGCCGATTACCTTGAGCTCTGGGGACTCACCATCGACGAACCGGTCTCTCGCGCCTTACTTACCGGCCTGGTCAGCGATACCCTTGGCTTTCGCACTTCCAACGTCACCCCTGCCACCTTGCATCGCGCCGCTCGCCTAATGGAACACGGCGCCAACCTTGCCGATCTCTACAACCGCGCTCTCATCCGCCGGACTTATGAGGCTGCCCGCTTTTGGGGCGAAGGGCTGGTAAAATTACAACGTGATGGGCGCATCATCTGGACAATGCTTACCCTGGAAGATCGCGCCCGGGTTTCCTACCCCGGGAACGATGATGCAGATCTGGTCAACGTCATCTCAGCCATCGATGAAAGCGACATCGGCATTATCTTTGTTGAACAACCGAATAACCACGTTAAGGTCAGCTGGCGCTCTCAACCCGGCTGGGATGTTTCGCAGCTCGCCTTCAGCTTTGGCGGTGGTGGTCATCCCGCAGCTGCCGGAGCGGATATTCCCGGTAATCTCGCCGAAGTCACCGAAAAAGTCTTGACAGCAACCCGGCAAGTGATACAAAATGGAAATAACAATCAAAACAAGAAAAATGAAAGCTAAAGCATTAGCAGATCATACCTGGAGCGACGTCAAATGAATGAAGATAATTTTGAATTGAAAAACGCCATCTCGGGTGTGTTGGTTGTTGATAAGCCGGTCGGATTGACCTCTCACGATGTCGTTCAGATTATCCGCCGTGGCACCAACATCCGCCGGGCTGGTCACACCGGCACCTTAGACCCCCGCGCGTCTGGTGTCCTGGTTATTCTGCTGGGTCCCGCGGTGCGACTCAGCGAATACGTCTCAGCATCTGATAAGCGTTATCAGGCTGTGGTTCACCTGGGCACCTCAACCGATACGTACGATTCCGACGGTCGCGTGGTCAGTACTGCCCCCGTCAATATCACCGAAACCCAGTTTGAAAATGCCCTCAAGAATTTTATCGGTGAAATCGAACAGGTGCCTCCGCCATTTTCCGCCGTCAAAATTAAAGGCCGCAAAGCCTACGAGATGGCTCGTGAAGGCGAAGAAGTAGATCTCTCCCCGCGCAAAATTCAGGTTTACAACCTCGAACTGCTCGAATGGGCTCCTCCCGAGGCTGTCATTGATGTGTACTGCTCCTCCGGAACCTACGTACGCTCCCTCGCTCATGATCTCGGCGAATCCCTCGGTTGCGGCGCCCACCTGGTCGGCTTACGCCGCACCAAGAGCGGTCGCTTCACCCTGCGTGAAGCCGTACCCCTCCGCAAACTGCGCGAAACCTTCGAGAACGGCACCTGGTACCAGCTACTCATACCCGCCGCTGAAGCCCTTTCAGACTGGCCCTCGATCGAACTCACTCACGAGCAGGTCGAAGCCGTCCGCCACGGTCATCGCGTTGCAGGCGTTGAAGGTCAGGGAAAACTCGCGCGCGGCATCAGCCAGCAAGGTGAGTTGGTAGCACTGTTAGAGTTTGATCCTCAGACCAGTGAGTGGCAGCCTAAAAAAGTCTTCTTCTCTTAGGTTTGCCATGCAAGTGCATCATTCGCTCCAAAACCTGAGTCTCGCCAGTTCCTACGTGACGATTGGCTCCTTTGACGGCGTCCACGTCGGTCACCAGGCAGTGATTCAAGCTTTAGCCAGCGCTGCGCGCACTGCTGGTATGCCTTCCGTGGTGATTACTTTTCATCCCCACCCGGCAGTGGTGCTGCGCGGCGTCACCGGCCCTTTTTACCTCACCAGCCCGCAGGAACGCGCTGACCTTGTTGCCAGCCTTGGTGTTGATCACCTCATCATCCTGCCCTTCGATCTCTCCCTGGCGCAACGCACCGCGTACGAATTCATGCAGGATTGCCGCCAGGCTCTTGGCATGGAAAAACTATGGGTTGGATTTGATTTCAAGCTCGGCAAGAACCGCGAAGGAACGCCCCTTTACCTCTCCATAATCGGCCAGCAACTCGGCTATTCCATTCAGGTTCTTCAACCTTTCAGGCTCAACGAACAGGTAGTCTCTTCATCTCTCATCCGCCAGCTGCTCACCCGCGGGGATGTTGGTTCCGTCCCCACCTACCTGGGTCGCGCCTACCAGTTCGAAGGTGAAGTTGTCCATGGTGAAGGCCGCGGCAGGGAAATTGGCTTTCCAACCGCCAACCTCCAGGTCTGGCCCGATCGTCTCCTCCCCATGCGCGGGGTTTATGCAACCCGCGCCCACCTGGGCGAGCGTTCCTTCCAATCAGTCACCAATATCGGCTTCCGGCCAACATTTGATAAAAGCGCCCACATCAGAATCGAGACTCACCTCTTAGATTTTAATGAAACCATCTATAACCAGCATCTGAAGGTTGAATTCGCTCAACTCCTGCGGGCCGAACGGCAATACTTTTCCAAAAATGAGCTCATCAACCAGATCAGGTTGGATATCAACCAGGCCAGAAAGGTATTATCCGATGCCCATCCCCCGTCAGGTTTACCTGCTTGACCCTCAATCGCTCAAACCAGAAGTCATCGCCGTTGCTTTTGCCAAAACATCTCGCTCCCCCCAGTCATTCAGAGAAATAGCTCAGGAATTGACGGACGAAAAAAGCGCCGAATTCCATGAGCGCTGGGTGGTCGGTTACGGTCATGCCTCAGTGGCAGAGCACGCCGTCCTTCACATCGCTGTCGAAAACCTCTCCCGCCTTGCCATCGAAACACTCGAATCAAACCGCCTTGCATCCTACACGGAAAAATCCAGCCGCTACCAAAAATGGAACCCCGATGCGTTCTACATTCCAGAAGAAATAAGAGACCTGGCGCTGCTCCCCATGTACGTGGAGACCTGCCGCCTGCTTTTTGACACCTACCAGCAAGCCCTGCCCGTTATTCGTCAGGTCATTGCCGACCAGAATCCCCGCCAGCCTGAAGAATCCGATTCCGCCTGGGACCGCCGAATTCGCTCAGAATACATTGATATTTGCCGCTTCATCCTCCCGGCAGCCTCACTTGCCAATGTCGGCATGACCAT
>CAYVOX010000016.1:33879-35155 GCA_964453035.1 uncultured Anaerolineaceae bacterium
TTCGAGCCCCCCGCCCGCGAACTTGAGCACTCCTCTTATACCTTTGAGGTCACCCTCGACCAGGGTGCCTACTTTGAACTCAAGCGCCACCGCATGATGACCCAGACCCCTCAGCCGCTCACCACCCTGCTTGGATATGCCGTCCCCCGCGCAGTTGTCCAGGCTGGCTTTGAAACCCCCTACCGCAAGGCCATGGATGCTGCCAACAACGCTTACGCCATGCTCTCGCGCTTCAATCCCGTGGCTGCCTCTTATATCGTCCCCAATGCTTACAACCGCCGCGTGCTTCTCACCTTCAACCTTCGCGCCGCCGACCATCTCTGTGCCCTGCGGGCTGCCCCCAACGCCCACTTTTCCATCCGCCGCGTGGCTCGCCGCATTGCGGAACAGATAAAAACCGCCACCCCCCTGTTGGGCAGTCTCCTGCGCCTCCCACCTGGGGAAACCTGGCAGGAGGTTGAAGAACGCTACTTCTATCAAACCCGGTGAATTTCCCGCTTAGCGCGCCAACCCTGTCAGGAACTGGCGCAAGTCCGCCTCGTTGCGGTAGGTGAAGCAGGCTTCGGCTATCCCCTTGAGTGTCGTCGAAATATCACATCCTTCCGGCGCAATCACCACCACCCGGATGCCCCTTGCCGCGGCATACCCCGCTTCTATCCCAATTCCAACCCCCTTCTCGCTCAAATCCGCCAACACCAGGTGGCTCGCGCGGATACGCTCGAACGTTATCCTCATCAATTCGCGTTCGTCAACGGCTGTCTCACCCCATGTTTCCAGGTCGCGCACCACACAGAACGTCTCATACCGCAAATCTTTCAGCATTCCAAGCAAGCGCTCGATGTGCCCGCGATTGCTCATATCCGCATGGTACTTGACCGATAAAAACACCTTCATACCTCCGACTATATCATAAAACATTTCCGGGAACATCTTGACAGCCATCCAAAATGGCCTATAATCAATGAATAATCTAAAAACGTTGATGAGGACGAGTATGCGCCGCCAGGGCGGTACAGAGAGCAGGGAATGATGAGAATCCTGCCCGCACCGTGACGTAAAATGGACCTCGGAGTTGCAGGGTGAACGGTTTCAAGTAGCCCGCGCCGGAGATGCCACCGTTATCCAGGCAAAGGGTATAAGCGCATTGCGCCGTACCCGCAAGAGTGAGGCTGGCCTTTTTCCCTTTGTGCATCACAAAGGGATTTTTCATTAATCAGCCTAACTGAGGTGGCACCGCGAACCACAGCGTTCGTCCTCTTATGGGACGAACGCTGTT
>CAYVOX010000016.1:35255-36781 GCA_964453035.1 uncultured Anaerolineaceae bacterium
ACTGAGGTGGCACCGCGAACCACAGCGTTCGTCCTCTTATGGGACGAACGCTGTTTTTGCTTAAGGAGGATAAATGTTGAACAAAAAGCGAATTTTAACCGGTCACCGCCCTACAGGCCCGCGCCACATCGGTCATCTCGTCGGCACCCTCCAATCCTGGGTGCAGTTGCAGGATTTTAACGATTGCTTTTTTCTCATCGCCGACCTGCACGTCCTCACCACTGATTTTGCCCACCCCGCTCGAATACACGCTAACACCCTCGAAGTGCTCACCGACTGGTTAGCTGCAGGTATTGACCCTACCCGTTCCACCCTGGTGCTCCAATCCGCGCTGCCAGAGCATGCCGTTTTCAGTGCTCTGCTCAGCATGCTCGTCACCGTTGCCCGCCTGGAGCGCGTTCCCACTTACAAAGAGCAGGCGCAGCAGCTCAACCTAAATCCCTCGCTCGGGTTGCTTGCCTATCCCGTCTTGCAGGCTGCCGATATCCTCCTGTATAAAGCCAGCGCGGTGCCAGTTGGTGAGGATCAACTCCCCCATCTCGAGCTGGCCCGGGAGCTTGCCCGGCGCTTCAACCAGCAATACCAGCCTATCTTTGAAGAGCCTCAAGCCATCCTCTCCACCACTCCGCGCCTGCCTGGCATTGATAACCGCACCATGCACACCTCCTACGGCAACGCTATCTTCCTCAAGGATACGCCCGCAGAGACCACCCGCAAGATTATGCAAATGTACACTGACCCAACCCGCATCCACGCCACGGATCCCGGTCACGTTGAAGGCAATCCAGTCTTCACCTACCTTGATCTCTTTGACCCTCACCCGGAAGAAATCGCAGAAATCAAATCCCTCTACCGCGCCGGCAAAATCGGTGATATCGAGGTTAAAACCCGCTGCGCTTCGGTAGTTAATGCCAGCCTTGGTCCGCTGCGTGCCCGCCGCGTTTCGTTTGCTGCGCACCCCGATGATCTGCTTGACCTGCTTCACCAGGGCACTCAGCGAGCCCGCCCGCTTGCCTGCGCCACGCTTGAAGAAGTGCTCACCCTGATGGGGCTAACCGCCGGTTTTTCTCTCAACCAGGCAACAGCCAACAGTCCCCGCGTTCTCAAGGGCATCTTTTGTTAATCAATCTCGCATTTAAAATGTCGGGATTATAAAAATCAAAAACCAACGGAGGATAACATGTCACACCAAACGCGCTTTTTACTCAACGAATCAGATATTCCGCACGCCTGGTACAACATCAATGCTGATAGCTCCATCCCACCCGCTCCAGTTCTGAACCCCCAGACCAAAGAACCGGTCACGCCCGAATTCTTGTCCGTGCTATTCCCCATGAGTCTCATCCAGCAGGAAGTAAGCATGGAACGCTACATTCAAATTCCGGATGAAGTCCGCGATGCCTACAAGCTCTTCCGCCCTACGCCGCTTATGCGCGCCCGCAACCTGGAAAAAGCGCTCGGCACGCCCGCCCATATTTATTATAAATATGAAGGCGTCTCACCCGCCGGCAGCCATAAATCCAACA
>CAYVOX010000017.1:0-36559 GCA_964453035.1 uncultured Anaerolineaceae bacterium
GCCCGCCCCCACCGTCACCCCCCTGCCCAACGGCTGCGAAACGGTGAGCTTGCTGCCCGAACCGGACCCCGTTTTCCCCGACGTCAACGCCACCGACTGGGTTCTCGGCTCAGAAAAGGCCCGCATCACCATCCTGGAATACAGTGATTTCCAGTGCCCCTACTGCGCCCAGGCTGCCCCCGTCATGGAAAAAATCGTCAAGAATTTCCCCGGCGAGGTGCGCTTTGTGTTCCGCCACTTCCCGTTGAACATCCACGACAAATCCATCATCTCCGCCCAGGCCGCTGAAGCCGCCGGGCTGCAGGGTAAGTTCTGGGAAATGCACGACCTGCTCTTCGCCAAGCAGGCCACCTGGTCCACCCTGGCCGCCACCGATTTTGTCACCTGGGTCACCGCCGAAGCCAAAGGTTTGGGCCTCGATGAAGCCAAATTCACCACCGACCTGAACAGCGCGCCGGTTGTGGATAAAGTTCAGCTTGCCCTGCAGTACGCCGAAACCGTCGGCCTGGATTACACCCCCTTTGTGGTGCTCAACGGGCGCGTGTTTGGCGGCGAACCAACCGAAGAGATTCTCACCGAGGTGGTTAAGGTTTACCAGAGCATTTACACAACCATCGAACCCATCGCCTCAAAGGCCTGCCCGCCCCAGACGATTAACGCCTCAAAGAAGTACACCGCCACCGTCACCACCAGCAAGGGAGATTTCACCATCCAACTCTACGCCAAGGAAGCCCCGCTGGCTGTGAACAGCTTTGTTTACCTGGTTAATCGCGGCTGGTTTGAAGGCATCCCCTTCCACCGCGTCATCCCCGATTTCGTCGCTCAAACCGGTGACCCCAGCGGTACCGGCATGGGCAACCCGGGCTACGCCTTCAATAATGAAATTGTCTCATCCCTCAAGTTTGACAAAGAGGGTGTGGTAGGCATGGCCAACGCCGGCGCCAACACCAACGGCAGCCAGATTTTCATAACCTATTCGGCCCAGCCCCACCTCGACGGCCAGTACACCATCTTTGGACAGGTCACCTCCGGTATGGATGTGCTCAAGAGCCTGACCGAACGCGATGTTGAGATTGGCGTCCCCACCGACGTCGTCGCCGATAAAATTTTGAAAGTGGTCATCAAGGAAGAATAACCCTCGATGGAACGTGAACGCCCCACCAACGCCAATGGACTGGCCCTGGGGCTGGCCATCCTGAACGGATTTGGAGCGCTGACGGCCTTTGTGGTCGCCGCCATCTTCGTTTCAACAGCCAGCCAGGTTCAACTGGAACCCCGCGGTGACACGCTGGCGCTGCCCATGCTCACCCTGGGCTGGGTTTCTGGCGTGGTGGGGCTGATTCTACTGGTGGGCCTGGCCCAGGCTGTGCAGCGTTACAACACCTCCAGCCTGCCCCCCCGGCAGAGCGCGGGCAACCTGCGCCTGGCGACGTTGGTACTGGCGCTGGTCTGGCCGGCGGCACTGCTGGGCGGCAACGTCCTCGCCCAGCAATCCAGCCAGCTCAGCCTGTTCCTCCTGCCCCCCTGCCTGATGCTTTCGGTCGCGCTGCCCGTCTGGTGGCTGTTCACCTTTGCCAGCCGCGGGCTCAAAACCCCGCCGCACCGCGCCTGGGGCACCGCCAGCGTGGTGCTGACGGCTGCGCTGCCGCTGGTGATGCTGATAGAACTCTTCTTCATCGTCATCGGCGTCATCGCGCTGACCGGGGTCATCTCCAACCAGCCCCAACTGACTGAAAACCTGGCCCAGATTACCCGCGATCTCTCCCGCGGCCTGCTGGATGCCAACCGCCTCTCCGCCCTCCTGGAGCCCTTCCTGCGCAACCCGGGCGTGGTTTTCCTGGTCATTTCAGGTCTTTCCGTAGTCGTCCCGCTGATCGAAGAAACCTTCAAACCCCTGGGGTTGTGGTTCCTGGCCAAACGTGGCTTTTCGCCCGCGCAGGGCTTTGTGCTCGGCGCTGCCAGCGGCGCGGCTTTTGCCCTGGTGGAAAGCCTTGCCACGCTCAGCGCGGTCAGTGGCGGGGATTGGCTTGCCCTGGTGTTGGGCCGCGCCGGTACCGCTCTGCTGCACATCACCTGCAGCGGGCTGGTGGGCTGGGGGCTGGGCCTGGCCTGGACTCGCGCCAAATACGGCCAACTGGCCGGGCTGTTCCTGCTGGCTGTGGCGGTACACGGCGCCTGGAACGGCTTTGCCCAGTTTCTCGGCCTGTTACCCTTCATCAGCGACTCGCCCCTCTCCCTGCCGCAAAACGGTCCGGGCGAGGTGGTTATCACCATTGTGCTTGGCATCCTGCTCATCGCCAGCTTCCTGATGCTCTTTTACATCAACCGCCGCCTCAACGCTGAGCAAGCCCAGGAAGAAGCCGCAGCCCTCGTCGTGGAAAGCGATGACCCTGTTACCACTCCGCCGGAAGTGACCGAACAGCCTCTTCCTCCGGCCCAACCCTGATTTGATAGGTCTGAAAAATGGATATCATTAACTGGTTTATTGAATTTATCCTTCATATGGATAAGCACCTGCCCGAGCTGGTCAAAAGCCTGGGTTACTGGTCGTACGCGGCGCTGTTCCTGGTCATTTTCGTGGAAACGGGCCTGGTCATCTTCCCGTTCCTGCCCGGCGATTCACTGCTCTTTGCCGCGGGCGCGGTTGCCGCGCTGGGCGGGCTGGATGTGCTCCTGCTCTTTGTGCTGATGGCAGTTGCCGCCGTTCTGGGCGATACGATCAACTACTGGATCGGGCACACCATCGGCCCGCGCGCCTTTTCCGGTAACATCCGCTTTCTCAAAAAGGAATACCTCGACCGCACCCAGGCCTTCTACGCCAAACACGGCGGGAAAACCATCTTCCTGGCGCGCTTCGTCCCCATCGTGCGCACCTTTGCGCCGTTTGTGGCGGGCGTGGGAAAAATGAGCTACAGCTATTTCATCTCCTACAACATCTTTGGCGGCATCGTCTGGACGGCTCTGTTCATCTTTGCGGGTTATTTCTTTGGCAACCTTGATTTCATCAAGAACAACTTCTCGCTGGTGGTGATTGCCATCATCCTCATCTCCGTCCTGCCCATGGTGTTTGAATACATCAAAGCCAAACGCGAAAAACCCACCACCCCCGCTGCCCCCGCGGCGACCGAATAAGTTCATTAAAAGGCGGCTCAAAAAGCCGTCTTTTTCATCCCATGGAACCTTTCTCCATCCTGCTCATCATCTTCTCGGTAGCGCTCGGCGCATTTTTGCAGGGCGCGGTTGGCCTGGGGCTCAACCTGCTGGCTGCTCCGCTGCTGATGCTGGTGGAGCCGCGTTTTGTGCCCGGTCCGGTGATGGCAGGCGCCCTGCTGCTCACCATCCTCATGGTGCTGCGCGATCGCGAAGGGATTGACCTGCGCGGCGTGGGCTGGATGGCGGCCGGCATGTTGCCCGGCTCGGCGATTGCCAGCCTGCTGCTTCCGGTCATCCCGCTTAAAGCGCTCTCGCTCACCCTGGGCGGTCTGGTGCTGGCAGCCGTTGCGCTCAACCTGAGCGGGCTCAGATTTCCGCCCAAACGCTGGGTTCTGTTCCTTGCGGGGATGCTCTCCGGGCTGGGCGGCACGCTTGCCTCCATCGGCGCTCCCCCCGTGGCGCTGGTCAACCAGGAAAAAGAAGGTAAAGCCCTGCGCGCTACGCTCTCCGGTTACTTTATTCTCTCCGCGGCGGTTGCCATCCTGGGAATGCTCCCCGCCGGTCGTTTTGGCACGCCCGAGCTGGAACTGAGCCTGTGGATGATACCGGGCATCCTGCTGGGATTTTGGATCTCAAAATATTTTGCCAACCGCCTCAGCCAGCGCGCCACCCGCGCCGCCGTCCTGGGGCTTTCCGCCCTGGCGGCAATGATCTTAATCATTCAACAGATAGGCCGGTGAACCGGGGGAAGATTTACCAATCGCCCTGCAGCGCCGGGTTTTGGCGGGTATAGAAGGTCAACTGGCGCACAGCTTCACCGTTTGCATCCATCACAAACAGGTTGGGCGCCCCGCTGCGCTCAGACACGAACAGAATCTGGCGACCATCGCGCGACCATACTGGCTTGCAATCCCGCGCCGCGTGGTTCGTCAAGCGCTGCGCCGGTCCGCCCGCAGCCGGCATGACCGCAATTTCAACCTGCTGCTCATAATGCTTGCAGAAGGCAATCTGCGTTCCATCCGGCGACCACGCCGGGCTCTCCTCATCCTCCCCCAGCGTAGCGGTCAGCTTGTGGCGCTCCCCGCCGCTTGCCGTTATCCAGGCAAGGTCAGCCCCGCCTCCATCGCTCCAATCCTCAAAAACGATGCGCTGTCCATCCGGTGACCAATCCGGCGCTCTGGCAAATAAATCCTGTGAGAGTTGAACAGCCTCTCCGCCCTCAGCCGGCATGACGAAAAGCTCCGCCACAGGGGTCAGCTCGCCAATATACGCGATGAAAGCCCCATCCTTTGACCACGCCGGGAAGGTTTCGTCGTAATCGGTCCACGTCAGGCGGGTAATTTGCAGCCTTTCCAGCCAGTCAAAGGGCTCCAGGGTCATTTCCAGGTCCTCCGGGAAGCCCACAAGGGTCTCATCATCCACTTTCATCGAAAAGAGCTCAAAATTGCCGTCCACCCTGGAAGAAAAAACCACCCGCGTGCCGTCTGGCGAGAGGCTGGGGTAAAGGTTCTCAACAATCAGGTTGCCAATCAACCGCAGCACGCGCCGAGTGGTCAAATCCATGACGGAAAGCTCCCCTGCCGGGTTTAAGTGCTGAGAAGCAAAGACGATCTTGTCCGATCCGGGCACGTTCATACCCACCGCGGTCGCCGTAGCAGTGGGGTGCGCGGTGAGCGTGGGAACGGGTGCCCGAGTGGACGTCTCGGTTGGCTCAGGTGAGGGTGGCAGGGTGGGGCTGAGCGTGGCTGAAGGCGCAAGCGAAACGGTCTGCGTCTGCCCGGGTGAGGGCGTTATGCTGGCTGTGGAAGCAACCAGAGCCGGCGTCAGTGCAGGCGCAGTTTTCGTCACCGCTGGCGGGGTGCAGGAGATTATGACCAGGAGGATGGCGAGCCAGGCGAAGCGTTTCAGCATCTTAACCTCGCAGGCCGGGTGCTTCAGGCCTTGGACCCCTGCCGCGCAGATTGATACACGCGTAGGATCAAATCAAGCGTTTCAATCCCCTGCTCGCCGTCCACCGATACGCGCTCAACCTCACCGGCAACCGCGCGGATGAATTCATCAATCTGGTAGCGGTGAGAGATGCCGTAATAGCCCTTCCCGGGCGGCGGGGTTTCCCGCGTCAGATCATTTTTTATGAAAGACAACAAATCGCTCTCAACTTGCGGCTCAAGCTGGTAAGCGTGGAGCGTATCCGGGTGGTCAATATCAAAAGTCAGGCTGCCGCGTGTGCCCACCAGCTCAATCCGCGTGCGCCAGCGCACCTCGCTGGCGCTGGTGGTGGCAATCGAACCCAGCGCGCCATTAACAAAGCGCAGCGCCCCGCACATGGTATCCTCGGTCTCGATGTATTCCCCCAGGCGCAGCGTGCCCATCACCGCCACAACCTCCGCCACCGGCCCTCCCATCCACCGCACCAGGTCAATCACGTGATAATACTGGTTGATGACGTTGGAACCACCCTCCCCGGCCCACGTACCCCGCCAGTAGCTGGACTGGAAATACTCCGGTATGCGCCGGCACTGCAGCGTGCCCCATATACTGACCAGTTGGCCCAGGTCACCGCGGGTGACCATGCCGTGGATATATTTGATCAACGGGTCAAAGCGGTGCTGAGAGACCACCGCCAGCACCAGCCCGCGCTCACGCGCCAGTTGCGTCAGCGCGCGGGCGTCCTCCAGGGTGATGGTGAAAGGCTTCTCCACCAGCACGTGCTTGCCCGCCAGCAAAGCCTCACGCGTCAGCGCGGCATGCTGGGCATGGTCAACGGTGATGGAAACCGAATCAATCTCGGGGTTGTATAAAATCTTTCGATAGTCGGTGGTGCCCTGGGTCAGGTCGTTGCGCTGCATAAACTCGCGCAGCACCTTTTCGTCACGGTCGCAGACGCTGGCAATCTTGCTCAAAGCGCAGCGCCGGATCCCATCCAGATGGTTGGGGGCAATGCTTCCGCATCCGACAATGGCGTGACGTATTTTTTTATCCATAAAGCCTCGATGAAAATTTAGAATGGACACTTTCCGCGGTCAATTATACCCGCAGAAATTCCCGCCGCTCAAAATCACCGCAGCGCGCGCTGATAAATGGCCCAGGTCTCAGCGTGCACCTGCCGCGCTGAGAAGCGCTCCACGGCGCTCTGGCGCGCTGCCATGCCCATCCGGCGGCGCAGCGCCCCATCAACCACCAGCCGCTCCAGGGCAGCCGCCAGGGCTGGCGCGTTATCCGGCGGCACCAGCAGACCGTTCACTTCCGGCTGGATCACTTCCCGGCAGCCGGGGGTATCACTGCCCACCAGCGCCCGCCCGCTGGCCGCCGCCTCGATCAGCACCGTCGGTACGCCCTCACCGTAAGTGGTGGGCAGGCAAACAATGGAGGCGCTGGCATACACCTGCGGCATATCCGCTTTAAAACCCCACCATTCCACCGCGCCCTCCTCCGCCCAGCCGCGCAGCGTCTCCTCCGGAATGCTCGCCGGGTTGCCGGGATCCGGCGCGCCGCACAGCGCAAAGCGCGCCAGGTTGCGCTCGCGCAGCAAACGCGCCGCTTCCACAAACACGCCAGCGCCCTTATCCCACAACATGCGCGATGCCAGCAGCACCACCGGCTTGCCCTCCGGCTCGGGCTGCGGGCAGAAACGCTCCACATCCACCCCCACGCTGCGCACCAGCCAGGCATGTTCGCGAGAGGCCAGTTTTTCCTGCAAAAAGTACTGCTGGTCAGCTTCGTTTTCAAAAATCAACTCGCAGCGCGGACGGCGCAGCACCCTGCGGTAAAACAGCTTCACCCACGGGCGCAACCAGCGCGCTTTAGATTCCCCGCTCAAAAACACGTACCCTCTGCCGGTGATGGAGTTGACCACCGCCGGGCCGTCCGGGTAGCTGGCAGCCCACGTGCCGTACAGCACAGGCTTGATGGTGTGGAAGTGCGCCAGTTGCGCTCCTTCGCACTGGAGGATGGTGCGCAGTTTGCGCACCGCTGACCATTCCTCCAGAGGGTTAGCCCCCTGCCGGCTGACGGGCCATTCCACCCACCTGAAGCCCTCCGCCTGCAGCCTCGGGGCGTATTCTCCACCGGGCGAGACCAGCACCACTTCCACACCCTGCGCGCGTAAATACCGCGCCAGCGAGAGGCGAAAGTTGTAAAGATACCAATCGGTGTTGGCTGCTAAAAGCGTTTTCATCCCACCTTGCCTGGTTTCAGGTTACTGCCCGCGCAATCCAAATACAGCTCCAAAGGTGCGCAGTAAAATGATGATATCCAGCAGCAGCGTGCGGTGCTTGATGTAATGCAGGTCAAGCTCCAGTTTGACGGCGGTTTCTTCCACGTTGGAGGCGTAATTCTGGTTCACCTGCGCCCAGCCGGTCAACCCCGGTTTCACCAGCAGGCGCGCGCGGTAAAACGGGATTTGATCCTGGTATTCCTCCACCAGTTCAACCTGTTCAGCGCGCGGACCCACCATGCTCATCTCGCCGCGCAGGATGTTGATAATCTGCGGCAGTTCGTCCAGGTGGCTCTTGCGCAGGAACCTGCCCACACGCGTCACGCTGCGCTTGTCATTGCCCCAGGTGCGGTACTTGATAATATCGTATGCCTTTCCATTCTTCCCCAGCCGCTGCTGCCGAAAGATAACAGGTCGCCCATCGTCCAGCAAAATTGCCAGGGCAATAAACGGGAAGAGCAGGGCAAACACCACCAGCCCCACCAGCCCGATGACAATATCCATTAACCGCTTCATGGCCTCGTAAAAAGCGCTGGAGCGGGCCTGCTCCACAAACGAGCGCAGGATCCAGTCTGGCTGCAGCAGGTAGATGGGCACTCGCCCCAGCAGGCTTTCATACAGCACCGGCATGGTGGTCAGGTCAATGCCGCGCTCCTGGGTGCGCAGCAGCGCGCGGAAGGTCTCCGGGTGCACGTCGCCGGTGATGGCAAACACCAGGTCGGTCACCTGCTGCTGGTCAATAATGCGGTCGAGCTCCTGGCAGTTGCCCAGCACCGGAAAACCCTCAATCGCCGTCCCCTGCTTTTGCGGGTCGTCATCCACAAAACCCACCAGCAAAAAGGGCGGGGGGTTGATGCCGCGCACCACCGCCGCCATGGCACTGCCTGCTTTGCCGGCGCCCACCACCAGCACGCGCCGCAAAAAAGCCGAGGCCGTGAACACGCGGATATAAATCCAGCGCCAGAACAGCGTAAGCGCCACCGCCGCCACAATAAACACCGCCACCCCCTGGCGCGGCAGCGAATCGGGCTCGGAGAGGAAAAACACCACCAGGTAGAAGATGAACCCGGTCACCCCCGCCACCAGCACGCTGCGGATGGTATCCCCCCAGCGGCAGGCGCGGCGCAGATCGTACAATTCCACGTTGAGCACTATCCACGCCAGCGGTAAAAACCAGAACCAGAACGGCAAACGCTGCGTCAAAAACGCTTGCGAGAAGTTGAACCAGTCACGCTGCGCCCAGACGAAAACGGAGATGAGCAGCGCCAGAACCGCTACAATAAAATCAACCACCAGCAGCAGGATGTGCCGCTCGTTGGCGGGGATGCGTAAGGCCAGGGGCTTTTTTGGGGGCGGATTTTCCATGTGTAGTGATTCTATCGCGACTCGCCGAATCTATGTTGAAATTCTCCATGCTGCGGCGCAAAGCCCCAGCAGGAACCAGAAATAAGGCAGGGCAAAGGTATCAACGCTGAATCCCTCCACCAGCAGTCCCAGCACCACCAGCTGCCCCGCCAGCCCCAGCGCGCGCTTGATCGGCGCCGCGCTGGAAGAAAGCGCATCCCCGTTGGCCCACTGCAGAAAGAGCCACGCAGCAAAAAAAGCCAGTCCCACAAGGCCGGTCTCAGCCAGCAAGCGCGGCCACAGGGCTTTGGTGTTGGGCAGCGCGCTTTCGCGGTAGAGAATCTGGTTCACCTCGGTCAGCCCGTATCCGTAACCGGGCATTTTCTGCGGGAAGAAATAGCCGCTGTTGCCCAATCCCACCCCCAGCCACGGGTAATCGTTGAACACCCCCCAGCCCGTCTGCCAGAAGACCAGCCGCTCGGCAATTTGCAGCTGGTTGGCATACGCCAGGAACCCATCCTGCGCCAGGGTTGAAAAATCAAAAAGCCGCTCCATGCGGTAATCCAGCCTGGAAAGCGCAGCCCCCGTGCCCAGCAGCAGCGCCAGGTAGAACACCAGCAGCCCCAGCCACAACCCCACCCGCAGCAGCCTGGCTGCCTGTTGAGTGGATGCCCTCCGTGCCAGGATGCGCCGCTGCAGCCAGCCCACCAGGCCAGCGTTCAGCAGTATGAAGACCAGCCCCAGCATCAGCAAAAACGCCAACAGCCCCACCCGCGAAAGCGAGAGCCATAGCACAACAACACCCCCCGCCAGCAGCAAGTTCTCAAAGGAGAGCTTCATCACGCGCCAGCCGTGCGCCGAAAAGCGCCTTACGCTGGCAGCCAGCCACAGCGGCAGGTAGAGCATGTTGAGCTGGTGAGCCAGCCAGGAGGGCTCCAGGGCAAACCCGGTCACCCGCCCCGGAAACAACTTGGTGGTCGAGAACCAGCTCTGCGCAACCACCATCCACTCCGGGTAAACTTCTTTCCACTGCCACATGCCGAACTGAAACGCGCTCCACAGCAGCAGTGCCAGCCCGCTCCAGTTGAGCCAGCGCAGCGTGGCGCGCAGCCGGCCCTCGTCCTGCGGGTAGGATGCAGCCAGCAAAAAGGTGCCAACCCCCACCACAAGTGTCGCCAGTTCCACCAGCTGCTGACGGGTAAAATTGACCGTGCGGAAAACCGGGAACTCAATAAAATACGCTGCCAGGCAGGCAACCACGGCAGAGGCAAAAAACAGCAGCAGCGGAACACTGTGCGGCAGCAGCCCGCGACCCCTCACCCACTGCGGCAGCAGCCAGGCGCCCAGCAACACCAGCGCCAGCAGCCCCGCCGGAGGCGCCACCATGCTGCCACCCGCCAGGGCGCTCACCAGCGGCAGGCTGGTCACCGGCAGTGATACCACCAGCAAAAACCACAGCCCGCCGTCAACGCGGCTGAGCAGGCGGTTTATCACGGTGCAACCTCTCGGAGATGCGTTCAACCAGCCCGCCGGCCAGCGCTGCTG
This sequence comes from uncultured Anaerolineaceae bacterium, assembly GCA_964453035.1. GTDB lineage: Bacteria > Chloroflexota > Anaerolineae > Anaerolineales > Anaerolineaceae > CAYVOX01. Next base: position 10,259 of record CAYVOX010000017.1, read on the forward strand.
CGGCAAAAACAAATCCCAGCAGCGCCCCCGCCAGCACCATGCTGTTGCGGTCATTGGCTGCCGGCTGCGGGTTGGGAACAGCCGTCTCGCTCATGATGAAAGATACCGCCGGGATTAACCCCCTCGCGGCCTGTTTTTCCGCCAGGTAGCGCTCGCCCAGCGCCTGCAACTCGCGCTGCAACTCGCCCTGGCTCTGCCAGTTGCACTGCGCCGTGGAAGGCTCAACTACCGCCATGTGCTGCAGGCAGCTCTCCAGCCCTTCCAGCGAGCGGCGCAGCCCCTCAGCCTGCTCGCTGTGCCTGGCAGCCTCCACCAGTTGAGCATAGGCATTTTCAATCCAGATATTGGCCAGCGCGGCAGCATCCTGCGGGTTGGTAAAGCGCAGGCGCAGCACCCACAGGTAATTTTTCCGCTCCAGCGATATTTTGCTCCACTCAGGGTAACTTTCCAGGTCAATCCCCTGGATGCGCGCAATGCGGATGACCTGGTCGGGCACCGGCGGGTAGTACAGGATTGCCGCCAGCGTGCCCATGGCCATATCCTCCTCGGCAGCGCTGATTTTCCCCGTGCGCGCCAGGTCAAAGGCAAAAGCAATGCTGGCGCGCCCCTCATAAACCGGCGGGCGGCTGAGGTGCGCCAGGTACCCCGCCACCCCGCCCAGCAGCATTAAAACCACCACCAGCCACCAGCCGCGCAGCACGCGCTGGAAGAGGGTACGGGGATAAATTTCCACAGGCATAGGCTAATTATAAATCAGAAGGGTGCTCCAGGGCTGCCCGGCAGGTCTGCAAAACAGTTTCAGCCGCCCGCTCCCAGCTGCGCGCCGAGAGATAATCCTCGCGCAGGGTGCGCCCCATGCGCTCCGCCAGAACCGGGTCGACCAGCAATCGCTGCAGAGCCTCCGCCAGCGCCGCCGCATCTCCCGGTGCAACCAGCAATCCCGTCTTTCCATCTTCCAGTTGCTCGGGCAGTCCGCCGGTGCGCGTGGCAACCACCGGCAGCGCAAAACTGGCCGCGATAGGCAATACCCCCGATTGCGAGGCGCTGGTATAGGGCAGTGCCACAATGCCAGCGCGCTTAAAAATGCCGTGAATCTCATCCTCATCAATCCAGCGGTTGATGAGCTCCACGCCCGCCAGGCGGCGCAGCACGGGCTGGTAGGCGTGCAGGCTGCCAGAGCCCGCCAGGATCAGCCGCGCCTCCGGAAACTGGCGCTGCACCTGCTCAAAAGCCGGCAGCAGCACCTCGATGCCCTTGTACTGCGTGATGCGCCCAAAAAACAGGATGGTCTGCGGTCGCGGCGAGGGCAGCGCCTGCCCTTCGGTGTAATCCATCAATCCCAGCGGCGCCACCGAAATGCGCCCCGCCTGCACCCCGCGCCCGTAAAGGTCGGCAATCAGGCTGTGGCTGAAAACCATGCAGCGTTCGGCGCGCCACAGGCTGGGATCTTCAAAGCGCCGGATGATTTTCCCCACCAGCCCGGGATGCGGGCGCGGGTCGTGCACCATCACCACCGAGGGGGTGGGCTCCAGCGCCGCCTGCAGCGCCGCGTTCCACGGATGGATCATCGGGAAAAGCAGCACATCCGGTTGGAAGACCCGGATGCGCGCTGCCAGGGCGCGGATGCCGCGCCGGGTGAGCAGCGACCAGGCTAAACCCACCGGGTTGGAGAAGGTTTCCACCGCGTGATACGGGAAAGTTGCGCTGCGCCAGGCTGGCAGGGTTTCCTGCCGGGTGGAAACAAACGCCTGCAGCTCAACGTGCTCCGCCAGCGCCCGCCCCAGCGCCAGGCTGATCGGTCCGCCTGCCCCGCGCCGTCCCAGGTACACCAGCGCCAGCTTCATGGTTTTTTCCCTTCCCCGGGCGCGCCCGCCGTTACTTCAGCGTAGAGCGCGGTCAGGCGCTCCGCCATGCGCTCCCAGCCGTAAGTTTGTTCGTAGGCTCGCCGCGCGTTGCGCCCCAGCTGAGCACGGTAGGCAGCATCTTCCAGGCGCTGCAGCGCAGCTTCCAACTGCTCCCACGCGCCGTAGGTCACCACCTCGCCGCACGCTTCCTGCTCAATGATGCGATCCACGTTGGTGCCGCGCGCGCCCACCACCGGCTTGCCCAGCAGCATGCCCTCAAAGAGCTTGTTGGGGCTGGCAAAGCGGTGATTGGCAATCGCCGGGTCATACAGCGCCGGCAGCACATCCGCGCCCGCGTTCAATTCCAGCGCGCGGCGGTAAGGCACCTGCCCGTGATAGGTGATGTTGGGCAGGTCGCCAGCCGCCGCCAGGATCTCGTCCTGCTCAGCGCCCGAGCCCGCCAAATCGAGAGACCATTCCGGGTGAGCCGCCACCAGCTGGATGAGCGGCAGCAGGCCGCGTTCCACCTGCATCAGGCCCACGTAAGCCAGGCGCAGGCGCTGCGGGCGCTCTGTTGAGGGTTGCTCTGGCAGTTCAGGTGGTTGGTCTTCCGGGGAATTGTAAATCACTGCGCGGCGCCGTGGTTTTGCGCCCCGCACCTGCTCCCAGCGCGCGTCATCCGCCAGGATAACCGCATCCGCCTGGCCCATGCCCCACAATTCCAGGCGACGCGCCACGCTCACCAGCAGCGCGGGGGTTTTACGCAGCATATCGGCATAAAAATCAAAAATATCATATACCACCTGCTTGCCCCAGCGGCGTTTTGCCCACAACGCAGGCAGCAGCGTATCAAAATCGCAGGCGTGGATCACCTGGTAGCTCTCGCGGTGCTCGCCCAGCCAGCGCGCCAGGGCCGCCTGCCAGCGCAGCAATCCGGGCAGGTTGCGGATGCCGCTCTGCCAGGGCGCCAGCAGCCGTATTCGGCGGATGGGAAAGCCCGCCCCGCTATCTTCCGCGGGCAGGTCGCCATTGCGATCCCACCCCAGTGCCTGGACGGCATAGCCCGCCCGCGCCAGGGCCCGCCCGATCTTTTCAACCCGCGGATCAGGCGCAATATGGGTGGCGCGGAGGATCACAACCCCTTGGCTCACGGCCTAGAGAATCTCCAGTCTGGCAAGCGCTGCCAGCACGCGTTTAAAACCCACCGTGTCAAAGAAAATTTCCACCACCTCTTCGCCTTCATCCACGCGGCTTGCCACCACCAGCCCCTCGCCCCACACCGGGTGCTTAACGCGCATATTGGCCTGGTAGGTGGGCTGCAAAATCGGTGCTGAGCGGTGCTGCGGCTCGCTGGGCGGCGCAGGCTGGCGCGGTGCAGGCGCGGAATAGGACGGGCGCGCATCCGAGCTCTCCCAGCGGCTGGTGCGTTCGCGCCGTTCCTGCCATCCACCGCGAAGTGAGGAGGATGAAGAAGATGAATATGCGCGTCCCATGCGCGCGCCTTGCCGGCGCAGCAGGCCTTCGGGAATATCATTCAAAAAGCGAGAGGGGATGCTATCCTGAAAGCTGCCGTAGGTGGAGCGCCGCTCGGCGCGCACCAGGAAAAGCTGGTTGCGGGCGCGCGTCAACCCCACGTAAAACAGGCGGCGTTCCTCCGCCATCTCCTCCGGCTCATCCAGCGATCGGCTGTGCGGCAGCATGCCGTCATCCAGCCCGGTGATGAACACCTGAGAAAACTCCAGCCCCTTGGCGGCGTGCAATGTCAACAGAGTGGGCGCGTCCGGTTGCTCTGGCAGCGTATCCTGGTCAGAGACCAGCGCCAGGTTTTCCAGGAACAGCGCCAGCCCGCGGTCGGAAAACTCATATGCAATGCGGCGTAATTCCTGCACGTTTTCCCAGCGTTCCTCGCCCTCGTCGGTGCTGTCGTTCAGGTAATCCTGGTAGCCAATATCCGCCAGAATGCGGTCAAACAGCCCCGGCAGCGAAAGGTCAACCCCCAGGCTGTTGCGCCAGCCAGCCAGCATGCCACCAAAATCCGCCAGCAGCAGCGCGCCGCGCCCGGAAAAGCCCCTGTAGAAGGGAGAATCCTCCCCGCGGGCCGCCAGGTCCAGCAACACCTCCCCCGCGCTGACGGCTCCACCCTGCGCAGCCAGTTGCAGCGCCACCAATGTTTTATCGCCGATGCCGCGCGCCGGCACATTGATGACCCGCGCCAGGCTGAGTTCATCCGCCGGGTTCTGCACCAGGCGCAGGTAGGCAATCATATCCTTCACCTCGCGCCGCCCGTAAAAGCGCTGCGCCCCCACCAGGCGGTACGGCATGCCCGCCCGCAGAAAGGCCTCTTCCAGCAGGCGCGACTGGGCATTGGTGCGGTACATCACCGCAAAATCGGCCCGGCTGGCTTTGCCGCCCTGCACCAGCTTCTGGATGGTATCCACCACGTAGGCGGCTTCGGCGTGGTCATCCACAGCTTCGTAAAGGGTGATGCGCTCGCCCGCACCGCGCTCGGTGAACAGGTGCTTGGGCGTGCGGTGCGTGTTGCGGTCAATCACCGCGCGCGCCGCATCCAGCACGGTCTGCGTGGAGCGGTAGTTCTGCTCCAGCAGGATCTTCTGGCAGCCCGGGAAGTCCTCCTCAAAGCGCAGCACGTTGCGGTAATCAGCGCCGCGCCAGCGGTAAATGGACTGGTCTTCATCCCCCACCACGAACAGGTTCTTGCGAAAGGCGGTCAACTGCTGCAGCAGCTTATACTGCGCCAGGTTGGTATCCTGGAATTCATCCACCAGCACATGATGAAAGCGGAACCCGTAGCGCTCCTGCAGCATAGGGTGTTGCTCCAGCAGGATAACCGCATACAGCAGCAGGTCGTCAAAATCCAGGCTGTTGTTATCTACCAGCATTTCCTGATAGCGCTGGTAGATGCGCCCCACCACCTCGTCGCGGTAATTCTGCACGGGGTAACTTTGCGGCAAGACCAGGTTGTTCTTGGCAGCGGAGATGGCAGCGTGCACGCCGGCGGGCCGGTAGGATTTTTCATCCAGACGCAGGTCCTTCACCGCGCGCTTGATCAAATTCTCCTGGTCGTCCGCGTCCATGATGACAAACGCATTATTGAAATGCACCACGCCCGGGTCGCGCTTGAGCACGGAAGCGCACACTTCGTTGACAAAGTTGGCCTCGCGCCTTAGGATGCGCGCGCAAATGGCGTGGAAGGTGCCCAGCCACAGCCCGCTGCCCTGCTCGCCCAGCAGGTGCTCCAGGCGGTGCTGCATCTCGCGCGCCGCCTTGTTGGTGAATGTGACCGCCAGGATGTTGGTGGGGGGAACATGCTCGCTCAGCACCAGGTAAGCGATGCGATAGGTCAGCACCCGCGTTTTACCGGAGCCAGGCCCCGCCAATACCAGCACCTGCCCCGGAGCGGCAGTCACCGCCCGGCGCTGCTGAGGGTTGAGGTCACGCAGTAAATCGCTGGGTTCAGGCAGGGTCATCAGGTTGCTTTCAGCCGCGCAGGCGGGCGTCCAGCGCCTCAAAGGAGACGCGGCTGGTCATATCCAGGCTCATCGGGCACACCGCCACTTCATGATTGTACACCAGCACATCCACATCCGAGCCCGGCTCAATCTTCTCCCGATCGCGCAAAATGCGGTACCCCAGCGGGCCGGGTTCATCCAGCGCGCCCTTGCGCTTGAGCACCGGTTCAAAATAACGCGCCCTTGAAAGACGCGCCAGCCGCCAGGGCGTCTGCGGGGTGGCATGCGCCGGCACATCCACCTTGAGCACGTCCACATCTGGCAAAAACTGACCGCCCAGCATGCGCTCGGCAAAATAGGCGGTGAAATACGCCGCGGTAGAGAAATCCACCGTGGTGGAGTACTGGTAATAACTGTTTTCCATCAGCTCCAGCGAGGCGGCAATCGCGGGGATGCCGAAGGAAGCCGCTTCCAGGGCTGCCCCCACCGTGCCGGAGGCGGTCACGCCTTCGCCCAGGTTTTCGCCGTAATTGATGCCTGAAACCACCAGGTCAGGCTTTTCGGGCAGCAGTTCCAGCAGGGCGTGATCCACCGTCTGCGCGGGCGTGCCGCCGATGGAATAAACCGGCCAATCCTGCTGGCCGATGCGCAGCGTGATTTTTTGAATGCGCCCATCCTGCCCGAGCGGCACGCTGCGCCCGGTACCGGAGGCCTGGTCGCGCGGGGCAGCCACGGTCACATACCCCAGGCACGAGAGCGCCTCCGCCGCAGCCCACAGGCCCGGCGATTGGATGCCGTCATCATTGGTGAGTAAAATGTGGTAACGCGTATCTTTCATGGACCGACCCTTGAGTTGTATCAAAAAGGGAGCGGAGTAATCCGCTCCCTCTGGTGTGCCCCTGGCGTGGTTCGAACACGCAACCTTTTGCTCCGCAAGCAAACGCTCTATCCAAATTGCGCTACAGGGGCGCTCAACATGGCGATTGCGCCCTATTTATACCGCGTCGGGGAAGAATCGTCAAGGAGCGAAACGATAATAGTTTGTCTAATACTTCGTCACGCAGCGGAAGAATCCCACCGCTCTTACCCCCCTAAAAATTAAAATCCCCGCCGGTAAGGGTGGGGATTCTTTGTTGGGGTGGGAATTTTCTAGTTTAGAGGGGGATTACATTCACAGCTTGCAAACCCTTGGGGCCCTTCTCAATCGAGAACTCCACCTTCTGCCCTTCGGTCAGGTTGCGGAAACCGTTGCCCGAAATCGCGGTGTAATGCACGAAGACATCTTCCCCGCCTTCGCGAGCCAGAAAACCGTAACCCTTGGTGGTGTTGAACCACTTGACCGTACCGACGAAACGCTCTGCCATTGCCTTTTACTCCTTGTTCATAAAAACGGATGACAATTTGACGCTAGGGTTCCCCTGGGGTAGAAAAAACGGCCCACGGATTACGCCGTGTGCCGTTGTCTATCTGCATCCAACGAGAACTACAAGCATCCTACTAAGAAAAAAGTATAGCGTAATTTAAGGGCAATGTCAAGCGGTATTTTTCAAATATGCTCAAATCGGCCTCGGAATTGCCCTTCTCCGCGCCTCTAACGGGGCAGAATCGGGTAAGTGATGCCCCCGTGCGGGAACACCAGCACATCCGCCTGTCCCGGGAAGCGTCCGCGCGCCCGTGCCAGCCCCTCCTCAGCCCCGCTCACAAAATCCACAAACGGCAGGCGCTCGTGGATCTCAAGCGGGATGGTGGGGGCGTAAAGCAGCAGGGTGGCGTGGCGCATGGCTTGCAGAGCAAAGTACAGGAAGAATTTATCCTCCTCGCCCATGCCCTTCAATTTGAGCTTGGGCACCAGCGGCAGCAGCAGCGGCGCCAGTGTGCGCAGCGCCCCCTTGCCCAGCGGCAGCTTCTTGTTGGCCAATCCAAACACGCCCACCCCCTCCTCCGCCTTAACCAGGGTAAGCATCACCCCGCCCTTCTTAACCGCCCGGATGGTGTTTGCCAGCGCCTTCACGCCCTGGCGCAGGTCGCTGTTCATCGGGTGCGAGCAGGTGATGACCACATCCGCCGCGCGCGGCACCTGCACGCCGTAAATCTGCGCGCTGGTCTTCACCCCTTCGCGGTGCGCCTGGATGGCATCCCCCGCCACCACCCGCACCACCTGCAGCGCGCTATTCAGCACCGCGTTGATGATAAACACCGGCGCCTTCACCATCTTGCCGGCTTCTTCCAGGTCCTGGCGCATCGGGTTATGCTCAATCGGCTGGCCCACGTTGTTGAACGTGGCTGGCTGGCAGTTCAGCCCGTGGTTGTGCCCGATGGTTGCCCTTCCGGCCACCCCCGGGAAGAGATTCTTGTAGCCCCCGCCAAAACTGGCGATGATGTGCGGTTCAATGCAGCCAATCGAAACCACCAATCCCGCCTCCGCCACCGCCCTGTTGATCAATACCGGCGTGCCTCGGCTGGTGGTGCCCAGGTTAGTGAGCTTCTCGGGGTCGTCCACATCATGATCCACCACCCTCATGCCCCCCAGCGAGCTCAACCCGGTGCGCTCCAGCACCTCGGCTTCGGTCATCGGTCGGTGCACGCCCAGCGCCGGGATGATGCTGATTTGCTCAGGCTTCACCCCCGCCTCGCGCAGCTCCGCCAGCACGTGCGGCAGGATCAACTTAACCGGTGTGGGACGGCTGGCGTCATCCATCACCAGCGCCACTCGCCCGCCCGCGCGGGCCAGTTCGCCCAGGCGCGCCATGCCAAACGGCTCAGCCAGCGCCCGGCGGGTTTCCGCGCTCGTATCCGCCACCCCCGGCAGCGCCGAGGGTTCCATTTGACCCAGCAGGTTCCATCCCTCCGGCAATGTGAGGGGGATGCTTTGCGCTCCCCAGGGCAGTTGAATGGTTTGCGTTGCCATGTCTTCATCTCCTCCAAATTTAAAAGTCGAATAAACGCTTGCCCCCCGGCAGATATGCTTGATTCTATACGAAATCAAAATCCGTACCAGCCCGTGAGCGGGAAAATCAAGGGTAGGGAGTGGAAGAGGTTGCCGTAGGGGTGCGCGTCCGCGTGGGGGTAGGCCCGGTGGGTGTGAGCGTGGGCGTAGAGGTTGGACCGGTGGGGGTGATGGTGGGTGTCAGCGTGGGCGTGGCGCTTGGGCGGGTGGCTGTGCGCGTGGGCGTCAGCGTGATGGTGCGCGTGGCGGTGGGCGGCAGGGTGGGCGTGATGGTGCGGCTGGCGGTGGGGCTGGGCACGTTGGTCAGCTGGTATTCCATGGTGCGCACAACTTCAGCCAGGGGTGCCGGGGTTAACAGGAAGTTCGCCGCCTGCTGCAGCACCGGCTGTAAACGGGCGCGCTCCGCCAGGAAGACCGTTCGCCCGGTCTCGTTGGGCATCTGCCAGGTGGGTAAATCGCGCGTCAGGTTGTAAAAATTGATCCGCGCCGGATCGCCTAGCTTGAGCGCAAAGGGGATGTACCCCAGCAGGTCGGGCAGTGTCAGGTTGCTTTCCACGGTCTTCTGGTAGGCGCTGTAAATCTGCGGCAGCCGGGCCAGGTTGCCGTTTTGCAGAAGGCGCAGCAAGATGGTGCGAAACACCTCCTGCTGGCGGCGGTTGCGGTCAGCTTCGTCCGTCCCCAGCCTGAAGCGAATATAGCACAGCACCTGCTCGCCGCTCATGTGAAACACGCCGGTAGGAATGCCCCCGCACAGCTTGGGGTCAGGATAGGCCTGCAGCACGGTCACATCCAGCCCGCCCAGCGTCTGATCAATGAACCGTTTAAATTCATCCAGGTGCACCAGCGCCCAGTGCACCGGGCGGATGCCAAAGTTGTATTCGATGGTTTGCGCCAGCAACCTGCCCCCGCCCAGCGCATACGAGACTTCCAGCCGCTGCATGGTGTAACCGGGAATATACACCAGCAAATCCGGCGGTAGCGAAACCACGCTGGCGCGCCCCAGGCGCGGATGGTAGAGCATCAGCAGAATGGCATCCGTGCGCCCGATGAACGGCGCCTCTCGGTCGGTGCCCACCAGTACCAACGCCTGCACCTCCCGGTCCACCTGCAGCCCGCTCAACGGCGGCGGGATGGGGGTGATGGGTGTAAAGCGCGGGGTAGGGTAATTACCCCACGGGCGCAACGAGTCAAAAGTGGCGGTGGGGAGCGGGGTGGGCGTGTTGCTGGGAGTAACCGTTGCAGTTGGCGGAAGCGAAGCCGTGAGCGTTGCCGTGTGCACCGGCGTTGGGCTGGGCTGCGGGCTACCGCAGCCGGCCAGGATCACCAGGGCCAGCAGCAGGGAGAGCACCCCCAGGGCTAGAGAGCGGTTCACGCCGGGCATATCAGGATTATAGCATCAATGCGCCAATCCCCCGTCCAAACCAGTCCGCAGCAGAACGCATGAACCGCCATTCGGCAGCACACCACCAGGAACACACTATCCCAAACACGCGCTATTTATTCTTCACCAGGCTGGCTTCAAACACAAAGGTGCTGGTCTTAAAATCCGGGTAAGCGCTGATTTTTCCGTTGGTAATTTTACCGTTCACCTCCTGCGCCCGCCAGTAGGACGAGTGGTTATAGGTGCTGCTATCCACCCCCTTGCAGTTGCGCGTGCAGGCATTTCCCCCCGTCACCCCCACAATTCCGCTCATCATGCCGGTTTCACCGTCATAAGTTCCCGTGAACTTGAAGTTAAACGTCTCCGTGAAAAGCGGAAAATCTGCCTGGGGGATATCCTCCAGCACCGCCTTGCCCTCGCCCACAACCTTCCCCTCGTTGAACCTGATGGTTAACGTGAGGGCATTGAGGCTCAAAGTTCGCTTTCCCAGGTTGGGCACACTGAAGGTGCCAACATACTCATCAAACTCCAGATCTTGCAGGGTGCTGCAGCCCGGCAGCAAAATCACCGTCAGGGCTATCACCACCACCAGCACAATCGCCTTCGATCGGTTGCTCACAACGCTGCCTCCACGATCAAGTTCTCGCCATCATTGTACAGAGTTATCGCTTGCTTTTCAATCATCCCGGCCCGACGAGATTTTCGCGCAACAGGTTGACGCCCCCTCCCTCCTGTTCTATACTGAAAGAAATTCCGCACAGGAGCTATTGATGCGCACCCCTCTTCCCCATGCCGTCACCCAGATTGCCTTCGTCGTTGATGATATCGAAAAGTACCTGCAGCGCTTCGCGCGCCTCTTCAACCTCGAAACGCCCACCTGGCGCCTCACCAACCCCTACGAGCAAACCCAACTGACCTACAAAAACCAGCCTTCCACCACCGCCCGCGCCAAGCTGGGCTTCATTAACTTAGAAAACATCACCCTCGAATTCATCGAGCCCGTCGGCGGCCCTTCCGTCTGGCAGGATTTCCTGCAAACCCGCGGGCCGGGCATCCAGCACATCGCCTTTGAAGTTAAAGGCGCAAAGACCATCATTGCATCCTTCGAAGAAGAGGGCATCCCCCTCGGGCAGACCAGCCAGTTCAGCGGTGGGCGCGCCGCCTATCTGGCAGCGCTCAACATCCTCGGTTGCGATCTCGAACTGCTGGAGCATGATTAATCCGCTCGCCCCTTGCACGGAGGTGACCCCATGCCAACCCTGATCAATCCCCGCCCATCCCCCATCGCCGGCCGCTGGTACGAAGGTAATCCGCGCCGGCTTGCTCAGCAGGTGGATGAATACCTCTCTGAGGCGCGCCTGCCTGCCCTGCAGGGCCAGGTGGTGGGACTGGTTGCCCCGCACGCCGGGCACATTTATTCCGGGCGCACCGCCGGGCACGCCTTCCGCGCGGTGCAGGGGCAAAGCTTTGACCTGGTGATCGTCGCCTCCCCGCTGCACGCCTACCACCCCGCCCCCCTACTCACCTCGGCGCACGCCGCCTATGAGACGCCCCTCGGCCTCATCCCCATTGACACGGAGGCCCTGGCGCAGTTCTCGCAGGCTCTGCAGGATCTCGGCGCCCCACCCCTCACTGCCGTCCCGCGTGATCCCGAACACGCCCTTGAAATTGAGTTGCCCTTCCTGCAGCGCGCCCTGGCTGGCGCATTCTCCCTGCTGCCGCTGATGGTGCGCACCCACGACCCTGAGGCGCTCCAACGGGTGGGGCAATCCCTGGCGCAGGTCTGCCAGCCGCGCCGCGCCTTGCTGGTTGCCAGCACCGATCTTTCCCATTTTTACACCCAGGCTGAGGCGCGCGACCTGGATACGCACATGCTCTCCCAGGTGCAGGCTTTCTCGCCGCGCGGCGTGCTGCAGGCTGAAGCCACGGGCACAGGTTTTGCCTGCGGCGCAGGCGCCGTTGCCGCCATTCTGTGGGCTGCCCAGGCGCTCGGCGCTGATTCAGCCCGCATCATCCACTATTCCACCTCCGCCGATGAAACTGGCGATACCTCTCAGGTGGTCGGCTACGGAGCCGTTGTGCTCACCAAAATCGCCGCCCCTCAACCCCCGCAGCAACCCCCGGGCCAGCCCGCATGACCTTAGGCGACATTCTGCTCATCTTCACCCTCATCCTGCTCAACGGCTTCTTCGTCGCCGTGGAATTTGCCGCGGTGGCTTCGCGCCGCGCCCGCCTGGACCTGCTCGCCGATCCCTCCGGCGCCGTCAGCCAGCAGGTGCACCGCTGGTTAGATCAACCCGCCTCCCGCGAGCGCCTCATCGCCGCCACCCAGCTCGGCATCACGGTGGTCAGCCTGGCACTGGGCGCTGTGGGCGAAAACGCCTTCGAAGCCTGGCTGGAACCCTATTTTCACGACGCGCACTTCCCCCAGTGGCTACAATTTTTGGATAGCGTCCTACCGGCCCTGCCCCTGGCGCTCTCGCTCATCATCGTCACCAGTTTGCACGTCGTGCTGGGCGAGCAGGTGCCTAAGGTGGCTGTTCTACGCGCCCCCGAGCGCTTCATGCTCACCGCCGCGCCCTTCATGCGCATTTTCATCGGTTTCTTCCGCTGGTTCATCAGCGTTCTGGATTGGGCTACCCGCGCCGTGCTGCGCATCTTTGGCCTGCCCGCCACCAGCCCGCACGCCCTGGCCTACTCCGCAGAGGAAATCAAGGAAATGGTCAGCGGCCCCGAGGTGGAAGGCGCCCTGGAGCCCTCCGAGCGCGAAATGCTCACCGCCGTGATTGATTTTGGCGAAATGGTCGTGCGCCAGGTGGCCCTGCCGCGCACCGAAATCATCGCCGTCGAAGCCAGCGCCCCCATCGAAGAAATCATCCGCCTGGCAACTGAAAACGCCATCACCAAGCTGCCCGTTTATGAAGAAAACCTCGATCAGATTACCGGTGTCATCCATATCCGCGATGTGCTGGCTCGCATGGCTGGCGGGCAAACCCAGGGCTGCTGCGCCCGAGACCTGGCGCGCGAGGCACTCTTCGTCCCGGAGACCATCTCCGTAAGCCAGCTGCTGCGCGAGTTCCGCGCCCGCCGCATGCACATTGCCATTGTCCTCGATGAGTTCGGCGGCACCACCGGCCTGGTCACCCTGGAAGATTTGCTGGAGGAAATCGTCGGGGAAGTCTCCGACCCCTTCGACAAGCAATCCCCCCACATCCTCTCCCAGCCGGATGGCTCTGCCCAGGTGGACGGCATGACCCTTATCGCCGAGGTCAACGAGCAGCTGGGGTTGAACCTGATGAACCCGCATTACGACACCCTCGCCGGCTACCTGCTCGAAAAACTGGGCCGCATTCCACAGCAGGGCGAGCAATACGACGACGTTCCCAACGGCATTCGCCTCACCGTCACCCAGATGGAGCGCCTGCGCATTGCCCTGGTGCAGATAGAAAAGTTGTAAAGCCCTGAGCACAGGCTCATCCCCTCAACCTGGTTCGTAAAAATCCGCAGCCCAACTTATCTCACCCCTGTATATTGGCATAAGCACCATTATTTAGACTACGCCCCTACATATGGGGATTGTTTTAATTGGAGTAATATTGTAGAATTATTTTATTGACCTGTCAGGTCAAGGTTTATCACTTCAAAAACCGAGAAAGGAGCAGATCATGGCTTTCAGCTTCAAGAATTCAAAAGGCATCACCTACTACCTGCACGCCACCACCCGCCAGCTCAAGAGCGGAAAACAACAGCAGCTTTTCTACTTCACCAAGGAAATCAAAGCCGGCGGGATTGACGCGCTGCCCAAAGGCTACATCGTCGCTGAGATGAAAACCGGCCTGCCGGTGCTCAAAAAGCAGTAAACCTGCTTCGAGAATGTTGTTCAGGCCCCGGAGCACGCCTCAACCCGGGGCCTTACATTTTATTCACCCAGAACACGACCCCGCGCCTAACTGGTTTGTTAGGTTAAAAGTTCGTAAATCAAATTGCATTCGCCCTGAAATATGCTATATTATCTGTACACTATTCCCAAGGAGGAAGCCTTATGTCATTCTTCAAAGCACTGTTTGATTTCTCATTCCAGACCTACGTCACCAACAAAATCATCAAGATTTTATACGTGATTGCCCTGGTTATGGAAGCCCTCGGCGCAGTGATCATGCTCATCATGGGCCTGTTCCAGATTGGTCAGCCCGCCCGCGTCGGCGGCGGCGCCGGATGGTTGCTCTCTCTCATCGTCGTGCCCATCGCCTTCATTTTGGGCGTCATCGCCACCCGCGTGTACTTCGAGCTGCTCATCGTCATCTTCCAGGTGGCAGAGAACCTGCGTGATATCACCTGGGCGGTCACCAAGGGTCAAAAAGCCCCCGTCGCTGCATCCACCCCACCCCAGCCGCAATCCTTCCCACAGTACGGGCAGCCGCAGCAGGCCTACCCGCCATACCCGCAGCAGCCTCAGCAGCAGTATCCTCAATATCCGCAGTACCCGCAGCCGCCCCAGCCCCCTCAGCCGCCTTCCGGCTCATAAAGGCAGCTTTTTGAAGGGCTCTTTGAGCGTTAAAAACTGACAACCCAAAATGGGTTCTGGCATCTCACCAGAACCCATTCTTCTATTCATCAGGCAAGCCTTGTTGCAGCGCGGGTGAAACACAACCAACCTCATCCCTGAGCTTCAGGAGCATGCGATGGACCCGGTCGGAATCCTAGCGATATTTGTGGGCGGCGTGGTGTGCATTTTTGGTTACCGCATCTTCCAGGATGCGCTGCCGTTGTGGGGCGCCGTCACCGGTGCCGCCTTTGCGGTTTACCTCTCCACCATTTTTTATCCCTTGCCCGGCGGCGTTCTGCAGATCACCGTGCCGCAGGCCGTGGCAGCCGGCATTGGCGCGCTGCTGGGCCTGCTCATGGCACGTTACATCCCTTTTGTCATCGTCTTTATGACCGGCGCCGTGCTCGGCGGGTTGCTCGCCAACTTTACTTACCCCCTGCTGATGCGCGGTCAGACCTCCCTGGTGGTGGTGATTCTCGCCGCAGCCGTTGCCGGGCTGCTGGCAGTACGCTTCCAGGAGTTGGTGATGATTGTAGCCACAGCCTTTCTGGGCGCGCTCGGACTGGTTTACGGCATCTACCTGCTCGTCAACATGGATGTCATCTGGCTGGCCATCATATTCTTCATTCTCGGTTTTGGCGGCGCCGCCGCGCAGTATAAAGATGCTCATCCCTGATTAAAAAAGGCCGCAGCGGTATCGCTGCGGCCCGGCTAGCTCCTCCACAATTCACCTACTCCTCAAATACGCCTCCCCAGGTGTTTATAAGCTGCGCGTAGAACTGCACCATCTTGCCCAGGTCGGCAATGCGGATGCGCTCATTAAAGCCGTGCACGCCGCGCATATCCTCCTTGCTGTAGGAGAGCGGTGTAAAGCGGTACACCTCGTCACAGATGGCGTAAAAATGCCGCGAATCGGTGCCCCCCAGCACCAGGAAGGGCGCTACCGGGATGTTCCCGAAAATCTGGCGGATGGTGCGCTCCAGCATGCGGTAAGAGGGCGTACCAAGCGGTGAAACCGGCGAAGCCTCGCGCGCAAAGCCGCCTACCGGTTCAAATTTCACGCGCTCGTCATCCATCACCTTGCGCACATGGTCGCATACCCTGGCAACCCCATCCCCGGGCATCAACCGGAAGTTAACCCGCGCGCTGGCCTTGCCGGGGATGACGTTCTCCCGTACGCCGCCGTTGATGATGGTGATAGCGGTGGTGGTGCGCAGGGCTGCATCCAGCTGCGGATTGGCCGAGAGCTTCTTCACCAGCAGCCCCCCCAGCAACCAGCTGTTAGCCAGCGCAAACTGCTGACCAAACGGCAGCACCGATCCCACCGCGCGCAGGGTCGGCAGTAAGAAGTTCAGCCGGGCGGGCATGGGGTGGTGCTCCACAAACGCCAGTGCCCTGGCTAATATTCCGATGGTCGTTTCCCGTTTGGGGGTGGAGGAATGGCCCGGCGAATCCTCCACGGTCAGTTCCAGCGTCACCACACCTTTTTCGCCCGTCCCCACCAGCGCCACCGGCACCTTCACGCCCGGCAGCAGCTCTTCCAGGATCATGCCGCCCTCATCCAGCACCACCGCCGGGCGGATGTCATTTTGCTGCATCCACTCCACCACGGCTTTGGTGCCGCGGTTGCCGCCAATCTCCTCATCGTGACCAAAGGCCAGGTAGAGGGTGCGTCGGGGCTCATAACCCGTCTTGAGCAGGTCTTCCACCGCTTCCAGGATGGTCACCAGCTGGCTCTTAATATCCAGTGTGCCGCGCCCCCACAGGTAACCTTCCACTATCTTCCCATCAAAGGGCGGCTGCTGCCACTCACCCAGGCTGGCTTCTTCCACCGGCACCACGTCCTGATGCGCCATCAGCACCACCGGGGGTAAATCTGGCTGGCTGCCTTTCCACGTGTAGAGCAGCGAGTACCCGCCGATCACCTGGCGGTGTAGCGTGGCATGCGCGCGAGGGTAGGTTTTTTCCAGCACACGGTGCAGATCCTTGAAAGCCTTGCCGTCCTCAGCCGTTTCATCCTTCATGCTCACGGTTTTGCAGCGGATAGCGCTGGCCAGGTGCCCGGCAATCACTTCCGGCTCAACCGCAATGCCCTCCACCGGCTCCACCGGTTGGCCAGAGCGCGCAAAGCTGAGCGTGCGCAGCAGCATGAAGGCAAGCACGAACAACACAACAACGGCAAGGATCAACAGGATGGTTGTCAGCATGGTGATACTCCCTTTAAGGTTTTCAAACAATAGGCTTTAAAACACAGGTGATTGGCTGCCGGATGCTTTTTGAGGAATTCCATCGCCTAAGGCAAGATCCACAACTCCGGATCGCTCATCTGCAGGGTGAAGTTCAACGTTTTGAGCTGGTCCTTGCGTTCGGCTTCCACCGCCAGGATTAAAAATTCCACCAGCGGGCGCAAATCCTCCGGATGGATGGTCACCGGCAAGAACGCGGCGGGCGTTTTGGATTCCTGCAGGCCAATCGGCTGGCGCAGCAGTTTGACCGAAGTTTCGATGAGCTGATCGAGCGGCAGTTCATAAGCCGGGATAAAAAACCAGCGCGGCTGCTGCCAGAAGTCAATCATCTCCTGAGTTTTATCGCCAAAGAAATTATTGAAAGTCTCGCGCTGGATGGCGGCCTGCCCCCAGAAGACCCAGATCGGTTTGCCCCTGGCATTCTGAGGGAGCCCCGCGCCGTAATGGAATACCTGCGCTGCCAGCCCTTTCTCATCCGAGAGCAGCAATCCCTGCCCGCAATTCTGGCACACCCAGAAGACTTCGTCAGGCTGGGCTTCGACCGGCGTCTGGCAGCGCGTACACAGCATGGGAATTAACATAACCGCGGGCTGGCTCATGGCAAACGCTCCAATTGTTTGATGATGTTGCCAATCTCGCGCGCTGCATCTGCCGGCGCGGCGTTCATGCTGAAGGGCATGCTCACCGTCCGCGCAGGCATGCGACGATATTCATAATGCTCCCCGTAGCGGTAGGTACGGAAGGCAAAGTACATGATGGCCAACCCGCCCAGGATTAATGCTAACGGGATAATCCAGCCGTTGTCGCTGTGTTCGTTGATCAGGCTCATCGAGGAAATACCCACGTCAATGGAAAGGAATGCGCCCAACGCCATGCCGCCCACCAGCACCGCCGAGCGGTAAAACACGTTCCCCGGCGCCTTGCCATAGAGCACTTCACCGTTGAACCCGTCCACCACCACCTGGAACGCCCGCCCGCGGTAGGTGTAACGCATCACCCACATCGGGTAATACACCAATCCCTGCCGCGGCCGGATGATGCGCACCGCCGTCTGGCTCACCTTTGAAAGGCTGGCGCGGCTGGAAACCTGGTTCTCAAAAAACAGGCGCGATTGCTCCAGCGCCTCGCCGGCTGAACTGGTCGGCTCAAATACCATGCCGCTGCTGTGCAAGGCGCGGCTGTCAAAAGGCTCCACCGGGCGGCCTTCCAGGTTGACCTGGCTCACGCCGAACTCGCCCACGTCGCACGCGGCGGCGTTCCAGGTCATATCCTGCACCACCTTCTTCTCTTTCGGCACCATGCGGCGGTCTTTGCCCGTGCCCTGAGATTCCTCCCCAAACACCCAGCCCAGCACGCGCCCCCACGTCACCCAGAAAGGTAGGTGCACCATCAGCACTTCGTTCATCTGAGCTTCGCGCTTTACGCTGCCTGCGATGGCCATGTTGCCCAAAAACTTACGGAAGGCTTGATCGGCTTTTTCCCGGTCAATACGGTTGGGCACCTGGTAGCGCCGCACGCCGTTCTCGCCCCGCACCACAGAGCGCTGCTGGCAGAACGGGCAAATCACAATCGCCTGTCCCTCGGGGATCGGAACAATCCCGCCGCAGCGCGGACACGTCAAACCGGATAAAGCTTCTTTTACGCTCATACTTTCAATGCCACCCAAACGGCTAATCCGAACAGGAAAGGCGCCGCTACCAGCGCCAGGATTATCGCCAGCCCCGAATTCATGATGTTGGTCATTGGCAGTGAGGCCAGGCAAAGGTACACCAGCGCCGTGATGCCGGCTGCCATCAGGTAGGGTGCTTCGGCTTTGGCCGGGAAGATGTTTGCCAGCACTGCCCCTGTCGCCGCTTCCACCAGAGCAGTGAAGGTCTGGCCTTTGTAAACATATTTGAATACGTAAATGGGAATATGCACCAGCGCGCTTTGACGCACCTCAGCGCCGGGTTGCGCCTGCAGCAACCAGTTGCGCGCAGCCTCCAACGGCACTGTTGGTGGGGTAGATTGTGCATCCAGCGCCGGGTCGTAAGGCTTCAGGTCACCGGCGGGCACGCGCAGGCGTGTCAACTCAGTCACCGAGGTGGCTGCCGCCGGCTGCAGTGCCACCTGCTCGCCGCCAGCACCCCGCACCACAAAATGCCACACCGGAAAGTATTCAAACGTCTGCCCGCTGACCTGCGTTTTCTTATCCAGGTCTTTCACCGTCTGGCTGCCAGACATCCATCGAAACAGCGCGCCCGAGGCCTGTTCAGCGCTCAACGTGGGCGCCAGGTGATAGTGATACACCACCTGGCTGGGATCAATATAAATGGTGGCGGTGCAATACGGGCAGGTCAGAAAAACCTGGCCTTCATCCGGGTGGAGCTCGCCGCCGCACTGCGTGCAATTGAGTTTTGTACCGGGGGAGGTGTCCATAATCAAAATTATAGCACAAGCACCCGCGATTAAATCAACGCCATCCCCCTGCCCATCTGGGCGGCCTTTCCCGTGAGTTGTGCCGCCCGCAGTTCCTCAACGAATCACCTTGACTTAATAAGAATTTATGTTCTAATACTATTATCATGGATTCTTCACAAATACTTCTCAATGTTGCCGCCACCCAGATGGGAACAGAAGCACTCGGACCGGGTTTCCGCGCGGTGGTGTGGGTGCAGGGCTGCCCCATCCACTGCCCCGGTTGCATCGCGCCGGATTGGATTCCCTTCAAACCTGCCCGCCTCATTTCCCCCGCTGTCCTGCTGGAAGAATTACTCGCCAACCCCCGCATCACCGGACTGACCTTCTCCGGAGGCGAGCCCATGGCGCAGGCAGTTGCCCTGGCCCAGCTTGCCCGCCTGGCCCGCCAACGCCGCGAACTGGATATCATCTGTTTCTCCGGCTTCACGCTGGAAAAACTGCAGGCTTCCCCCCCATTTCCCGGAATTGCAGATTTGCTATCTGTGATTGACGTTCTCGTGGATGGTCCGTACATTGCCAGGCTCAACAACAACCTCGGCCTGCGCGGCAGCAGCAACCAGCGCATCCATTACCTCACCCCCCGCCTGGCTGGCATCGACCTCTCAGCCGTCCCGCGCACCGCTGAAATCTTGATTCAAGATGGGCAAGTCATGTTAGTCGGTGTGCCGCCCCTGGGCGTGCGCGCCGCGCTTGAAGCAAAACTCTTCCAGGAGCGGAAAAGTTAACCCTTCTCGATCACCGCCCGCATCACAAACCGGTCCACTGCACCAAAGCGGTATTTGTATTCCTCGTCCCCCCGCATAAAGTCGAATTCCGTGCGTTGATTCTCATTAGCCCATTTGAGCAGGTATCCCAACAGCACCCAGCCGGGTGAATACTCCATAAAACGCCGGTCAAGCCCCGAGTTGTACACCCACAACCGGCCCAGGTAGTCAAAGCTCAAATAACCGGCTGCTTTTTCGCCGTTGATCATCAGAAACGCCAGGTTCAGGCAGCCGCGTTCGAAGGCGCAGCGCACCGAGAGCCGCATGTGTTCGCGCATGGATGGCGTCAGAAATGCTGCTTTCTCAGGATCCTGCGCCATCAAACCTAAAAAGGCGTCGATGTCCTCTTCCAGCCGGGCCGGGTCAGTCGTCAGGTACCAGCCGGTGGGAACTTCAGCAGCCTCAAAACGCCGCATCTTGCGTCGAATTTCATGCCGCTGCTTTTTATCGATTCGCTCAAGGTATTGCTCCCAGTCTCCGGGCAGCGGAATAAACGGGGAATGCTGCAGCGTCTCTCGTGTGAAACTCCACCCGGTTTTTTGGGCAGCCTTCTCCAGCGCTGCCAGCGTCGGAGAGGAATCCAGCAGGTTATACAGATCCAACACCTGCCAGCCAGCACCCACGGTTTGCGCAAGGAAGGGCAACAAACCATCCACAAAGGGCTGTAAATCTTCCTCGCGGGCAATCAAATCAAGATAATCGCTCACCTCAATGCTACCCACCAGCAGCAGAGCGGGTTTCTCCTGCCGATTTTTCGCCAAAAAAAGCGGCGCAATGCCGGTCAGTCTGCCAGCCTCCCGCGCAACAATCAGACGCAGTTCGGCTTTTTCCCACTCACCTCCCCCGCGGGTTTGCCACCAGGCCTTGAGGTATTCATACCTTAAAAAAGGAACGTGCGTGACGCTTTCATCGAGCAATAAATTCCAGCTGGATTCCAGCTCATCTGGAAATGAGGTTAAGCAGGTAAATTCCATTGAGTCTCCGCAATCAGGATATGAGGTGTGCCAGGCAACCGGCAATGTACGCGCCCTGCAGCATCCTCACAGCCTCTCGAAAGTGCACATGATCCTCGTAGAGTTGCTCGGGTGCGCCCAGTAGACTGGTGAAGGTGTTCAAATCAATCGTCTCTATTCCCACCGGTTGCAGCACTTCCTGCGCAATTGAATTGTAGTAAAGCACATCCGCATTGTAACGCTTGAACTCCGCGTTGCGTGCCTGGTGCAGGGCGTCATCCACCGGCGTGGTGTTGACCCAAACCATTTTTCCGGCAAATTGCGGAAAGTCTTGAACCAGCCGGGTGAGGTTGCGGCGGTACTGGTCGGGTGGTACCTGGTAATTACCACCGCTCAGCTCGCGTTTGATATCGTGCAGCCCGCAGTTGACCAGCAAAATATCCGCCTGGAAGTTGCGAGCGTCAATCAGCTTGCGCAGGTAATCCAGCACCACTTCAGAGTCGCGCCCGTTAGGATCCATGTTTGTGGCTTTTTCAAAGTCGCCCTTGCGTGCCACCAGGGCGCTCCCTTCCAGGTAATGCTTCAGAAAGGGGCCGTAATGCATGGAAATGCTGTCGCCAATCACAAACAGAAATGGAATGGCCAAATTTAATCGTCCTCCCCGAGAATATACCATGCAGTATATCAGAGCCAACCGCGAGAATCAAGCGCAAGGCTCGCGAAAATTTTAAGGTTGCTGTAATGTATAGAACATATTTTCGTGGTATCATATTGGGGTAATAGAATATATTTTCTAATTACGATGAAAGACTGGCTAAAATGAGCGGATTTAAAAAAGTGACGGTTACTATTAGCGAGGATGAATATCACCGCCTGCTTGAGGCTGAAAATCGCCTGCGGTTTCAACAATCCTCCCAGTCCAAAAAAAACAACCAGAATGTCGAGAAATCCATCGCTCAGCTCTATCAGCAGCTCAAATCTATGGAAGACCGCCAATCTCAATTCTTCAACGCTGTTTCCCATTTAGATGAAGCCGTCCAGCAGGTGGAAGTCGATTCCGCCAACCAGATTCTTGACCAGGCCGGCGCCTTCATGAATGACCTGGAAGCCTACAAAGACGCTTTTGTTGAATCAACCATGGAACTGGTATCCCAACAGGGCGAGTTCTACCACCAGGCCATCCTCCAGGAACACGCCGATCGCCAGCAAGCAGTCCTGCGCGTTCAACGCCGCCTCAACCGCGCCCAGCAAACCAGGGATCAAAAAAAGGCGTATGCCGCCGAATGGATTTCTACCGGGTACCAGGTCGTGCAGTTTATTCAGCATAATTACCGTCCCCACCTTATCCCCACTGATAGCTTAAATCAAATCACTCAGGAATTGAACCTGGCACAGCAAAACCTGGATAATGAAATCGTAGATGGTGCCATCCTTGGCGCGCAGCAGGCTTACTTCCGACTTTCTCGCCTCAGGGTGGACCTGGAACGCTCCGAGCAGGATTTTGTCTCAATGCAAGCTGCCGCCGTTTGCAGTCTGGAAACACTTACCGGGCAGGTGCAAGCTGCCCGTGAGTACGCTGCCATTGACCTTGATGGCAACGAGCTTACAGAGAAAATCCCGGTTGACCTGTGGACCAACGGACGCCTTTCCGCTCTGCAGGAAGAAATCCAGGCTCTGCAAAAGAGGGTAACCGGTGAGGAACCATCGGCGACCCTTAACCAGCTCGATTTCTGCCTGGTTACGCAAATCCCCCAGTTGCAAGAGCGTCTCGTCCAGATCATCCATGATGCGCGAAAAGCTGCCCTCAGCTCGCAGTTGCGAATTAACATCGCCGAAATCGTCGTTCACGCTCTGGAAGGCCAGGGTTTTGCCTTACTCGAAGGGCAATACGAGGAGAACGAGATGCAAAACGCTTTTAGTGCTCGTCTCGGCTCCCTGGATGGCAGCCAGGTGACCATCCGGGTGGTGCCGTCCAAAGCTGATTTTTCCTCCAACGACCTTTACCTTAGAAATCAGGATGTGGAAGAACGCACCGACCATGAATTACGCCAGCGCGCTCAGGAAATCACCCGCACCCTGCATGATTTTGGTCTCACCGTTCAAAACTTACAGCAATTACCGGTTGATTCCACCCCCTTACCTGTAAGCTCACCGCTGCCTCACACCACCACAACCCATGCTACAGGTATCAGGGAATGAACCCCGTCGAACGCCTGCAAAACGCCCTCTCCATTGATAGCGCCAACCGATTTTACATCGTGTATGGTATTGGCGTCGAAGATTCCTACATAGGGCTCGATTACACCGAAATGAACATCGAGCAAGCTCTGCTGCAAAGCCTTCACCATCAGGGCATCAAGCGCGTGGCTTTCATTTCCCCGCATAAACCGGTTTACTACCTCGACCGCTACTCCGCAGCCAGTTGCTCACCCAAGCGGCAGGTAGCTGAAGCTCGCCCCTCTTACCAGCCCGAACGCATGCAATCTCTCTCGGGCGGTCCGCTCAACAATCGCTTTCTTTATAAAACCGCCGCAGCACCGCAACAACCCAACGGCTTTTCCGGCATGGGAGATGTTCACAGCATGCGCATGCTCGATTCCCTCCTGCGCGAGAAGCAATCCGAGCGCACTGCCATTATTTTTATGCAGGCAGAAACGGTGCTTCGCTACTTTGGCGATACCCGCACCATGGCGGGCATCATCGGAGAATGGGCACGGTTGCCTTCCGATAACACCAGCCTGGTGATTTTCGTTTTCTCCGCAGCCCGTTATGATGACCTCTGCCAGGTGGCTCAGCAGCTCCCCGTCCCCGAGGTTCGCAACCGCATCCTGCGCCGATCTCAGAACCCGGGTCAGTCGGATGGTCTGGTCAATCTTGGCGGTCCAGATGATCTGGAAATCCTGCGCCTGCTGCGGCGGGTGCAGCAAATCCGCAAGTTGAGCGTCAACGAACCAGAGATGATTCCGATTTGCCAGTGGATGGCTGCTGAAGGAAACCGCCTGCGCGATTGGGCCGCAAAGCTTGAAAAAGTTGACCAGCTTTCCATTGAATTAGCCCGCCAAAAAGGGTGGTTTTCCTCCAGCCTCAATCCCAGCACCACTGCCGCTGAACAACTCAACCAGCTCGTCGGCCTCGAACCCATCAAACGCCGCATCCAGGAGCTCACCGCCTGGTTAATTTACCAGCGTTCCCATGAAGCCGCGCAGCCAACCTCACGACCCCTTCTGCACATGGTGTTCATGGGCAACCCGGGCACCGGCAAAACCACCATCGCCCGCCTCACCGGTGAGCTTTTCCACGAGATTGGCTTGCTCAAACGAGGGCACCTTGTGGAAGCCCACGCCGCCGATCTGGTCGCCGATTTTGTGGGCGGCACAGCCATTAAAACAAACCAGGTGATTGACCAGGCTCTGGACGGCGTCCTGTTTATTGACGAAGCCTACACCCTCTCCGCGTCAGATCGCGGCGGATTTGGCCAGGAAGCCATTGATACCCTGCTCACCCGCCTTGAAGACGACCGTAACCGCCTGGTGGTCATTGTGGCAGGCTACCCTCAGAAGATGCGCCAGTTTATCCAATCCAACCCCGGCCTCAAGCGCCGCTTTCCGCTTGAAAACCATTTTGAGTTCCCAGACTACACCCCGGAAGAGTTGGGGGCAATCCTGGATTCGATGTTGGACCATCAATCAATCCCTGTTCCAGCAGAAACGCATGCTGACCTGCGGCGCGTCATCCATGGAATGTACCGAGATCGCAACGAGCAATTTGGCAATGCCGGTGAAATGCGCAACCTGGCTCACGCCATCGAGCGCCTGCGCGCGGTCCGCATTGTGAGTAATCACCTCCCCGTAGATGACCCCCTCTCAAGTTCTGATCTCCCCTCTGAGGTGATGACCTATCTTAACCCGGTTCTGCCGGAAATTGACGGCATCCTGGCTGACCTCAACGCCCTCACCGGCCTCGCCAGGGTCAAGCAAACCCTCACCGATCTCTACTACCGTCTGCAGTACGATCAACTCCGCCAGCTGGATGATCCCACCTACCATCCCGAAAACCCCATCCAGCATATGATCTTCACCGGCAACCCCGGAACCGGTAAAACCACCGTAGCCCGCCTGCTGGGTAGAATGTATAAAAGCCTCGGTCTGCTGCGCAAGGGCCACTGCGTAGAGGTCTCCCGCGCCGACCTGGTCGCCGGTTATGTGGGCCAATCCGCCCTGAAAACCCGGGAGGTAGTCAATTCGGCTCTGGATGGCGTGCTTTTTATTGATGAAGCCTATTCCCTCTCCCGTGGTTCTGAGAATGACTTCGGAAAAGAGGCCGTGGATTTCTTGTCGCAGGCGGCGGTAGATTATCGTTTCCGGCTTCTGATTATCGCAGCCGGTTATCCAAAAGAAATGGAGCAATTCCTTGCGCTTAACCCCGGATTAGCCTCGCGCTTCGGCCAACCCATTCCTTTCCTCGATTTTTCTATCACGGAATTGATCCAGATTTTGCTGAATCTGATTGAGAAAAATGGATTTATCCTGCCGGAACCATTAATGAATTGTGCTACGCAATCGATTCGCGCCTTGATGCGCCAGCAAGGCGCAGCCTTTGGCAATGCCCGCGCCATTCACCAGCTCTTTGAGCAGATGAAAGTCAACCTGGCGCGCCGCGTTATGAACTTGAATCAAAAAAATACCCGGTTATCCCGCGCCGAGCTTATTACCTTCCAGCTTGAGGATATCCCCTATATTGGTTTTTCAATGGATGCGGAATCCCCCGATAAAACCTGGATTCAATGCCGCCCGATTGATCCCCCGCCCTTATCCGAGCAAATCCGGCAGGAAGAGCCTGAACAATCGCTCCGTCACCTCAACCAACGCTTTCCGTTGCGTTAAATACCAACCACGCCTGGCCTGCAAGTCACGATGATCCGCCCACTGCGACAGGTCGGTAAAAGCCTCAATTGCCAGTCTTGAAGTGGTCACCGCTTCCTTTTGCCTTTCTGGGTCCATCCACTCAGCCAGCGCCTTCAACCAAAGGGTTACAGCCTCCTGGTGACTGCGGCGGCTGCTGAATTCCACCCCCTGCCGCAAAAACCTGCGCGCTTCGCGAATTTCTCCCACCATCAAGAGCGCCGCCCCGGCATGAGTCATCAGCAATGCCGAGGGCTTCACCTCGCCCTCCCGCGGAGCAATCTCCTGCACCAGCCTGGCAGCACGTCCAACCTTCCCCGCCTCGCCTGCCGCCACTGCCGCGTATAACCTGTCCACGAGTGGACCCATCATCCCATTTAATGAAACCGGATCATACAGGTTAAGCCACTCTACCACCTTCTCAGGGAGTAAGGCTTCCTCCACACCCAATTCAAACAGATTTTCTTTCAGCCAGTCAATCCTCCCGTCCAGCGGGTCAATCAGCTTGCGCCGCTCATCCTGCTCAAGGCTGCGCAGGCTTTCACCAAATCCGGCGCGCGCCCATCGCCAGCGTACCAGCGCTGCAGCCCGGTCGTGGTCAAGTAAGTCCAGGTATCCCAGCAGCAGGCACACAACTGCATGCCGGAAGGTGTGGTGATTGGCATCATAAAACTGCGCTGCTTCTTCCCACAACTCGCGAGCAGCAACCAGGTCTCCGCGCTCGATGAGAATGACCCCGCCGCGCACCCGCACCTCAGCAGGCTCGAGGGAATCCTCCATGCGGCTGCT
>CAYVOX010000018.1:0-33770 GCA_964453035.1 uncultured Anaerolineaceae bacterium
CATTCGCTACCTCTCCACCTTCGAAGATACGTGGCGCCAGGTAGCCTTCGCGTGGCAATAATACGTTCCCGCCGCTCAGACGGCTGCCCCCGGGCATCACCCCATCTCCGCCCCCACCGGCGAACTCACCATCCTGCGCGGCAAACCCCGCCATTCCAACGAAATTGCCGAAATCATCAACCGCATCCAGAAGCCCACTCCCCCCCTCCGCAAGGATGACATCATGGCAGCTTTTGGCGATAAAGCCTTCCTCATCCTTCAAGTTGGCTCAACCCTCACCGGAGTGATTGCCTGGCAGGTTGAAAATCTCGTCGCCCGCACCACCGATATCGTCATCGATCCCGCGCTCCCTCTCAACCAGGCGCTGCCAGCCCTGGTTTCCGAGATGGAGCGCGCCTCTAAAGATTTGCAGTGTGAAGCCTCTCTCATTTTCGTCAAGCCAGCCCTCGCCCAGCAGGAAAACCTCTGGAAGAACCTCGGCTATGCGGCTCGGACCCCCCAGTCGCTCGGAATTTTAGCCTGGCAAGAAGCCGCCCAGGATTCCATGCCCCCCGGAACGGTGCTGCTCTTTAAACAATTGCGAACCGACCGGATTTTACGACCCATCTAGTCCTTTGCTGTGCCTGATTTTCTGAGCGAACTTTCCTTCCTCTTCCAACGCCTGAACTGGCTCAGTGCGCTGGACCTGGTATTGGTTACCCTCGTTTTCTTTGGCATTCTGCTCCTCGTCCGTGATACACAGGCCATGCTTCTTCTGCGCGGCCTCATCCTGCTTGCCATCGCCCTCATGGTGCTTACCAGCCTGGTCAATTTACCTGCTTTTTCCTGGCTGGTGCAGACCATTTTGCCTTCTTTGTTGCTTGCCATACCCGTCATTTTTGCCCCTGAGATTCGCCGCGGGCTGGAACGCCTGGGCCGCGCCGGTTCTGTCACCCGGATTCGCTCTGGTGTCAACACCGTCCAGGAGATTCAACTCGTCATCACCGCCGTTGTCACTGCCGCTATGCGCCTCTCTGCCCGCCAGCACGGTGCCCTCATCATCATGCAACGCTCCGACAACCTCGACGAATACATCCGCACCGGCGTACAACTCCATGCCAGGGTCACACCGGAATTACTCCTCCAGGTTTTTTATCCCAACACCCCTCTCCACGACGGAGCCGCCATCATCGCGCACAACCGCTTGATTGCCGCCGCCTGCGTCATGCCTCTTTCTGCCAGCGGCATCCTCACCCGCTCCCCCGAACGTCAAATGGGGCTGCGCCACCGCGCTGCGTTGGGCATCTCAGAAGCCAGTGACGCCATTGCTATCGTCGTCTCGGAAGAAACCGGTTCCATTTCCATTTCACATGATGGCCGCATGATTCGCCGCCTGGATAGCGAACGACTCGAAAACATCCTGCTCACCTTCTTCCAGCCTCCGCCCCTCTCCGGAAACCCTTTCAAAATCTTCTGGCGCTGGATTACCCAACCCTCCCCCCTGGATGATCGCAAGGAGCGCAAATGATTCCCGCCCTGCGCGCCTTCCTTAAATATATCCCGTCCCTGGTCCTTGCATTTGCCCTGGCAATCGCTGTCTGGATCTCTGCTGTCACTGCTTCTGACCCCAACGAGGAGCGCGTGTACGCCAACCAGCTCAACATCGAAATCATCGGACAGGATCCCGGCCTGGTCATTATGGAAAGCAACGCCGTCCCGGTCTCGCTCAACCTCAGCGCCCCCCGCTCCGTCCATGAGCGCATCCTCGCCGAGCAAGTCTCGGTCCGCGCTGTGGTGGATCTCAGCGGGCTCCCCGCAGGTACACACGCCGTCCCTGTTCAAATTCAGGTCGGAATTCGACCCGTCGGCATCGTCTCGTATTCACCCCGCACCATCACCCTCCGACTGGAAAAACTCACCCGCATCACCCTGCCGGTACGCCTGATCAGGCAGGGAGAGGTTGCTGTCGGCTTCGAAGCCGGTGCGCCCACCCTCAATGAAACCGAAATCACCATCACCGGTCCAGAATCCGCCGTCAGCCGCGTGGCGGAAGTCCGCGCTAACCTCAACCTCAACCAACTCAATGAGAGCTTCACCCGCTCCCTGCCCCTCCAGCCGGTCGATTCTGCCGGGCAGACTGTCACCGGGCTCACCCTCATCCCCGAAAACGTCACCGTCACCGAAATTATCACCCAGCGCGGCGGTTACCGCAATGTGGTGGTCAAGGTCATGCCAACTGGAAAAATTGCCAACGGCTACCGCCTCACCAACATCACCGTATCCCCGCCCGCCATCACTGTCTTCTCATCCGACCCGCGCCTGGTCAATGACCTGCCCGGATTCGTGGAAACCTCCCCGCTCATCCTCACTGGCGTCAAAGATGATTTTGACATCCGCCTGCCGCTCGATCTCCCCACCGGCATCAGTGTTGTCGGTGAGCAAACTGTGCTCGTCCAGGTCTCCGTCGCCACCATCGAGGGAAGCGTTACCCTCTCCAACATCAAAGTCGAAGTCACCGGCTTGCGCGAAGGGCTTGCCGGTCGCACCTCGCCTGAGACGGTGGATGTCATTCTCTCAGGTCCCCTGCCCATCCTCGAAACGCTCAAACCCGAAAATCTCCGCGTCTATGTTGAAATGACCGAGCAGCGAATTGGCACTTACCAGCGCGCGCCCAAGATTGAATTACGCATCTCAGGCGTGGTGGTCGAATCCATCCTGCCCGAATCCCTCCAGGTGAACGTGATTATTGCTCCCACAGCAACACCCACTGTTGTACCTACCAGATAATGTGAATTAAGGAATTAAATATATGAGTAAACCTGTCGTGGCTTTAGTCGGCCGACCTAACGTGGGCAAAAGCACCCTCTTCAATCGCCTCGCAGGCGAAATGTTGGCTATTGTTGATAACAAACCCGGGACCACTCGCGACCGTCTCTTCGGTGAAGCCGAATGGAACGGTATACCCTTCTCCATCATCGATACCGGCGGCATTGACCCATCAACTGGTGGAAAGGAACCCCTCTCCATCGATTCCGCTGATTACATCCGCCAGATTCGCACCCAGGCCGAAATTGCCATCCAGGAAGCCGATGTCGTCCTTTTACTGGTCGATGCCACCAGCGGTGTGACCCCCGCCGACCGCGAAGTCAGCGAGATTCTCCGCCGCAACCAGCGCATGGTTGAGGGTCTGCCCTTCCCGCCCGTTTTACTGGTCGTGAACAAATCGGATAACGCCACGCTTCGTTCTGGCGCCCCTGAATTTTACGAGCTGGCAATGGGCGAACCTTACCCCATCTCGGCCGTTCACGGCACTGGAACCGGCGATTTGCTGGACGCTCTGGTGGCTGCCTTCCCCCAGCAGGAAGCCGAAGCTGAAGATGATTCCGTTAAAGTTGCTATCGTTGGCAAGCCAAACGTGGGCAAATCCAGCTTGCTCAACCGCCTGGCTGGCGAAGAACGCGCCATCGTCAGCCCAATCGCCGGCACCACCCGCGACGCCCTCGATACCCACATTGAGTTTGACGGCATGCCCATCACCCTCATTGATACCGCTGGCATCCGGCGCCGCGGCAAGGTTGAACCCGGCGTGGAAAAGTACTCCGTCGTCCGCTCTATGCGCGCCATCGAACGCTGCGATGTTGCTCTCCTCCTCATCGATGCCGTTGAAGGCATCACTGCGCAGGATGCTCACATAGCCGGCTACATCCTCGAAGCCTGGAAAAGCGTTGTTGTCATTGTCAATAAATGGGATGCGATCGAAAAAGACACCTACTCCGTCACCGATTACACGAACAAGATCCGCCAGGACCTCAACTTCATGGATTACGTACCCATCCTGTTCATCTCTGCCAAAACCGGCCAACGGGTAGACCAGGTTCTCCCCACCGCCCTGCTGGTTCAGGAAGAACGCCTGGCTCGCATCCCCACCTCCAAACTCAACCAGATTTTCCGCGCGGCTCAGGATGCCCACTCCCCCTCCAACAACACCGGCCAGACCCTCAAGATTTATTACGCCACCCAGGTGCGCAGCGATCCGCCCACTTTTATGCTCTACGTCAACGATCCAAAGCTGTCGCACTTTTCCTACATGCGCTTTCTTGAAAATCGCCTCCGCCTGGAATATAAATTTGTTGGCACACCGGTGCGCATCGTCATGAAACCCCGCCGTTAGCCCGAAAAAGTTAAGCGTTTTGTAAGGATTTGCCTCAAGCCTTGTATTCACCCCCCTTGAGATTTATAATCACTTCAAGCGCTCCTTTTGCGCTCGGAGGTTGTTTTGGAAAACTTTCACACCGAAGAAATAAGTCCAGAAACCCGGCCGATTAAACGCCGCCCGGGTTGGCTTACTTTCATCATCGAAACCATCCAGACGCTCGTCCTGGCTATCATCCTCTATGTGCTGATTGACAGCGTTATGGCCCGCGTCCGCGTCGATAACATCAGCATGCAACCCACCCTCCACCCCGGTGAGTTCCTCCTCGTCAACAAGATTGAATATAAACTGGGCAAGGTTCAACGCGGTGACATCATCGTTTTTCACTACCCCCTTAACCCCAGCGAAGATTACATCAAACGCGTCATCGGCGTCCCCGGCGATAACGTCACCATCAGCAACACCCGCGTTTTGGTCAACAATCAAACCCTCACGGAACCCTACATCTCCGCTCCGCCGCAATATAGTGGCACCTGGCAGGTGCCCGATGGTAAAGTTTTCGTCCTCGGCGATAACCGCAACCAGTCGTCCGATTCCCACAGTTGGGGGTTTGTCCCCTCTGAGAACATTGTCGGCAAGGCCCTGGTCGTTTACTGGCCTCTCGAACAGTTTAAGCTGCTTAATGTCACGCCAACGGTCTCCGCAGCCGCCAATCAATAGCCTGCAGAAAAGAGTTCAGCCCAGCCATGACCCTTCCCAAGTCTCAAACCACCATTCCCTGCAGTGAGTGTCAGGCCGGACAGTTGCATCTGCAATTCGTCACTTATTTCACCTGGCTGGGTGATGAACTCATCACCGTACCAGATTTTCCCGCCTGGCGCTGCGATGTGTGCGGGCGCCGTGAATACGACTTGCACGCGCTCAACCAGCTTAGCTTGCTGTTAAACCCCAACGCTGGCAGACCCAACCGCAAAGCCCGCCCCCTGCGCAACAAGATAGATCGCAAAACGACCCGCCCCAGCAAAAGCGGCTGATTGAACGTCTTACACCTCAATTTGGACGGGGTTTTCCGGCGCTCATTTTGAAGTGGATTTTTTTTGAAGGAATCGAACGCACGCTCCTTTTCCGAGCGTGCGTTTTTCATCAATGACATTGAGCAAAAAAACTGAATTGACTACTCCGCCTCAAGGCCTCCACGCGGGTTGCTGGTCCACCCCTGCCCGGTTCGTCAGATTTATCGCCTGCCCGCCCGAAGCCCTCACCACGTACACCTCCAGGTTCAAATCCCTCCGCGAAGTGAACACAATCCACTGCGAATCCGGCGACCAGGCTGGTTCCCGATCCCAGCCCCGGTCGGTCAACTTGGTGATTTGATCGCCTCGCGAGGCTGCCACCATGGATTGGATAGCGCCGTAAGCTGCCCCGCTAAAAATCTGCTCCATCTTCGTGTAAGCAATCTGGCTTCCATCCGGTGACCAGGCCGGGTCTGCAGATTGTCCCGTCCGCAACGACATCCCCTTGTTATCGTAGAAGGTGTTTTCCTTGTAGTCTGAGGCTTGGCTGCGAATGTAAATGATGTTATTCTCCCGCGCAAATGTGATGTACAGCAAATCCAACCCCGGCGACCAGGTGGGATTGAGTTCCTCCAAATCCACGCTCACCCGTCGAATGTCACTTCCATCCGGATTCATGATGTCAATCATCTTGACTTTGTCACTTCGCCCATTGTTCGTCACTGCGATAAGCATCCCATCTGGTGACCAGGCTGGGTCAATATCATCACCCATTCGGTGGGTCAGATTCACCGGTTTCTGTATCGCAACGGTCATATCCAGCAGGAAGACATCCAATCCATAATCCAGCCCATTAGGTGCTTTTCCACCCGGCGCAACGTAGAGCAGTCTATTCCCATCCGGCGACCAGGCCGGCTGGGTCTTATCGCCCTCGTCGAATGTCAGTTGCCTGAAGTCTGTTGCAGCCACCACCCCCTGGTCATTTAATTTCACATCCATCAACCATATTTGCAACGTCTTACCATCGCCCCGGTCGCTTGAAAAAGCAATGCCCCGGCCTTTGGCAAACGGAACCTGGGTTGCGGTGGCGCTGGGCAGCGGCGTAAAGGTAAAGGTAGGCACCAGCGTGCGTGTGCCAGTCGGGGTGGCGCTTGGAACAGCCGTTGGAACGGGGGTCGCGCTCACGGCGGGCGGTTCAGTGGTTGCACTCGGCGGGATGGGGAGCGTCGCTTTCACCTCGACCGTCAGCGTTGGCGCGGGTAGAGCCCCGCCCAGCACCCCCTGCGAGAGCAGAACCCCCACCAGTCCCAGCACCACCACCACGCCCGCCAGTAACCCCGCAATGAGTTTAAAATTTACGCTGGGTGCGGGTTTAGCTTGCGGTATCGTCGTCTCAATCGGCGCCACCGGAGACGGTGGCAAAGTCGCCGTTGCAACCGTCGGCTGATTCATCATGTTCTGCGGCACGCTGTTGACCACCGTGGGCTGGTAACTCGGGCTGCGCAGCGCCTGCACAAACGCCTCAACACTTGCAAACCGGTCTTCTGGGCGCACCGCCATCGCTCGCATGATAGCCGCCTGGACGTGTGCCGGAATCGCCGGGTTCAACGCGCTGATCGGCTTCAACGTATCTTGTTCCAATACCCTCTGGATACTGTCCACCGGTTTTTGCCCGGTCAGCAGGTGATAAAGCGTCGCTGCCAGCGAATACTGGTCAGAAAACGGCCCCGTTCGCGCCGAACCGTACTGCTCAGGTGGCGCATATCCCGGCGTATAGCCCACCGCTCCTGCAGCCGTCGCCTGAGAGGCATCCGCCTTCTTGGCAATGCCAAAATCAACCAGCACCACTTCATTTTCGTGAGTCAACTTCAGATTGGCGGGTTTAATATCGCGGTGGACAATCGGCGGCACCTGGCGGTGCAGATAAGCCAGCGCCGAGCCGAGCTGTTCCATCCATGCCAGCACCGAATCCAGCGGAAGCGAGCCAAATTTTTCAACCAGCGTCTTCAAATCATCACCGGGGATGTAATCCATCACCAACCACTGGCTTGCCCCCTCCAGGAAGTAATCAATAACCCGTGGCAAATGGGGGTGCCTCAACGTCGCCAGCAGCCGCGCTTCGGCGATAAACTGCGTTGAGGCTTGCGGGTTGGGATCCCGGTTGATTTTTACCGCCACCTCGTGTTCCAGTGCCAGGTCATAAGCCAGGTACACAGCTCCCATGCCGCCCTGCCCCAGCAAACGGATGATGCGGTAGCGGTTTCGTAACACAGTATCCGGTGAGAGTTCCATGGATTGCCTTCCGAAAAAAGTATGAAGTAAGCCTCAATATAGTTTAATGAGGATAGCCAGAATCTGCAACCAGTTCAGCCCATCATCCTGCTTAACGGATATAATAGCCTGCATATGCCCATCCTTGACCACTTCGCCCTGCTTGCCCCGCTCTATGAGCGCTTCATCCCTCCCCGTTTGCCCCAGCGCCTGATGGACCTTGCCGCTCTGCCGGTTGAAGGCGCCATCCTGGATGCGGGCGGCGGCACCGGACGCCTGGCCCAGTTTCTGAACGGTCAGGCTTCACGCGTCGTCCTGGCTGACGAAACCCTCCAGATGACTCTGCAAGCCCGCCTGAAGGACGGCCTGCGCCCGGTTTGCGCCCAGGTGGAGCGCCTGCCCTTCCCCTCGCGCAGCTTTACGCGCATCATCATGGTGGATGCCCTCCACCACGTCACCCATCAGCCCCAAACCATTCAGGAACTATGGCGCGTCCTGGCTCCAGGCGGACGCATCGTCATCGAAGAACCCGATATCCGCGTCTTTGCGGTCAAACTCATCGCCCTGGCGGAAAAACTCGCTCTGATGCGCAGCCATTTCCTCTCCCCGCCGCAGATTCAAAACCTTTTCGCCTTCCCTGATGCTGTTCTCAGCAACCAGACTGAGAATGGTATCGCCTGGGTTATCGCCGAGAAATTGCCCGCCTAACCAACAAACCCGGTTGACGTTCTGGCTGGGGCGTGATAGAATTCAAGCCGTTCTGGGCGCGTAGCTCAATGGAAGAGCAGTGGCCTTTTAAGCCATTGGTTGAGAGTTCGAGCCTCTCCGCGCTCACTTCCCAGACTTTTAATTAGTTGAGAGCCCCATCACCCTGAAGGGTGCTTTGCGAGGGGTGCATTCGAGCCTCTCCGCGCTCATAGAACCAGTTGCCAGCAAAACGTGGCAGCTTTTCTTATACCTACAGGCTGACCATTCGCCCGCGCCATTTTCCTTGACTTTTCATACCCTCTTTGCTACGATAGTTAAAACTGGCTGCCAGGTCAAAATTTTCTTCTGAAAGCAGGCTGAATGGCCCAAATTTCGGATGCCGAACTGCAACAAATCATCCAGACCGTCGTCGAGCGGGTCATGGGCGCCCCAAAGGAGCCGCCCAGAACCCAACCCGCTCCCGCTGAAGCACCCAACCCGCCCACCTATGCTGCTCGCAAGGTGGTGGCTCTCGGCGCTGATCACGGCGGATTTGACCTTAAAGAACTGCTCAAACCGGAGATTGCTGCGCTTGGTCTTGAAGTTGTGGATGTGGGCACCAGGAGTAAAGAAGCGGTTGACTATCCCGATTTCGCACACGCTGTTGCCATTCTCGTCAGCCAGGGCAAAGCCTGGCGCGGCATCATTATTGACGGCGCTGGCATCGGCAGTTGCATCGTCGCCAACAAGGTTCCCGGCGTACGCGCTGGCCTGGCTTACGACCATGCCTCAGCCTCCAACAGCCGCGAGCATAATGATACTAACGTTCTCACCATCGGCGCCGGGTTGATAGGCTCTAACCTGGCCAAACAGATTGTCAAAGTCTGGCTCACCACCGAATTTGGCGGCGGGCGGCACAAACCCCGCGTCGATAAGATTATTGCTATTGAAAAACAATACCTCAAATAACAGGCACCCAATGACCATCGATAAAAAAACAGTTGAGCAACTGGTTGAAATCATCACCCGCGAAGTGCTTCTGGCCATGTTGGAGCAGCAATCCCAGGCATCTGCTCCGGAGGGCGTGTTGTGCACGGTCAATTGCGCCGACGGCCTGTGCGTTAAGACCTGTTTTGACCGCGCCGGCGAGGTGGTCAGCGCTGGCGCTGAGCGGCTCACCTCCACCATCGGCGTCATCCCCCAGGATTTAACCCTCGCCGGTATGATTGACCACACCCTGCTCAAACCAGATGCCACCCCTGAGCAGATTGCCCAGTTGTGCTTTGAAGCCCGCAAACACGGCTTTGCCTCCGTGTGCGTCAACCCGGCCTGGGTGGAACTGTGCGCTCAGTTGCTCAAAGGTTCGCCCGTCAAAGTCTGCACCGTGATTGGCTTCCCGTTAGGTGCCTCCGCTGCTGAGGTCAAAGCGTTTGAGACCAAAACCGCTGTTGAGCAAGGCGCCACTGAAATTGACATGGTCATCAACATCGGCGCGCTCAAAGCCCGTGACCTCGACCTGGTCGCAGGTGACATTCGCCAGGTGGTTCAAACCGCGCATGGTTCCGGTGCTATCGTCAAAGTCATCATCGAAGCAGCCCTGCTCAACGATGAAGAAAAGACCATCGCCTGCCTGCTCTCCAAGGAGGCTGGAGCCGATTTTGTTAAAACCTCCACCGGTTTTGCCAGCGGCGGCGCAACCGTCCACGATGTAGCCCTCATGCGCCGCACGGTTGGCCCCGAGATGGGCGTCAAAGCGGCTGGCGGCGTGCGTACCTTTGAAGATGCCGAGCAGATGATTAAAGCCGGCGCCACCCGCATTGGCGCCAGCGCCGGGGTCAAAATCATCCAGGGCCCCAGCGCAGAAAAACCTTCCACCGCGCCCGCCCCGGCTGGAAAGTCGTACTGATAACGGAGAATCCTTATGCTCATTGCCAGAGTGATTGGTACCACCGTCTCCACCATTAAGGATGAAAAACTCATCGGGCGAAAATTGTTGATTGTCCGCCAGACGGATGAGCGCGGCAACCCCACAGGTAAACCTTACGTGGCCGTGGATACCGTTGACGCCGGGATTGGCGACCTTGTGCTCACCTGCGCCGGTTCCTCCGCCCGCCAGACGGGTCTCACCAAGGATACCCCCGTGGACGCGGTAATCATGTCTATCATCGATTCACTCGAAGTTGGCGGCGAAGTCGTTTTCAGGAAATCCTGACAACCTCCTCATAGAGTAAAAACCTTGAGGTTTGAAAGGCACATGTATGGGTCTCGATAAAGACCTCTCCTCTATACAGGAAGCGCGCGACCTGGTCACGCAGGCTCACCAGGCCTGGCAGGTATGGAAAACCGCCTCTCAGGTTGAGGTTGACCGCGTTTGCGCTGCCATGGCAGAAGCTGGGTACGCCGCTGCTGAGCGGCTTGGCCGCATGGCTCAGGAGGAGACCGGTTACGGTGTTACCGCTCACAAAAAGCTGAAAAATGAGTTCGGCTCGCGCGGCGTGTGGGAGAGCATCCGAGACCTGAAAACCGTCGGAGTCATCCGCCAGGATGAATCTCGCCGGTTGTATGAAATTGCGTGGCCGATGGGTGTGGTGCTGGCACTGGTGCCTTCAACCAACCCCACCTCCACCGCATTCTTCAAAATTTTGATTGCCGTCAAAGCCCGTAATGCCATTGTCATCTCGCCGCACCCTGCTGCTGCCCGCTGCACCCTGGCTGCTGCTCAGGTCATGGCTCAGGCTGCCGAAGCTGCAGGCGCGCCCAGAGGATTGATTTCTTGCATGCAGCAGGTCTCTATGCCCGGCACGCAGGAACTGATGAACCACAGGCGCGTGGCTGTCATCCTTGCCACTGGCGGCACGCCCATGGTACGTGCCGCCCACTCCACAGGCAAGCCCGCCTACGGCGTCGGCCCCGGTAACGTTCCCGTCTATGTTGACCGCTCTGCAGATATTGAAAAAGCTGCGCGCTACATTGTCGCCTCCAAGGCCTTCGATAACTCCACTATCTGCGCCACCGAGCAGACAGTCATTGCTGACCGTCCCATCGCTGCCCGTCTCTCTCAGCTCATGCAGGCTGAGGGCGCCTATTTCGCATCCCCATCTGAGACGGATGCCCTGCGAAAAGCTCTCTTTCACCCCGACGGCAGCCTGAACACCGCTGTCATTGGCAAATCGGCTGAATATGTGGCAGGCTACGCCGGGTTCCCGGTGCCCTCGGGAACGCGCGTGCTCGTCGCACCTATCCAGACCATCGGCCGTGACGAACCCCTCTCGCACGAGAAGCTCACCACCGTTCTGGCCTGGATTGTGGTTGACGGCTGGGAGCAAGGCTGCGAGACCTCCATCGCCACCATTGAAACCGGCGGCAGAGGCCACACCCAGATTATCCACGCTACCGACCAGAATGTGATTATGGCCTTTGGGTTGGAAAAACCCGTTTTCAGAATTCTCGTCAATACCATGGGCACCCTCGGCGCTATCGGATTCACCACCGGCGTTATGCCCTCGCTCACCCTGGGTTCCGGCGGCGTGGGCGGCGCCATCACCGGTGATAACATAACTGCATACCATCTCATAAACATCAAGCGCCTCGCCTATGAAACCGTACCCCCGCCCCAGGCGGCGCTGCTTCCCGGTGAAAGTTCAGCCGGGCCGACACCGCAAGAAATTGAACGAGCAGTCAGGCAAATTGTCAACGATATCCTGGCAACGAAGTTATAATCACACATTCAAACAGGAATAACAGAAAGGACGGAACAAAATGGCTTTTGATACATCAGTAATTGCACTGGGCATGGTTGAGACGCGCGGTCTGGTTGGCGCCATCGAAGCCGCAGATGCCATGGTAAAGGCGGCTAACGTCGTCTTGATTGGCTCCGAGTACGTCGGCGGTGGTTATGTCACCGTCATGGTGCGCGGTGATGTTGGCGCGGTCAAAGCCGCCACCGATGCCGGCGCTGCAGCCGCCAAGCGTGTGGGTGAGCTGGTTTCGGTCCATGTCATCCCAAGGCCTCATGCCGATGTCGAAATGATCCTGCCAAAGAACACCAAAGGCAGCATCGGCGGTCGCAGCGGAAAAGAATAACCTGCTCATTCTCCTTGCGTTAACCCCTCACCCCCCTTTCCAAGGGGGGCGTGGGATATTCGCAGGCGCTTGTTTAGTATTTCTAACCCGTTTTTGGAGCGATTCTCATGGGTGATACTTTTTCCCTGCGCTGTTATTGTTATCTTGATCGGATGCAGCCGCAATACGCCGCATTTATCGGCACCATAACCCAGGGCGATCTGCCCACCGAGGGGATGGCAGCACTTTATGTTGAAATGGCGCCCGGCAATGAGGTTTTTCGCGTTGTGGATATTGCCGTCAAAGCCACCGAAGCCCGCCCCGGCGCTCAAATCGTCGAGCGCGAATTTGGTATGTTCGAGGTGCACAGCCACAGCCAGGCAGCCGTCCTGGAAGCGGGCGAAGTGGTGCTTAATCGCCTTGGCCTGCGCGTAGAAGACCGCATCCGCCCTCAGGTCGTCTCCACCCAGGTCATCACCCGCATCGACCCCTACCAATCGCAGCTCATTAACCGCTTCAGGCGCGGTAGCATGCTGGTGCCGGGTGAAACCATGCTGGTGCTGGAGTGCGCCCCCGCCGCGTACATTAACTACGCCTGCAATGAAGCCGAAAAGAACGCCAGCATCAAGCTTATCCACGTGTCGTCCGTCGGGCGTTTTGGCCGGATGTGGCTCTCAGGCAGCGAAGCCGAGATCATCACCGCGCGAAATGCTGCCACGTTGGCACTTGAATCCCTCAGCGGTCGCGAAGGCGCCTGAGCCTGGAGAGGAGGTAAGCATGCCCAAAGAATTCATCACCGAGCGCGATATTGAAGATATGGTCAGGCGTGGAATTCTGACGCTGGAGGTCAACGATAACGTCGTCCTCACTGAGCTGGCCTATGAAAAAGCCGCCAAACTGGGCCTCAAGCTGCTGCGGGACAAACCCGAAAACCCACCCAGCGCCCCGGTGCGTCCATACATCGTCCAGCAAACCCCGGTATTGCAGCAATCCGCGCCTTCTCTTCACCAGCCAACCACCGAACCCTCCAGCAGCGCGTTGGAACAGCGTATCCGCAGTGCGGTCCTTGCCCGCCTGGGCAACCAGGTTGACCCTGCTCTGCTGGATGTGATTATCAAGCGCGTGCTCAGCAGTACCGGGATGAAATAAGCGCCATGTTACTTGGTCGCGTGGTTGGGTCGGCAGTTTGCACCCTCAAGTACGAAGGCATTCAAGGCCTCAAATTGTTGATTGTCCAGCCCCTTAACAAAAACCTTGAACCGGTTGGAGGACTTCAGGTCGCAGCTGACGTGGTGCATGCCGGTCCCGGTGATCTTTGCGTGATGGTGCGCTCGCGTGAAGCTTCTCTGGCCCTGCCGGACGTCAAATTCGTACCCGTGGACCTGGCGCTGGTGGGCGTGGTTGATGAACTGGTCGTTTCACCTGATGGCGCCTTCAACCTGACCATGAAATCCGGTTGGAATCCGTATACCTGAAAGTTCAAGCATGATCCTGGCAAAAGTCGTCGGCACAGTCGTCACCACCATCAGCCACCGCGATTTTAAAAACCGGCGGCTGCTTGTAGTTCAGCCCCTCCACCTGCAGGGAGACACCTCCGACGAAGATTTCATCGCTCTGGATAATACTCATGCCGGCATTGGCGATACTGTTCTGGTGCTGCGCGAGGGCAGCGGCGCCCGCCAGGTGCTTAATAACCCGGATGCGTGCGTCATTTCCGTGATTGTTGGTATTGTGGATTCCGTTTTTATCGAACCAATTTCCTGAATGAAGTGGGGCTTACCACTTCAACCGCAAATTTTCGCCCCCCCTTCAGATTCTTAATCTAGCGATCTGCATCCCTATCTGGGTTTGTTTTGCCTTGCTCCGGTTTTTGCAGCGCCATCTGCCGCACCAGATCCGTGAGCATTTGCTCGTGGCGTTTGATGCGCGCTCGCAGCGAGACCGCATAGAACAATCCCGCGATGATGAAAAGATAAACGAGCAAATCCGCGCCGCGCCCGATCCCGAGCAGATTGGCAATGCGCGTGGAAAAATCCGGCGCGATGACCAGCACCAATCCCACCAGCGCGCAGGCCAGGTAGATGAAGCGCTCCAGCAGCACTGACCGGAGCCGGTACACATACACAATAAACAGGATGAGCGCAATAATGAGAACAATCTGGCCAATCTGGATGGTCATTTCAGCTTCCCCGAAAGTAACTCCCACAAAATATTGATCCCATTCCACAGGGATTGGCCTTTTTTCAACGAATACGGCGTATAGACGATAGTAACGGGCACTTCAATAAAACTGAGTTTCTGGCTGGCAATTTGATTGAGGATTTCACTGGCATGCGCCATACCATTTTGCCTGATTTCGATCTTTTCAGCCGCCTGGCGAGTGAATGCCCGCAATCCGTTGTGCGTATCCGTCACTTTTAAGCCGGTCATCCAGCGTGTTAGCCAGATCGCCACCCGTAAAAGCCAGCGCTTCTTGAGCGTGATGGCCCGGGCTTCTCCACCTACCGCAAAACGCGTGCCGAGTGCCACCGCGCACTTTCCATCACGGCAGGCTGCCACCATTTTTTCAATATCCGCCGGGTTATGTTGCCCATCCGCATCGAAAGTGACGATAAACCCAGCGCCCTGCTGTAACGCATATCGCATTCCGGTTTGCAGCGCCGCTCCCTGGCCCAGGTTGACGGCGTGGTGCAGCACCGTCACAGGAAATTTCAGCGCCTGTTGAGCCGTCCCATCCTTTGAGCCGTCATCCACCACCACCAAGCGGTAGGGATACTCACCTAACCCGCGCAGAACTTCGCCTATGGCGGTCGCTTCATTATAAGCAGCAATCACAACCCAAACTGGGCCAGCCTCAGGAACCATATGCGAGAGTATATCACTTAATCAATTTGCAAGTTGGCGCGGAATGGCTATCCCACCTGCCTGGAGTTCGTTATAATAAACATATCTCAATCTCCCCAGCGAGGATTCGCATGACTGACAATTCATCATCGCTCCTGACTACCAGCGCCCAGCGCCTGGTTGAAGCTGCCCTTCAAAAACAAACCAACTCAAAACATGCTCGCATTTGCATCAAACATTGGCTGCTGGCCTTGTTAGAACGCCATGCCTCTATGGCTGAATCGATGGTTTTAGGATTAAATGCAGAAGAGACCGGCAAGAAACTGGTTGCGGATCTGGAAAACCAGGATATGGGTGCCCCCCTGGATGTTCAACAGGTTACCAACCGTGCCTATGAAATAGCCAAAAGCCGCTCAAAATTACAGGCTGCCGAACGCGACCTGGCGATTGTCATACTCACCGCAGCCGGTTACCCAATCAACATGGCTCCCCAACAGCCCCCCAACCAGGTCCCTCAAGGCACCCCTGCCAACCCGTTTGAAGGCCAGCCTGAAAAATCAAAAACCCCCGTGCTTGACCAGTTTGGCCGCAACCTGACCGCGGCATCCCGGGCCGGAAAGCTCAGCCAGATTCTCGGGCGCGAGGATGAAACCCAGTTGATGATTGAGACCCTCTGCCGCCGCACCAAGCGCAACCCGGTTCTCATCGGACCGGCAGGCGTGGGTAAGACTGCCGTGGTTGAAGGCCTGGCCAATCTGATTGTCTCAGGCAAGGTACCTGCCATGTTGCGCGGCATGGATATCATCGCCCTGCAGCCTTCCACGCTGGTAGCAGGCGCCGATACGCGCGGCGAACTGGAAAAACGCATCCAGGCGATAATCAAGGAAGCATCCAATAACAACATCTTGCTCTTTATCGATGAAATCCATACCATCATGGGCGCCGGCGGCATGACCGGCACCACCGATATGGGCGCGCAGCTCAAGCCCACCCTGGCTCGCGGTGAAATCGCTGTCATTGCTGCCACGACCGACGATGAATACCGCAAGTTCATCGAGACCGATACCGCCCTGGAGCGCCGCTTCCAGCCCATCCGCATTAACGAACTCTCAGAAGAGCAAACGTTCAAGGTATTGGTCAGCCTTTCCGCAGAGCTCAGCAAGCGGTACAAAATCTCCATCGATGACGGGGTGCTCGCCTGGCTTATC
This sequence comes from uncultured Anaerolineaceae bacterium, assembly GCA_964453035.1. GTDB lineage: Bacteria > Chloroflexota > Anaerolineae > Anaerolineales > Anaerolineaceae > CAYVOX01. Next base: position 16,218 of record CAYVOX010000018.1, read on the forward strand.
CAGTTCGGCTCCCAATATATGCGCAACCGCCACTTCCCGGATAAAGCCGTGGACCTGCTGGAACAATCCGTAGCGCATACCGTCGCGCATGACGGCAATCAACTCACCCTCGAAAATGCTACAAACGTCGCCCAGCGCATGGTTGGCATGCCTCTCTCGCTCGAGGAACGCTTCAAGAACCTGGAAAAGCAGGTGAAGGAACAGGGTGTTTTGAGCAACGAGGAGTTGCAGGCGCTCGTCAACCGTCTGCAGGTCACCATGCGCGGCCTGGATATTCGCTCAACCCGCCCCAACGCGGTTGTACTCCTCAGCAACCAGGCTGCCGAAGCCAGCGAAACGGTAGCCAACACTCTTGCTGCAGCCCTCTACGGCGATACCAAGCGCGTCGTCACCATTGACCTGAGCCGCATGGTGCAACCGGAAGATGTCACCCTGCTGGTCGGCGCGCCGCCCGGCTACATTGGCTACAGTGACAGTCTGCCCCTGCACCGCCTGGCACAGACGCCCTGGTGCGTGGTGCGCTTCGAAAATATCGACCTCTGCCATCCTCAGATTCGCGCCGTTGTGGGCCAGGCGATAACTGAAGGCAAACTCACCGATGGGCGCGGTCGCCCCATTTACTTCAGCGATACCATTGTGTTGCTCACCGCTTCGATCAAATTCGCAACCCACCGCTCGCTCGGCTTTCAGATGCGCGAGGAACACATTGAAGCCCAGGAAGTATACCAGGCCGTTTCTGATGCAATCGGTCCCGAGCTGGCCGACCAGGTGGATTTATTCCTGCCGGGCGTGCGCGTGATGGAAATCTCTAAGGATTGGCTGAATGAACGCCTGCTCAGCGGCGTTGCCGAACGATACCTCAAGCAGGGTGTACGCCTGGCGTGGGATAATTCATTAATTGACTGGCTCTATGAGCAACGCCTTCAATTCCTCAACGAACGGGATTGGGAACGCTGGATTGATGATACCCTCAGCCCTCAAATCATTCCCCATCTGCCGCAAACATCGGAAAAAGATGCTGTAGCCGTAAAGATAAAAATAGAGGATAATAAACTTGTCGTATCCTGATTGGTCCGACCTGAAAGGAGAGCAACATGGAATTCAAGACCGAACCCCAGAAAAATATTTACGAAAAAATCACGCCCTGGATCAAGGAGATTTTCGGCACGTTCGTTGTTGTGCGTGAGGATACACCCGCCTTTGTCATCACGGTTGGTACTGCCATGGCTCAGGTGGGCGTCTTCCCATGGGGTGAAGACGATGCCACCCTTACAACCCGCTCCTACGTGGTCACCGGCGCAGAACTGGTTCCCGATTTGATGGAATTCCTCCTGCACGAAAACGATCGGATGCGCTTTGGCGCATTTGGCATTGATGATGACAAAGATATCTTCTTTGAGCATACCATCGTCGGCAGCACTTGCGATAAGGAAGAACTCAAATCCTCCGTCCTGGCTGTAATTCTCACCGCAGACCAGTATGACGAAAAAATCACCTCACGTTGGGGCGGTCAATCCGCGCGAGACCGAATGCGCTCGTAATTACTTTTTTTCTGCAGGCTCCTCTCTACTGAAGGGCTTGCCAGTAATGCCATTCCTTTGTATACTTGGGCAATGTTTTCTGGCTGGAATGCCAGGATTATTGCGTTCATTCGCAATCTGACGAACTTCAAGGTTGTAGACTGTCGGAGGTAAACCTGTGAAAAAACGAATAGACGCACTAATCCGTCTTACCCGTTATAAAGAAATCACCTTCTTTGTTGCTGTCACCACCCTGCTGGGAGTTGCGGCTGCCCAGGGTCAGTTTAGCCTCAAATTTATCATCGTCCTGGCTGCTAACTGGCTGGCTGTAGCCTTTGCCTTCATGATTAATGACGTCGAAGACGCCCCGGATGACGCCCTCAACCCCCTCAAAATCAACCGCAACCCCGTATCCTCCGGCGACCTCTCCAACCGCGCCGGATACTGGGCTTCTGGGGTGGTTGCCCTGCTGGCAGCCATTAGCTACGCTGCGCTCGGCATCTGGCCGTTTGTTCTCGGCATCATCAGCCTCGCGCTGGGCTTTTTCTACTCCTGGCGCCCTTACCGCCTGAAGAACATGGCCTTTTTCGACATGCTCTCCCACTGCATGCTGCTGGCCGGGCTGCAATTCCTGCCGGCTTTCCTGGCGTTTGGCGGCTCATCCACCTGGGAATGGCTTTTCCCGTTCTTCTTCCTGGTGTGCGTCAGCCTCTACGGCGAGCTCTTCAACGAACTGCGCGACCTGGAAGGTGACTTAAGAGCCGGGTTGCGCCACACCGGGGCAGTTCTGGGGGCGCGCGTCACCTACTGGCTGATGATGACGGTACTGGGCTTCGGCGTGGTGTGCGGCATTATCACCTTTTTTGTCCTGAAGATCATTCCCACCTGGGTCATGGTGGTGATGGCCATCCTGGCGTTCTTCTTATTGCTGCTACCGGCCATGCGCGCCCGGCGCTATCACTCAAACCTGGCTGTGCAGGAATCATTTCAGAAACCGCTTGAGATAGCTGCTGCCGTTGCGCTCGGCCTGCAATTCGTCTGGCCCTGGATTTATAAATTCCTGGGCGCGTACCTGGGTTGGCTTAATCTCATCCTCTCGCGGTTTGGCCTCACCCTGCCGTAAAAGGAGTGTGCCGAAAGTTGTTGCCCATCTCAAATCGAGGTGGGCTTTTTCTTATCCATTTTCTGTGAACATCCGCTCAAATGCCTTGAGAAACACAACCAGCGTTGGCCGATCCAGAATCACCAATCTCACCAGCTTGAGTTTTGACTCGGGCAGATTGAGATAATGCGATTTGAGCGTGTTTAAAATCACCTTTGCCGCTCGATCTTTTGGAAAGCGGAAGATGCCCGTTGAAACTGGTGGGATGGAAATGGACCGCAATTCCAGGTGTTCGGCCAATCGCAGGCTACCTTCGATGGCCTGGCTCAGTTTTTGATCTTCATCCCCTGTGCCCCACACCGGCCCAACCGCATGGATGACATACCGGCACGGCAAATTTCCGCCGCTTGTGAAGGCGGGTTTTGCATGCTCAACAGGTCCATGCTGCTTCACCCAATTCAGGCTTTCTTCTTCGATGACCCGCCCGCCGTGGTGTAAAATCGCCGCTGCAATTCCCCCACCGTGCAGTAAATGGCTGTTAGCTGCATTGACGACCGCATCCACGTGTTCATCAGTCACATCCCCCCACACCACTTCAATCCGCTGCCCGGACGGCAGGTTGTGGTAAGCCTCAATTTCGTTCATCGAGATCACCTCCTTCACAAGTGAATACCCGCATCCTCGCAAAGAACGATTGCTCTCTCAAAATCATTGTAGCACCCCGCTGAGGCGGAGTCTAGCAGTTTAACAAAAAACGGGATGGTGATTGCTCACCATCCCGTTGAGGATTCCGCTGCAGTTCAGGCTGCTTTGGCTTTGGCAACGATGGCTGAAAACGCAGCGCTGTCGCGAACGGCCAGGTCGGCAAGCATCTTGCGGTTCAATTCAATCCCGGCTTTCTTCATGCCGAAGACGAACTGGCTGTAGCTCATGCCGTTCAAACGCGCGGCGGCGTTGATGCGGATAATCCACAGCTTGCGCAGGTCGCGCTTGCGAGTGCGGCGGTCGCGATAAGCGTACCACATGCTTTTCAGCATGGCTTCGTTGGCCCGGCGGAACAACAAATGCCGGCTGCCGTGGTAGCCCTGATTCAACTTCAAAACTTTCTTGTGACGCAGATGCCCTTGCGGGCCTCCTTTTACACGCATTGCTTACTCCTTTGCGAACCCCTGGGCGCCGGTGAAATCACCAGTTGCGAGCACCCAACAGCCGCTCCAAAAAACGAATATGACCGGGTCTAGGCCTTCTCGTTAAGAAAAGGCGCCAGACGATTAACACGCTGGATGATTTTATCTCCCTGGACAGGGATCATCTCAGACAACAGGGCTTTGGTGCGTTTGGAAGTGCGGCGGCGCAAATGGCTTTTGCCGCCCTTGGTTCGCACCAGCATGCCCGACCCCGTCAGGCGGAACCGTTTTGAGGTTGCCTTGTGGGTCTTCAGCTTGGGATTGCTTTTCTGCTTTCTCGTCACAGCGAAACTCCTCCTTACAAAATGGCACGGCTGGCAGTTGCAGCCGCGATTCACACCTTTTATTCTGGATTGACGCGCAATCCACTCAGGCTGTCTCTGGCGCTTTGCCTTCGGCTTTCTTGACGTACTTGGAAGGCGTCAGCATCATCGTCATCACTTTGCCTTCCATTGCCGGGGCCTGCTCAATCACAGCAATATCAGAGAGGTCTTGCGCGATTTCCCGTAAATCTTCGAGGGCTATCTCGGGATAGGTGATTTCACGCCCGCGAAAGCGGATGGTGACCCGCACCTTCATCCCATTTTCCAACCAGCCGCGTGCATCTCGCGTTTTAAATCCGCGGTGATGTTCGTTGGTTTTGGGGCGTAACCGGATTTCCTTGATTTCAATTTTCGTCTGGGCTTTACGGGCTTCACGTTCCTTCTTGGTGCGCTCATACAGGAACTTGCCAAAATCCATCACGCGGCAGACCGGCGGCACCGCAGTGGGAGCCACTTCAACCAGGTCCTTTTCCGCTTCGCGCGCGATGCGCAGCGCTTGTTCGATTGTTACCTTGCCCAGGTTTTCATTGTTCGGCCCGATTAAAAGCACTTCGGGGACCCGAATGAGTTCGTTAATCCGGAAACTAGTAGCGCTGATAGCCTTCTCCTTCTCTACGCATAGTACTCCCGTTCCCGCGGAACGAGACTTAACAGGTGAACATGATACCATAAACCAGGGCGAACCGTCAACATTTTGCGCAGAATCAACCGCATGCCAGAGGGGTTCTCTGGCATGCGGCAAATGAGTAAAAGCGATACGATCTTAATCGCTGTCACAATCCAAGAGCAATCCGGCATTCGAACAAATCAGGTTCATCATCGTGCCAGAGTTGAGCGTGGTCGTCACGCCGCCAAAGTGGTGCAAAGCTATCATCATGCCATCTGACGCGCGCGTAATAGCGGAACCGGAGGATCCGCCCTCGCTGTCGCAGCCGTAACCTACCTGGCTGTTGGGATAGGACGTGCTGTAGGTTTGGTTAATCGTATCAATCTTGCAGCGAATGGAATGTTCGGCATCTTCCCAGTAACCAATTTGCTTGGGCAACCCGGCCGGATGCTGGATGAAGTTTAGCTGCGTTCCAACCGTTGTGGCCTTGGAAGTGGGGATGAGCTCGCCAAAAGTTACCTCGGGAGTGCCCTGCAGGGTAATGATGGTGTAATCCAGGCCTGTGGTGCTTGCTTTTCTCTTGTTATAGGTGACCGAATTGGTCTTGAGGAAGGTGCCACCCGCGAAAGAGGTCGTCGCCGAGAGGGTGGCACCGCCGCAGGTGGTGTACTGATAATTAAAGCGCGCTTCAACGGTGCTGGTGGCAGTCTGATCGCTGAAGCAGTGGTTATTGGTAATGAGCGTATTGGCATTGGAGCCGCGCACCAGTTCACCTGTGCACAGGTACTGGGCGCGTTTGACCGTGAAGAGCAGGCGCGCCACCGGTTTTTGGGAGGCATTGACAACCGCCTCACCGGTATGGCAGGCGATATCCTCGCGCCCGTCTGTGCCAACCACAATTTGCGGCGCCGGCAGTGATGCGTTCAGGTCAACAGTGCCGTGCCCCACGTCCAGGATGCGGTAGCTGCCCTCGCCATGCACCTCAACCTGGACGGCATCGCCGTCAATGGCGAAGGACCAGAAATCTCCGTTCTGGTTGGTGCCAAGCCCGGTATAGGCGTACTTCTGCCTGCCGTCGGGGCTGGAGACGGTGAGCACCGCACCCTCCGCCAGGTCAAAATCCACAAAATGCAGCCGGATGAACTTGGCGCCTTCGGAGGTCACCTTTTCATCAAAGCTGCCTTTCACGTGTCGCAGCGCCTGAGACTGCGCCGGTAGCACCTTGCCGGCTTCCTGCTTTTGCAGCAGATCATCCACAGGTGAAGCCGCCGTTCCAACGCCCTGCGCTGCAAACACAAACGCTCCCAGTGTGATGATGACCACCAGGGTTACCAAAACTAAACTGGCCCTTTGCTTAAACATACCTGTATTCCTCCTCTAAGAATGGTGGGGGTAACATCCTGCACACGCAGAATGTAATCAATATAGAGCATTTTTTCGCTCAAGTCAATTAGTTCGAGGACTAATTTTTGATGATTTGATTGTTTCATCGTTTTGGGCTTTAAAAAATCAGGCCTGCGCTCTGGCAGGCCTGATTGGAAACAACTTAGTTACCCTTTTCGATGTCTTCTTTCCATCTCGCGATGAACAATTCCAGGCTGACCGGACCCGGGTTTTCACCCGAGCGCATACGCAGCGCCACCTGGTTGTTCTCAGCTTCCTTATCACCCACCACCAGCATGTAAGGCACCTTCTGGTTCTGGGCGTCGCGGATCTTGGCATTCATGCGGTCGTTGCGTTCGTCCACTTCGACCCGCGCGCCAAGCTTTTTAAGCTTCTCGGCAACCTCGCGCGCATAGGGCACATGCCGGTCAGCGATGGGGATCAGCACCGCCTGGACTGGCGCCAGCCACACCGGAAACGCCCCCGCAAAATGCTCAATCAACACGCCCAGGAAGCGCTCCGTGGTGCCGGTCACCGCGCGGTGCAGCACCACCGGTGTATGCTCATTTCCGTCCTCGCCGATGTAGGTCAATTCCAACCGCGCAGGCTGGATAAAATCAACCTGGATGGTCGAAAGCTGCCAGTCACGTCCCAACACATCGCGAGCCAGAAAATCCGCTTTAGGACCGTAGAAGGCAGCCTCGCCGGCAGCTTCGAAGTACTCCAGACCGGCATGGTCCATGGCAGAGCGCAGGGCCTGTTCAGCCTTATCCCATTTTTCGTCATCCTTGACGAACTTCCCTTCTTTGCCGCGCAGCGAAAGGCGCACGCGGTAATCGGTGAAGTGGTAGCGGCTGAGCACCTCGCGAATCAGGTTGAGCGACAGGGTGAACTCAGACTCAATCTGCTCGGGGGTGCAGAAGATGTGGCAGTCATCCTGCGTGAGCGAGCGCACCCGGGTGAGACCATTGAGTTCACCGGTCTTCTCGTAGCGGTAAAGGGTGGCAAACTCAGCAAAGCGCATGGGCAGCTCGCGGTAGCTGTGCCTCCCCATCTCTCGGAAAAGCGTCATGTGCGAGGGACAGTTCATCGGTTTGAGCCGGAAGGTGATGTTTTCATCAACCATGGGCGGGAACATCGAGTCTTTGTAGTTTTCGTAGTGCCCCGACCGGCGGTAAAGGTCTTCCTTAACCAGGTGGCCCGTCCAGACATGCTGAAAGCCGTAGCGGGTCTGCACGTCGCGGACGTAGTTCTCCATCAGGTAGCGCAGCATCTCACCTTTGGGCGTGAAGAGCGGCAGACCTGGGCCAACATCGTCGGCAAAATGGAACAGACCCAGTTCTTTGCCCAGCTTGCGGTGGTCGCGCTTTTTAGCTTCTTCCAGCTTCCACAGGTACTCTTCCAGTTCCTGGGGATTGTTCCAGGCGGTGCCGTATAAGCGCTGCAGCATAGGACGCTTCTCATCCCCACGCCAGTAAGCACCTGCCACGCTCATCAACCTGACGGCGGAGGGGTTAATCTGTCCAGTGTTCTCAACATGCGGCCCGCGGCACAGGTCCACAAAACTAGCATGGGAATAAAGCGACATCTCCTGCTTTTCGGTCAGCGGATTGCCATCTTCATCCATGCCGCCCTGCTCCAGCCCGTCAATCAATTCCAGCTTATAAGGCTGGTCGGCAAATACCTGGCGGGCTTCCTCCGCAGAAGTGACCCGGCGCACAAAAGGATGCTTGCCTTTAATAATTTCGCGCATGCGCGCTTCAATCTTCTGCAGGTCCTCCGGGGTAAGGGAACGGGGCAGATCAAAATCATAATAAAAGCCATCCTCGATGGCTGGGCCAATCGCCACCTTGCCGCCGGGGAACATTTCCAGCACTGCCTGTGCCATGATGTGGGCTGATGAGTGCCGGATGCGGTAAAGCATCGAATCCTGATACCGCTCTTCAACTTTTTGTGCCATTTCAACCTCCTGTTTGACCGCCTGCCAGGTGACATCCTGAGAGTACGGTTAAAATAAAACCTCCCGCCCAATCTGGGGCGAGAGGTTGGCTCACGCGGTTCCACCCAGTTTACCCTCTTACGAGGGCAACTCGTTTGGCTGATAACGGGGCCGTCCGTTGGCCTTAATGCGGCTTGCGCCGGTTTGGGTTCAGGCTCGCAGGGGGTGTGAAGGGGCGCCTTCCGGAGAGGATTTGCAGCCGGTGATCCTCTCTCTCTGGCGGGCTTGCGCCCTGACACGTATCCTGGTCAACGCTGATGGTGGGCGATACAGGGCTCGAACCTGCGACCTCACGGATGTCAACCGTGTGCTCTAACCAACTGAGCTAACCGCCCGGATGTTTGATATTATAACCAGAATTGAGCTTAAGTCAAGTGAGCTTCAACCACATGGGATGCGGCACCCATCTGGGAAGGATCAAAAATAAAGTAAAGATCACTACACTACCTGGCGAAGCAGCTATTTACACCGGCAGCGTGAGGGTGAAAACAGCGCCACCTTCAGGCACATTGGCTGCAGTGAGACTGCCGCCGTGGGCGACCGCAAGTTGCCGGGCGATGGCCAGTCCGAGGCCAAAGCCGCCTTTATCGCGGCTGCGGGCGTGATCGGCGCGGTAGAAGCGCTCAAAAATGTGCGGGAGGGCATCAGGGGGAATGCCGGGGCCGGAATCCTGCACGTCCACATACACGTAGCCGGGCTGGCAACGCAACTGGAGCTGCACCGCGCCGCCAACGGGGGCATGGCGCAGGGCATTGGTGAGCAGGTTGTTCATCACCTGGGCCAGGCGGTCCGGGTCAGCCTGGAGGTGCGGGCATTGGCTGGCGAGGTCATCTGCCCCGTTCAGCAGGGAGAGGGTGATTGAGCGGCTGTCCGCGGCAGGCTTAAAGCGTTCCAAAATGCCTTCCAGCAAATCCTTGAGGTTGACATCCACCTTCTCAAGGCGCAATTCTCCGGCATCTGCCAGGGCAAGAGTGCGTAAATCTTCCACCAGGCGCTCCAGCAGGGCAGCCTGGTCAACAATGGGTTGCAGGTTCTCGGTGGTGAGCGGGTAAATACCGTCCTGCAGCGCTTCAAGGTGGGCGCGCTGAACGGCGAGCGGAGAGCGCAGCTCATGGGCAATATCGGCGGTCATGGCACGGCGGTGCTCTTCCGAGGCACGCAAAGAATCAGCCATGGAATTGAAAGCCTGGCCGAGCGCCGCAAGCTCATCCCGACCTGAGACCTGCACGCGGTGATTGAGGTCGCCGGCTGCCAATTGCCGCACAGCGGCAGTGAGGCGCTGGATAGGGCGAATAATGCCAGTAGCAAGGATGAGTGCCAGCACCAGGGCAATACCGAGGGCAATCAAGCCGGCGCGCCAGGCAGCATCATTGAGGCGCGAGAGCAACGGCAGTTCGTCGCCGCGCTGATAGGAAGAACTACCCTCAACCAGCAGATAGCCAATCAGAGTCCCGGCAGAACCTTTGAGTTGAATACCTGAATTGAGATCCGCGACGGGCAGAACTGCACCGGCTGCCGCGCCCATCGAATCAACCAGCAGCTTGCCATCAGAATCTGCCAGCCGCAGGCGCACATTCCCCAGCGGTCCCATGCCCCCACCCGGGCGGCGTCCCATGCCCGAACCCGAAGGTGTGGCAGCGTGCAGGCTGGTGAACAGCTTTTCTACGCCCGTCCAGGACTGGTTCTGCTGATAGTATTGCTCCAATGAAAGGACAAGCGCTTCCGTGCCGCTCGAGCCGCCGCGGAACATGTACGTTTGCACCTGGGTTTCGTTATCCAGGCGCACCACAAGGATGACCGAAAGAATTGCCACCAGTACAACCACAATGAACGAAAGAATCAGGCGTTGGCGCATGGTTAATCCCTGTGAAAGCGGTAGCCGACGCCAAAGACGGTTTCGATATAGCGCGGCTGGCGCGGGTCAAGCTCCAGTTTGGCCCGCAGGTTCTTGATGTGAGCGTCAATGGTGCGCTCGTAACCCTCGTATGCCACACCCTGGATGGCCTCAAGCAGCTGAAGGCGACTGAAGGCGCGCCCGGGCTGCGAGGCCAACGTGAAGAGCAGGTTGTACTCCATGGGTGTCAGTTCAATCAGATCTCCAGCGCGGCGCAGGGTGTGGGCGTCGAGATCCAGTTCAAGGTCAGCGATAATCAGGCGCTGCGCCTGAGGAGCAGCCCCGGTGGAACGCCGCAGGACGGCGCGCACGCGCGCCACAACTTCCCGCGGCGAATAGGGTTTGAGGATATAATCATCCGCGCCGATTTCCAGCCCCACCAGCCGGTCGGTTTCATCCACGCGAGCGGTGACCATGATGATGGGCGTGTTTCCCTTGCGGCGGATTTCACGGGCTACATCCAGGCCGTCAAGCCCGGGCAAGTTGAGGTCGAGCAGCACCAGATCGGGTTTTTCACGCTCCCACAGGGTCAACCCCGTATCGCCCCGGGCGGCAGCCAGGACGGTCATGCCCGATTTCTCAAGGTAAGAGCGCAATACGCGGGCAAGTTCCGTTTCGTCTTCAATAATCAGAATGGTGGACATAGTTTGATTATAGCCTCGTGACGTTCCAATATCTACTGATTCTAAGCATTCTCATAACTGAGAATCACCTGCAACAATTCAACCAGGCGAACCAGCCAGGTTTCATCGCCCCTGGGAACGGGCATCCAGTAGGCATTTTTCCCGGCGCGTGCCAGGCTGCCAACGGATTTGAGCGCGCGTTGGGGAATGTTCTCGGGCAGGGGAGGATAACGCAAGAGCATTTGCTCGCCTTCAAGGGCAATCGCCGCCAGGCCAGCGGATTCTGCCATCAACTTAATGCGCACCTGGTAGAGCAGGTTGGAAAGGTCAACCGGCAGCGGTCCGAAACGATCGGAAAATTCATCACTGATGGCTTGCACTTCAGCCTCATCTGCCAGGTTGGCTATGCGCCGGTAAAGGCGCAGGCGCATGTTCTGGTCAGAGACGTACTCCTGCGGGATGCCAACCGGCAGCGGGAGATCCACATTGACCGGTTGAGTCACATCACGCAGCTCAGCCAGGTGCGTATCCGGAGCTTTAATTCCGGAGACCTGACGCAACTGGCGCACAGCTTGCGCCAGAAGGCGGGTGTAGAGTTGAAAGCCAACCGCAGCGATGAAACCGTGCTGCCGGTTACCCAGCAGTTCACCTGCCCCGCGCATTTCCAGGTCGCGCATCGCTATCGAGTAGCCAGCGCCAAGCTGGGTGTTCTCAGCGATCACCTCAAGGCGCTCCTGCCCATCCGGTGTAGGTGGTTTTTTGCGGTGGCGGAAGAAGTAGGCATAAGCGCGTTGAGCCCCGCGACCCACCCGCCCGCGCAACTGGTAGAGTTGCGCCAGGCCAAAGGTATCGCCGCGGTCCACAATCAGGGTGTTGGCGTTGGGGATATCAAGGCCGGATTCAATGATGGACGTGCACAGTAAAACATCAATTTGCGCCTGGGTGAACCGGTGCATCACATCCGCAAGGGCGCTCTCGTGCATTTGACCGTGACCGATACCCACGCGCGCTTCGGGAACAAGTTTGTTCAGGTGACGTTCCATTGCACGGATGGTTTGCACGCGGTTATGCACGAAGAACACCTGCCCGCCGCGCTCCAGTTCACGCAGAATGGCCTGCCGAACCAGGCGCGGGGAATAGGGGCCAATGTGCGTGATAATCGGGAGGCGCTCTTCGGGTGGGGTATTAATCGTGGAGATATCGCGAACGCCGGTGAGCGCCATATACAGAGTGCGCGGGATCGGCGTGGCAGTGAGGGTGAGTACATCCACCTCGGTGCGCAGCTTTTTGAGGTGCTCCTTGTGGGTTACACCAAAGCGCTGCTCCTCATCAATGATGACAAGCCCCAGGTCCTTGAACGCCACATCTTTTGAGATCAGCCGGTGCGTGCCGATGATGATATCCACCGACCCGGCTGCCAGTTTTTCCAGAATCTCATCCTGCTCTTTTGGCGTGCGAAAGCGGGAGAGCATCTCCACCACCACCGGGAAGGCCGATAGCCTCTGGCGAAAAGTGTCATAATGCTGCTGGGCCAGCACGGTGGTCGGAACCAGGATGCCAACCTGTTTTCCATCCATGACAGCTTTAAAGGCCGCCCGCAGGGCAACCTCGGTTTTACCGTAACCTACATCACCGCATAAAAGGCGGTCCATGGGGCGCACCTTTTGCATATCCGCCTTGACTTCCTGGATGGCACGCAGCTGGTCACTCGTCTCAACATAGGGGAAGGATGCTTCCAACTCATTTTGCCAGGGGGTGTCCTCTCGAAAGGCGTACCCCTGCGAGACCTGGCGGCGGGCATAAAGTTCCAGCAGGTCCTGGGCCACTTCCAGCACACCCTCGCGTACCTTTTGCTTTACCTGTGACCATTCCGGGGTGCCCAGGCGGGTTGGAGAAGGGGTTTCCCCTTCCGGGCCAATGTAGCGGCTCAGGCGATCAGCCTGGTGCACAGGAACATAAAGCTGGTCGCCGTGCTCGTAATCCACCTGAAGAAAGTCACGTTCAGCGCCATCCAGAACGCGGCGAGCCAGCCCCTGAAAACGCCCGATGCCGTAATCAATGTGCACCACCCAGTCCCCCACCTTGAGGTCAGCATATATAGCTTCGGGGGTTTCAGCGCCAGGACGGGGCTGCTGTCGCGGCCTGGGACGCTCCCAGCCGAAAATCTCGGAATCAGTGAGAAGGTGTAGCTTTTCGCCCGATTGAGTGTGAAGCACCCAGCCTTCACTCAGCATGCCTTCTATAAAGCGGGGCACCGCCGGTGTATCGCAGGCGATGATACGCTCCTGCCACAACTCCTTAAGGCGCGAAACCTGCCGGGAGACAATCACAGCCCGCTCGGAGCACTGGCAGCGCGTGAGCAGGTCATCCATGAACGGCTTCAGGCGTCCACCAAAGCGCGGGCCTGGCTCAAATGCCAGGGCCAGGTCGGAGCGCTCCTCCTCGAGAGGATGGCCCAGATCAAGCCAGTAATGCGAAGCCAGCGCATCCTGCAGCTCCGACCAGGTGTTGTAAGGGATGGGAAAATCCGCCGGGAGGGTGCCTTCTTTGATGGAATCCTGGCGCAGGCGAACCGATTGCTCCTCAATTTCAGATGCAGAAGCGCTCAACAGGGTCTGGTCATCAAGAACAACCAGCGCCTGGCGCGGCAAATAATCGAGGATGCTCGCCGGGGCAGGGTGAACAAGCGGTAGATGAAATTCGTTGAGTTCCTGCAGGCTCATGCCAAGTTCAAGTGCCTTGTTGACCAGCAGCTCGCGCGCAGGTGAAATCAGCACCTGGTCAACGGGTTGGATGGTGCGCTGGGTGGCTGGGTCAAAACGCCTGATAGTGTCAATCTCATCGCCGAAAAAGTCAAAGCGAAGGGGATGGACTTCTGCCACCGGCCAGACGTCCAAAATGCCGCCGCGCTGCGAGAACTGCCCGGCTTCCACCACAATTTCGGCAGGTTGGTAACCAACATCCAGCCAGGCGCGGCGCAGCGCTTCAGGCTGAATTTGCTGCCCGCGTTTGAGCGTACGCAGGTTGCGTAAAAAGTCTCGCCGGGGCATGGTGCGCGCCATTACAGCGCGGAGCGTGGTCACAATCAGCGGAGGAGTCTGCGGTTTAGGCGTGGAAGGAAGGTGGTAAAGCGCTAACAGGCTGAGAGCTTGCAGGCGGTCGCGGCGCGTAGAGGTGCCCCAGGCAGCCTGTTCGTAGAAGAGGGGATTAGGCTCAGGAAAGTAGCGGTGGTTTTTCTGCTCCGTCCAAAAGCTCACCTCATCCAGGATGGTGAGGGCATGGTCGGCGCGGTCAGTGATGAACAGCACCGGCAGCTGCAGGTCAGCCTGTAAGGAAGCCAGGACGGGCAGGCGCGTGGCGCGCGCCAGCCCAAGGGGGGGTAGGGAGATTTTGGCGCGGACCTGCTCCACAAGGCGTTGGAAAGCTGTAAGGGAACGAATTTCTTCAATCACCGCTTACTCCTTCTGGAGCGAGCCGTTAAATTCATTCATAGCTTTTTCGAGACCGCTGCGTATAAACGCCTGAGCAGCCGAGACAGATTTTTCCAGCACCATTTGCAGCAAATCACGCTCGGAGGTAGGAAAATCCTGCAGAACATAGTCAGCAGCATCCATTTGACCGGGTGGGCGTCCAATACCCAGGCGCAGGCGGGGAAAATCTTGCGTGCCAAGCTGCTGGATGATGGATGCCAGCCCACGCTGGCCGGCGGAACCTCCGGAGGGACGCAGTCGCAGGGTGCCGAGCGGCAAATCCAGGTCATCATGGATGACAAGCAGGCGGATGAGCGGAACCTTGTAGAATCGAAGCAGGGAAGAAACAGCCTGCCCCGAGAGATTCATAAAGGTTTGCGGCTTTGCGAGGATGACCCGGTTACCCTCCCATACCACGCTGGAGACCAGCGCGCGCGACTGGAGGCGGCCCAATCTGGCATCCAGAGCCTTAGAAACGGCATCGAGCGCCATAAAACCGATATTATGGCGGTTTTCTCGGTATTCACGCCCCGGGTTACCCAACCCAACCAGCAAATAAGTGGCACCGCCAGAGGGAGTATCTTCGTTTTGTTTTTGGCTGGCCAGTAAACGGCGAATGGCATCCACGAGGTTATCTCCTTTTAATCCACAGGTAAAGACCCAGCAGCCCAAATCCAATCACCACGGCAGCGGCACCCTCAACTGCCCCGAAGGTGAGTTGCATGGGCCGTATGGTGAGTGAATTGGGCGGCAGCAGCGTGGGGGTAACCCGCGGGGTGAGCGTTGGTGGGATTGGGGTGGGGCTGGCAGCAGCAGGCTCGGTTTTTTGAACGGGTGCAGGGGTATTGGTTTCGATGGGGGTATAGTTGCGAACCCGCAGACCAGAAATAATCACATCGGAGTGCTTGCCGTCTGGCAGTAAAACCTGAACCCGCAGGCGATAGGTGCCGTCGGCAATGGTGGTGGTGTCCCACACAGCCAGCGCGCCTTCTCTGACAGGGCTGCGGCTTTGTTGAATGAGGAACCAGGTATCCGGGCTGCCGGAAAGGTAATTGAACGACACCTCCACCGATTGAAAACCCGCCAGGTCGGTGGAGCCGGTGATGACCACCAGGCCTTGAAGGGCATCTCCAGGACGCGGGCTGGTCACGACCGGCCCATCCAATGCCAGGGCAGGCGCCCACGTCAGGCAGGCAGCAAGTAAGACTAGCAGAATAGCGCGTATGGTCGTTCGCATGGCAATTGATAAGTTTAACACGAAGCGAACAAAGATGCAAATTTGATCGATTAAGAAACCCGGAACCAGGCACTCAACACCAAAGAAAGCGCTCTTCAACGCATTGATTCCGGGCGCAAAGTGTTATAATATTTTTAGCAATAACCTGATATTGGATAGTTGTTAACCAATATGCTATAATTTAGGAAATTTATGGAAGAGACCACATCGACGACGACCGAAACGCCCGCAACCCCACCTGCGCTTCCAGAAGGCAAGGGTAAGAAAACCACCCTCCAGCCCTGGGTGATCATCGTGGTTGGCATCTTAATCCTGGCGCTGGTAGTAGGTGTGATTGTTTTGCTGATGAGCACGGGTTCGGAGAACGTTGGAAAAATCCGTGATATCTTCATCATCTTCATGGCACTTGAGTCGCTGTTAATTGGCGCGGTATTGATTATTCTGGTGGTGCAGTTGGCCATTCTGACCAACCTCATCCAGAACGAAATCAAACCGATCCTTGATTCCACCAATGAAACGGTCAACACCCTTAAAGGGACAACCGTATTCATCAGCAAGAATGTGACCGAGCCAATCATCACCCTGAACACCTACCTGGCCGGTCTGAAGAAATTCTTCGAAGTACTGTTTCCAACAAAGAAGTAACGATAAGACAAAATCTAGGAAGGAGATTACAAAATGGCTGAACGAGATGAATTTGGTGCTTTTCTGCTGGGCTTTATTATCGGCGGGTTGACTGGCGCGGTAGCTTCCCTGCTTTTAGCTCCGCAATCTGGCACGCAGACCCGTACGATGCTGAAAGATAAAGCCATCGAACTGGGTGAACAGGTCAACACCACCAGCGAAGAAGCGCGAGCCAAGGCCGAAGCCGTTCTGGCTGATGCGCGCGCCCGCGCTGAAACCATTACCTCTGAGGCAAAAGTCAAAGCGGATGAGATTATCAAGACCGCGAAGACCGGCGCCGAGGATCTGGTTAAAACCGGTACAGTTGTTCTTGAGGAACAGAAGGCCAAAGTTAAGAAGGCCATCAAGCTCGAAGAACCCCCCACCCCCGCCAGCGAAGGTTAATCAACAGGCGAAGGTTGCAAAGGCGTTCCGTAGAACATACGGAACGCCTTTTTGATTTAAA
This sequence comes from uncultured Anaerolineaceae bacterium, assembly GCA_964453035.1. Classification (GTDB taxonomy): domain Bacteria; phylum Chloroflexota; class Anaerolineae; order Anaerolineales; family Anaerolineaceae; genus CAYVOX01. The sequence goes on from CAYVOX010000018.1 coordinate 32,692, forward strand.
TCATTAGTCTCAACGAGAAAGAGTTCAATCGCTTTCGGCCAGGCGAGAATAGACTGCCGGAAGCGCGGAAAGCACATCCGAGGCCACGACACCCGTGGAGTCATCAAACTCAGCCTGGGCATAGAGCCCAGCCTGGGCATGCAGCCATGCCGCTGACACTGCCGCCTTGAACGCCGGAACCCCCTGTGCCATCAACCCGACCACCATGCCCGCCAGCACATCACCGGTGCCGGCTTTGGCCAGTGCTGGCGTGGCCACAGGGACGACGCACACCTGGCCCGTAGGCGCGGCAACCACGGTGAAAGCGCCCTTGAGGATAACCACGCAATCCCACTTTTTGGCAGCCTCCAGCGCTGCGGCGGCACGGTTGGTTTGAATTTCCTCGAGCGAGCGCCCCGTGAGGATCGCCATCTCACCCGGGTGGGGCGTGAGGACGGTCTGTTCGGGGAGCAGCTTCCACCATTCATCCACCCGGGCAACCAGTTTGAGCGCGTCGGCATCCACGACCAGCGGCGGCAAGGATATTTCCTCACCTGCAGCCGGGGTATCTTTCTGCGGCGCTAAAAATCCAATCCGCCCGCGCCTGGAACGGGTCGCCTGCCCTGTGAGCAGGTTGCTTATGAAAGCAGCGGTGGTAATCTCCAGTCCCAGGCCTGGTCCTACCAGCAGAGCAGAAGCCTTTTCAAGGTTCTTGAGCAGCACAGAACAAGCCGCCTCGGCAATCACCCCCTGCTCATGGGGCAGGATGAGCCAGGTAGCCTCAGGCAGCTGACCGGCAAGCACAGCATGCAGCGGGGCGGGAATTGCCAGCCGCACCAGCCCTGCGCCGACCTGGTAAGCAGCGCGCCCTGCCAGCAAGGCTGCACCGGTGTAATTGGTCGATCCCGCTGCAATCAGCGCCTGGCCAAAGGTGCCTTTGTGCGCGTCTAGGGGGCGGGCAGGCAGGCTGGCAGCCACATCACCAGCAGTTGCAACAGTAGTTTTAACCTCTTTCCAGAGCGCGAGGTCTTCCGGCAGGCCAATACCTACGCTGAGTAATTCGCCCACGTATTCAAAGGCGGGCAGGCGCAGCAAGCCAG
>CAYVOX010000019.1:0-33528 GCA_964453035.1 uncultured Anaerolineaceae bacterium
CAATTTTCCAGAGGGAGTTGGATTAGGTGATAGGCACAGTAGCTTGAAAAATGTTCATCAGTAAAACTCTTTTTAAAGTGCAAGGATTTGCTGGAATTATTGACGTATAGAAACCTGGCGTTAAATTTGATACCTGAATTACCAATTCCCATTCTGTTTACCATTCCTAACTTCATCACAGCCGGCTCCGGGCGAGTGATGGTTAATATCCTGGAGCGGTTGGATCCAAAAATGTTTGCGCCCTGTGTGTGCGTGCTGAAGGCGGGCGGTGGGATTGAAAATGAACTGCGGGAACGGGGTATCCCATTACTGGAACTGCCGTTCACCGTACCGATTAAGCCGTATGCCAGCCTGTTGCCAAGAGCCAAGCTGGCCGGAGAGGTTTTCAAACGATACGGGTTCAGGATCTGGCATTCTTTTCATTATGCAGATGATTACTCCGAACCGCTGATCGCGAGGTTGAGTGGCGCCCGGGCGTGGGTATACACCAAAAAAGCCATGAGCTGGGGTTCGCGTGCCTGGTTCGCGCGCAGTGTGCTGGCAGCACGCATCGTGGCGGATAACAGCGAAATGCCAGGCAAGTTCTTCTCAAGCCCGCTTCTGCGCGGTAAAGTGAGGGTCATCCATCACGGCATTTCCACCGACCAGTTTCGACTGGTGGAAGCGCCCGGGGATACATGGCGCACACAGTTGGGGATTGCACAAGGGGAGAAGATCGTGGCCTGCGTGGCGCACCTGGTGCCGGTCAAAGGCCACCCCACGCTGATCGAAGCCGCCGCCGGGCTACCCAACACCCATGTGCTGCTGGCGGGCAGTGCAGCGGATGCCGATTACACCGCGCAGCTCAAAGCCCAGGCTGCCCGGCTGGGCATGTCCAGCCGCGTGCACTTTCTGGGTAAGGTGGAAGATATTCCCGCCTTGCTGCAGCCGGTGGATGTGGTCGTCCTGCCGACAATCTCAAAAGGCGAAGGCTGCCCGGTGGCGCTGCTGGAAGCCATGGCCTGCGCCAAAGCCTGCGTCGCCACGGATATCCCCGGCGCGCGCGATATCATCCAGGATGGGGTCAACGGGCGGCTGGTCAGGGCGGAAGACCCCTTATCCTTGCGTATAGCCATTCAAAAGCTAATAGAGAACCCACTCGAACGCGCCCGGTTGGGCGCCGCCGCCCGCCAGCGCATCCTGGAGCAGTTCACCATCGAGCGCGAGGTGGCAGCCCACCAGGCGCTCTACCTTGAGCTGCTCAGGGGGCAGGTGGGCGCATGAAGTTATCCACCGGCATGCTTGGCGATGTGCTCATCGCCTTTGGGACGCTGCCTGCTTCCCTGCCCGCCCGTTTTGCCGATTCTCCCTGGGCTGCAGCCGATTCCGGTGAAGGTTGGCAGCTCTTTTGCTGCGCGCCCTGCGCAGATTGGCGCGGCACGCCGCTCACCCGGCTGGAGCAGGACGGCTGGCTGGTGTTCAGCCTGGGCGAGTTCGCCCCGGCAGCCCACAGCGCCATAGATGAGGCGGAACTCACCCGCCAGGTGGCTGCCTTCCACGGGCGGGCGCTGGTGCTGGCCTGGGATGCCCATCAGCGCCACTGGCACGCCTGGACGGACCGCTTTGGCACGCTGCACGCTTACCGCGCCGATGGGGTGCTCAGCACGTTTTCTCCGGCTGCGGCGGCTTTCACCCCGCGATCCCTGGATTGGGTCGCCCTGGCCGGCTTTTTTGCCTGCGGGTTCTTTCCCGGCGAGCGCACCCAACTTGAGGGGCTGAGCATCCTGCGCCCCTCAACCCATACCGTGTTGGATTCGCGCGGCAACTTGCTCCGCCAGGAGCGTATCGTTGCCTGGCAGCATGCACCCGACACCAGGCGAACCTATGATGAGACCGTCAACGCGTTTGGGCGCATTTTTCTTGAGGTGATGGCCGATGCCCTCAAGGGCAGTCCGGTGGCGCTGCCGCTTTCCGGCGGGCTCGATTCCCGCTCCACCGCCGCTGCGATTACCCCCTCCCTGGCTGCCAATGCCTGGGCTTATTCCTACGGCTACACGGCCGATTCCGTCGAGACGCGCATTGCCCGCCAGGTGGCTGCCGCCCGCGGGCTGCCTTTCCAGGCTTTTACCATTGCTCCCTACCTGTTTGAAAACCTTGAGCGCCTTCTGGCATGGACCGAGGGCTTTCAGGATGTCACCCAGGCCCGGCAGGCGGCTGTCCGCGATGCGCTGGCTCTGCGCGGCGGCAGCCTGGTGGGCGCCCTGTGGGGCGATGTGTGGTTGGATAATATGGGCCTTGGAGAGGGGCAGGTGAGCCCTGCTGAGGCCGCCGCGTTTGCGCTGGGCAAGATGCTCAAGCGCGGGCGAACCTGGCTGCTGCAGCATGTGGTGGGCAGCCATTTAACCGGGGGTGAGTGCGATGTTGCCCTTGAGGCCTGGGTGCGTCAGGAGCTTTTTGCCCTGCAGGGCATTGCCGAGGCGGATTTCAGGGTCAAAGCCTTCAAAACCGAGCAGTGGTCCTTCCGTTGGAGCCTGCCGCCGGTGCGCGTCTTTCAATCCGCGGCCTGGCCCAGGCTGGTGTTTTATGATGGGCGCCTGGCGGATTTCTTCGCCACCGTACCAGCCGGGTTTCTCAGCGGGCGGCGGCTGCAAATTGACTTTCTCAAGCGCTTCGCCCCCGACCTGGCGCGCATCACCTGGCAGGTTTATGACGCCAATCTTTATGATGTTCAGCACTTCAACACCTGGCAGCTGCCCAAACGGGCGCTCAAGAAGGCCTGGCGGTTGGCGCGCGGTAAGCAGGTGCTGGAGCGCAACTGGGAGGTGCAGTTCCTCCATCCGGCCGGGCGCGCCGGGCTGGAGCGCTGGCTGCTGAGGCCCGGGCTGCGCCTGCACCAGCTGGTGGCCCCTGGTGAAGTTGCCGCGCTGCTCAACAGCTTTTTCGCCGCGCCGGATGCCGCCAACGGCTACACCGTCTCGATGCTGCTGACTTTTTCCGCCTGGTTGGAGCAGTATGGCTGAGCCGCACAAATTTCGCCTGCTGGTGGTGGGGCTGGGGAAAAACACCACCACATTTTTGGATCGCCTGGTGCGAGGGCTCTCTGAAAAGCAGGTTGAACTCACCCTGGCCACATCAAGCAGACCGAAGTTATCCATCGAGCGTCCCGAATCGGTTAAATGGCTGTGGGCTCCAAACTGGGAGGATTCCTTTGCCAGCCGAATGGCGAGGCTGGTTGGTTTACTGGCCAGGCAGGGGTGGGGGGAGCGGTTAAGTTGGGTTTTTAAACATGTCAACGGCGCTCATCCGGGCATGGAACGTCTGGTCATGCTGTACCGCTTGCTGCCCTTCACGCACGGCAGATGGGATGCAATTTATTTTCCGTGGAACTCAGCAGCCATCGCTTACCAGCCGTTATATGAACTGGGCATCCCTGTGGTGGTCAGCTGCCGCGGCAGCCAGGTGAATATTCGCCCGCACACCCCCGGGCAGGAGGGCTACACCCGCCAGTTGACCGAGTCGCTGCGCGGGGCGGCAGCGGTGCACTGCGTCTCTGCGGATATCCAGCGCGAGGCGGTTGCCCTTGGGGCTCAGGCCGTCAAAACGGTGGTCATTCGTCCGGCGGTGGATCCGGATTTCTTTACGCCGTCTCTAGAGCGAACAGCCAATAAGCAATTCACTATCGTGACCACCGGTGGGTTGGTTTGGCTAAAAGGCTATGAGGTGGCCCTGCTGGCCCTACGCCAACTGGTGGAAAGCGGAGTGGACGCAGCCTATCACATCATCGGAGACGGCCCCGAGCGCCAGCGCTTGCTCTTCACCATCCAGGATCTCGGCCTTGAGGGGCGGGTGGTGCTGCACGGCAGGCTCACCCCGCCGCAGGTGCGCGATGCGCTGCAGCGGGCGGATGTCTTCCTGTTGGCCAGCCATTCCGAGGGGATTGCCAACGCCGCCCTTGAAGCGATGAGCTGCGCGCTGCCGGTGGTGACCACCGATTGCGGTGGTATGCGCGAGGCGGTGACCGACGGCCTGCAGGGTTTTGTGGTTCCCGTGCGCGACCCGCAAGCCATGACCCTGGCGCTTGATAAGCTGAGCCGCTTACCAGAATTACGCGCCAGAATGGGCCAGGCTGGACGGCAAAGAGTAATCATGAATTTTACCCTGGATGCTCAACTTAATGCATGGGTTCAGTTACTCAGATCACTTAAAAGATAGCGCTCATACATGCCCCGTCTTGTGCTCTACACTTCCGCTTTTCCGCAGCTCTCAGAAACGTTCATCGTGCAAAAGTTCCTGGGGCTGCTCCAACGCGGCTGGGATGTGCACCTGCTCACCGCGCAGGTGGATGCACAGGCCTGGAAGCACTACCCCCAGTTGAGCCAGCCCGCTATTCGCAGCCGGGTTCACGCTGCCTGGCCGCACCGCCCGCGCTGGCTGGCGTTGCTGCTGTTGCCCTTTGCCATGCTGCGCTGCCTGGCGCGCAATCCGCGCGGCGTGTGGCGCTACGCTCGGCTGGCACTCAAGCGCTGGGGGTTGGCTAAAGCCCTGCGGCGCTTCTACCTGGATTCATCCTTCATTTCGCTTAAACCCCACCTGGTGCATTTTGAGTTTGGAACGCTGGCCGTGGAACAGGCTGACCTGGGGCAGCTGCTGGGCTGCAAGGTGGTGGTCAGCTTCAGGGGCTATGATCTCAACTTTGCCGGCCTGGAGCAGCCGGATTACTACCGGCAGGTGTGGCAGCACGCCGATGGGCTCCACCTGCTGGGCGAGGATCTCTGGCAGCGCGCTCAGCGCCGTGGCTGCCCCACCAAGATATGCCACGCGCTCATTCCCCCCGCCGTGGATGCGGAGCGGCTCATCCCTGCGCAGCGCAAGGATGGCGGCGAGGTGGGCACTGCCTATCGCCCGCTGCGCTTGCTGAGCGTGGGGCGGCTGGAGTGGAAGAAGGGTTACGAATACGGCCTGCAGGCGGTGGACTGGCTGCGCCAGGCTGGCATCGCCTGTGACTACCGCATCGTTGGCGGTGGCAGTTATCTTGAACCGCTGGCCTTCACCCGTCACCAGCTGGGCCTGGTGGAAAGCGTGACGTTTATGAGGGGGCTGCAGCACGCCCAGGTGATGGAGCAGTTGGCCTGGGCGGATGTGTTCCTGCATGCGGCGGTTTCTGAGGGTTTTTGCAACGCGGTGATGGAAGCCCAGGCCATGCAGGTGCCGGTGGTGTGTACCGATGCTGATGGCCTGGCTGAAAATGTGGTTGATGGGGAAAGCGGTTTTGTGGTACCGCGCCGCAACCCTCAGGCCCTGGCTCAAAGGATTCAGGAACTGGCCCATGATGGCAGTTTGCGGCAGCGTATGGGTCAAGCCGGGCGGGAACGGGTGCTTTCCTGCTTCAGGTTGAGCGACCTGCTCGACCGGTTCGAGGCGTTCTATCAGCAGGTGCTGCATGCCGCGCATTGACCTGGTATTGCTCAGCGCGTCTCAATCTGCCCCGGCCTGGGGTCAGGCTGCTGTTTCAGCACTGGATCCAGGCTTGCTTATCCGGGTCGCGGCGGACTTGTTACAGCGCAGCAGGGCGGATGCCTTCCTCTTCTGGGATGAGCGTCTTCCCCTGCCCCAACCGGAGAGCCTGCAGCAGCTTTTAGCCGCTCCGGGGGATGTGTGGCATGCCGGATTGGCGCTGGGCCTGGGTGGGCTGCCCGGGCTGTTGGATGCGGTGGCGCCCACCTGGATGCTCAACCGCGACCCCGCGGCGACGATAGAGGCAACCTCCTGGCGTGTTTCGCTGCGCGCCTGCCTGGTGCGCCGCGCCGTGCTGGAGCAGATCGGCTTTGTGCGCGAGGGCTTTAGAACGCTGGAGGCAGCCGGGTTGGAGTGGGGTCACCGCTGCATCCGCCGCGGGGTGGTGGTGCGCCACGCGCCGCAGCTGCTGCCCCAGCCCCCGGAGGCTCCCCCTGTGGTAGCTCTGCCATTTGAGGATGAGCTGCGCTTCATCCGCTGGCGCTTTGGACGGAAATGGCAGGACTGGGCTGCCTTCAGGGCTGTGTTGAGCGGCTACGCGGGGCTGGGGCAGGTCGCCGCGGCGCACAAGGCTCTACAGCGTCAGCATTTCACCGCCGATCCCGCGCCTTACCGCGCCGAAGCCCCTGGCGTGCCTTGCAGTGCCGGTGCAGTCACCACGCAGCCCCGCGTTTCCGTGATTGTGCCCACCCTGCAGCGTTATCCCTATCTCAGGGTGCTGCTGGGGCAGTTGCGCCGCCAGACCTGCCCGCCGTTAGAGGTTATCGTCATTGACCAGACCCCTGCAGAAGAGCGCGATGGGGCGCTCTGGGCGGATTTTGCCGATTTACCCCTCAAGGTGATCACGCTGGATCAAGCCGGGCAGTGTTCCTCGCGCAACGCCGGGCTGCAGCAGGCCAGCGGAGCGTTTATTTTGTTCATCGATGATGATGATGAAATTTCTGACGACCTGCTCGCTGCCCACCTGGCATGCCTGGATGAACAACAGTCTGCGGCCTCCTGCGGGGTGGCACATGAAACTGGCGCGGGAGCTTTGCCGCAAGATTTCACTTACCGGCGCGTCAGCGATGTCTTTCCGACCAACAATGCGCTTGTCCGCAGAGAAGCGCTCATCCGCTCCGGATTGTTTGACCTGGCGTACGAGCGTGGTCAGCGCGCGGATCTGGACCTGGGCATGCGCATTTACCTCAGCGGCGGGCTGATGATGCTGCAGCCACAAATCAGCGTATTGCACCACCACGCCCCGCGTGGCGGGCTGCGCGCGCATAAAGCGCGCCAGGTGACGTATGCCTCCAGCCGTGCGCGCATCACCACCCGCAGCCTGCCCAGCGTTTCGGAGCTTTACCTTGCCCGGCGTTATTTCACCACCCGCCAGGTGCGGGAGGCAGCCTGGCTGGCGGTTTTTGGCACCTTCTCGGCGCGCGGCAGCCGCATGCGGCGGGTGGTCAAAGCTCTTTACGCGGCGCTCATGCTGCCGCTCACCCTGTGGGAAGTTCACCGGCGCGATAAAACCGCCCGCGCATGGCTCAAAACCTACCCGCAAATCCCGGCCCTCAGGATAGATCCATGACCTACGCGATTGCCCGGAGCGAGCTTTTCCTCCAAAGAGTCAGGGCGCAAAAAACCTTTGCGGTATTCTTCGTGGCTGCCCTGCTGCACATTCCGCTGGTGCTATTGATGCGCGAGTTCTCCATCCTCGCCACCGCCCACGCCCTGCTCACCCTGCTGGTGGCGCTCTATTACCTGGTGCATGACCAAACCCCCACCCGCTTGCTTTACGCTGCCGGTTACCTTTCCATGGCTGAGATTTTATGGCGCATGACCAATGCGGGCGTGTTCTGGGAATTTGGCAAGTATGCGCTGGTGCTGTTATTTATCCTGGCCATCCTGCGTTACCGCACCCGCCTTTCTACGCTGCCCATTATTTACCTGGTGATGCTGCTGCCTTCGGTGTTCATGCTCATTGGCTCCGCTGTTGACCTGGAAAAAGCCCGCGATCAGATTAGCTTTAACCTCTCCGGGCCGGTCAGCCTGGCGTTTGCTGCCCTGTACCTCCGGCAGCACCAGTTCAAGCGCCAGGAGCTGAAAAAGCTCTTGCTGGTGATGATTGTTCCGGTGGTGGGGCTTTCAACCCTGGTGCTGTATTCCATCCTCAGGGCCGAAGCGATTGTTTTTACGGATGAATCCAACTTCATCACCAGCGGCGGATACGGCCCCAACCAGGTTTCCGCCATCCTGGGGCTGGGCGTTTTGTTCGCCTGGATGGTCTTCCTCTTCGAGGAGCATCTTTCCGGCGTCAACCGGCTGCTCCTTTTTGGCCTGATGGTGGGATTCTTTGTTCAGAGCATGCTCACCTTTTCTCGCGGGGGTGTGTATAACCTGATCCTGCCGCTGCCGATGGCGGCCCTGGCTGCCACCCGGCTTGAAAAGCGTACCAGGAACATCGCCATCATTGCTGTTCTGCTGGTCGCTGTGGTGGGGTACTTTCTGCTGCCCGGTCTGGATGATCTGACCGGTGGGCTGATGGCCCAGCGCTATTCAGATTTAGATACCACCGGGCGGGTGGATATTGTGACGGTGCACCTGCAAACCTTTGCGGAGAACCCCATTTTTGGGGTTGGGCCGGGAGCTGCGACCAGCTATGCGTTGTTAGTGGGCGGTCAGATAGTGGCTTCTCACACGGAATATTCCCGTCTTCTGGCTGAACACGGGTTGTTTGGGGCAGCAGCCCTGTTGTTCATGGTGGTGATGCTGCTCAGGGTGCTGTTTTCGCCGCGCAGTGCCGCCGAGAAGTGGCTGGCGCTGGCTTTTGCGGCCTGGGTGCTGCTGGATATGAGCCATGCCGCCATGCGTCTGTCGATCATTTCCCTCATGTTTGGGCTTTCACAGGCGCGTTTCCTGGCGGAGGATAAGTGAGAATCTTGATCCTGGCAAGTGAATTTCCACCCGGGCCGGGAGGGATCGGCACGCACGCCTTTGAGGTGGCAAAGGGCCTGGCGCAGACCGGAGATGACGTGCTGGTGCTGGCTCCGCAGGATTATGCTGCCGAGGAAAGCCTATCGCGCTTCAATGCCGGGCTGCCGTTTACGCTGCGGCGCCTGGCCCACGGCAGGATTTCCGTTTTGGAGGGGCTCTCCCACGGGGTGATATTGTGCCGGACTCTCCGCGCCTGGCAGCCCGAGGTGGTGATGACCAGCGGTATGCGCCCATCCTGGTTGATGGCGGCCTGCAGCCTTGTATTTCGCCAGCGGTGGGCAGCGGTTGGGCACGGGACGGAGTTCGGCGGGGCAAATCCCTGGCACCGGCGGCTGACGGTTTGGGCTTTCAAGCGCGCCGATGCCTGCATTGCCGTGAGTGAATTCACCCGCACGGTGATTGCCAACCTCGGCGTTCCGCCCGGCTCCATTTTTGTGATTCCCAACGGGGCCAACCCCGAGGGTGTGCAGGAAGCGCTGACCGAGCGCGTGGAGCGCTTCAGAGAAGCGCATGGGTTGAAGGATGGGCAGGTGGTTTTACTCTCGGTAGGGCACCTTTCGGAGCGCAAAGGGCAGGATATCGTCATCCGGGCGCTGCCGCGCATCGTCGCTGCCGGGTATGACGCGCATTACCTGTTGGTGGGGCTGCCGGGCCGCAAAGACCAGCTGGTAGCCCTGGCAGCGCAACTGGGCATCTCAGGTCGGGTGCACTTCCTGGGGGCGGTGGCGCGCGATGAGCTGCTGAGCGCCTACGCTGCCTGCGATATTTTTATGATGACCAGCCGCATGACCGCTGACGGCGATTTTGAAGGGTACGGCATTGCCGTCATCGAGGCAGCCCTGCACGCCAAACCAGCGGTGGTTACGCGCTGCGGGGGGCTGCCCGAGGCGGTCATTGATCACGTCACCGGAAGGGTAGTCAATGAAAATGACCCCGAGGATGCCGCCCACGCCGTTGTGGAATTGCTGGAGCAGCCCGGGCTGGCGAATAAATTGGGGCTCCAGGCCCGGCAGCGGGCTGAGCAGGAGTGCCTGTGGAGCCAGCGTGTGCTGCAGTACCGGCAGATTTTATCAGGGGTGGCTCAAGAATGAGATTGCTGGTCATCTCGCACACTCCTCATTATGTAGCCAATGGCACCATCCGCGGGTGGGGGCCAACCGTGAGGGAACTGGACCGCCTCTCCAGCCTTTTTGACGAGACGACCCACCTGGCGATCCGTTACGATGAGCCCGCGCCGCCCAGCAGCCTGCCGTATGCCTCGCCCACCGTCCGGCTGCGCCTGCTGCCCCCCGCCGGTGGAGACCGCCTGGGCGATAAACTGGGAATCCTGGCGCGCTACCCGGAATATTTGCGGGCGATGCTGGAGGAGATGCGGCGAGCCGATTTTGTGCACGTGCGCTGCCCGGCAAACCTCAGCCTGCTGGCGCTAATCGTCCTGGCGCTGAAGCGCGCGCCTGCCTACCGCTGGGTGAAGTATGCCGGCAACTGGTCGCCTTCCGCCAACCGCCCCCCGGGTTATGCGCTGCAGCGCGCGATGCTCCTGCACAACTTGCCCCGGGCGGTGGTTTCAGTCAACGGCGGCTGGCCCGGTCAGAAGGCGCACATTCATTCGTTTTTCAATCCGTCCTTTCACCAGGCTGATATTGAACAGGCCTCCCAAACCAGCCGGGAGAAGCGCATGGAGGCTCCACTCGAGCTCATTTTTGCGGGAAGGTTGGAAACGGCCAAGGGCGTTGAGCTGGTGGTGGATGCAGCCAGAATGCTGAGAGAGGCAGGGGTGTGCTTCAACCTGAGGTTGATCGGCGACGGACCTCAAGTGGAAGATATTAAAAGTAGGGTGGCGGCTTACCATCTGGAGGAGGCCGTTCACTTTGCCGGTTGGCTGCCTCATCCGCAGATGGCCGAGTACTACCGCAAGGCGCATCTCATGCTGCTCCCTTCTGCTTCGGAGGGGTGGCCCAAGGTGTTGAGCGAGGGGATGGCTTACGGCGTGGTGCCCCTGGCCAGCACCATCTCCAGCATCCCCCAGAACTTGAAGGCCTTCGGTTGCGGGCGCGCTCTGCCGCAGGAGGCCGCCGCCTTCGCCGCAGCCGTTCGGGAGTACGCGGCTCATCCTGATGTCTGGAAGGTTGAGAGCCTGGCCGGCATGGCGGCTGCGCGGCACTTCACCTACGAGGCCTACCTGGAGGGCATCCAATCCATGGCGCTCTCCGCCTGGGGGCTGCAGTTGCCAGCAAAGGCAGGTGGAAATGCCCGGTCCTAACCGCCCGCGCCTGCTGTTTGCCGGTCCCATGCTCGGCAAGCATGCCGGCTGGGTGCCCAACCCCGCCGAGATGCTGGCCGAAAAGCTGTCTGCGACCGGGTGGGATTGCCAGCTCACCTCGCAGGTGGTCAACCGCTATGTGCGCGGGGCGGATATGCTGGTGACGCTGGTGAGGCGGCGGGCGGATTATGAGGTGGTTTGCCTGCAGATGTACTCTGGCGCCAGCTTCATGATTCAGGACCTGGTGAGCGGACTGGCGCAGCGCCTGGGTAAGCGCCTGGTGATGGTGCTCCATGGCGGGGGTTTACCGGAATTCACGGCGCGCCACCCGGGCTGGAGCAGGCGGGTTTTACGCCGCGCGGCACAAATAGTGGCGCCTTCGGGTTTCCTGGCGGAGGCCGCTCATACCCTGGGCTTTTCTGCCGTGGTCATCCCCAACGCTCTGGCGCTCGAGCAGTACCCATTCCGGCTGAGGGAGCGGGTTGGGCCGAAATTGCTGTGGATGCGTACCTTTCACCCAATCTACCATCCGCACATGGCGGTAGAGGTGCTCTCAAAAATGTGTCAGATTTTTCCGCAATCTGTCCTGACGATGGCCGGGCAGGAGCGCGGCGAGCTGGCCTCCACCCGGCAACTGGCAGCGCAGCTGGGCGTCAGCGCTAAAGTTCGGTTTTTGGGGTTTTTAAACCTGGACGCCAAACAAGGGGAGTTTTCAACCCACGATATCTTTCTCAATACCAACCATGTGGATAACATGCCCGTCAGCGTGATAGAAGCAGCTGCCTTTGGCCTGCCGGTGGTGGCAACTGCGGTGGGAGGCGTGCCTTACCTGATTAAATCCGGCGAAAACGGCTTGCTGGTGGAAGACGGGGATAGTGCTGGCATGGCGGCCGCCGCTGCGAGGCTGGTATTGGAGGAAGGGCTGGCGCAGAAATTCTCCGCCCGCGGGCGGGAACTGGCCGAGCAGTGTGATTGGAGCCGGGTTTTGCCGCAGTGGGAGGTCTTGTTGAGCGGGGTGGCGCACGGATGAAGCCCTGCAACGGGAGAGGTTCATAACCTACAATGGCACCCTTTGACTCCCTCTATGCCGCGCTTCCGGTGTTTGCGCAGAACTGGGCGGTCTCTTTATTCGGCCTGTACTGGCGCTGGCTGCGCTTTGGCCCGGGGTTTGATGGCATGGTGCAAGCCTACCGCAGCCGCGATGGCTGGGACCGCCAGCAGTGGCAAGCCTTGCAGCAGCAGCGCCTTAAAGCGGTGCTCAGCGCTGCCGCTGAGCACATCCCTTACTACCGAAACGTTTGGAGCGCGGAACAGAAGCTTGCCGCGCGGGAGGGGCAGATTGAACGTCTGCCGCTGCTGGAAAAAGACGCCGTGCGAACTTCCCCTGAGGATTTTTGCAGGAGTGATGTTCCCCACCGGGGGGTCAAGACCTTCCACACCAGCGGTTCCAGCGGCACGCCGATTGCGTCTTCCTTTACCATTCCTGAGCTTCGCGCGACAATGGCGGTCAGGGAGGCGCGCTCGGCGGGCTGGGCGGGCGTTTCTTTCCGCGAGGCCAGGGCCACCTTTTCCGGGCGCATGGTAGTGCCGGACCCGCACAGCAAGGGGCCGTTTCACCGCTTCAACCGGGCTGAAAACCAGGTGTACTTTTCGCCTTTTCACCTGCGCCCTGAAAACGCCACCGCTTACCTGGAAGCGCTCGAGCGGCACCAGGTGCGCTGGATGACGGGCTATGCGGTCTCGTACTATCTGCTGGCGCGCTTTATCGAGGAGCAGGGGTTGCGCCCACCTCAAACCCTGCGGGCGATCATCACGACCAGTGAAAAATTAACCCCCGAAATGCGCCATTTGTTGGAAAAAGTGTTCCGATGCAATGTTTATGAAGAATACAGCACAGTGGAAAATGTGCTGTTTGCCAGCCAATGCGAGCACGGCAGGTTGCACGTCAGCCCGGATATTGGCATAGTCGAAATTCTGCGCCCGGATGGCAACCCCTGCGCCTCTGGAGAACCCGGAGAGGTGGTCGCCACCAGCCTCATCCGCGGTTACCAGCCCCTTATCCGCTACCGGCTGGGGGATGTTGCCGCCTGGGATGACCAGGCGTGTCCGTGCGGGCGGCAGATGCCGGTGATTGGGGATGTGGTGGGGCGTGTGGAGGATGTGGTTTTTTCTCCGGATGGGCGGCAGATGGTGCGCTTTCACGGCATTTTTGTGGATCAACCGCATATCCGCGAGGGGCAAATCATCCAGGAGAGCCTGGAGCACATCCGGGTGAGGGTAGTGACGAGCGGAGCATTTGGGCAGGAAGACATTGACGAGATCATTCGCCGCGTGCGTCAGCGCCTGGGGTGGAACGTTCGGGTGAGCATTGAGCCGGTGGCAGCCATTGAACGCACCAAAGCGGGAAAATTCCAGGCCGTGATATCAAAGGTGGGGCGTGTCGAACCTTCAGAAAAATAGTGTTGCAAAGCAGGATTCAATTGGAATATAATAAGACCAACCGAGAACGATTATTGGTTCAGAAAGTGACTTATGGGTATGAAAGACTTTACCGTTACCATCATTCTGCCTGTCTATAACGAAGCAGCCTACATTGAGAAGTGCCTGGATGCGATTGCCCTTCAGGACTTTCAACCGCTCAATCAAATGGAAGTGCTGGTGGTGGACGGCATGTCCACCGATGGTACCCGTGAAATCGTCAGAGAATTTTCCCTGCAGCACCCCAAGTTAAATATTCGCCTGCTGGATAACCCGGGACGGATCGTTCCAACGGGTATGAATCTGGCCATGCGGAAAGCCAGGGGTGAGATCATCATTCGCGTGGATGGGCACTGCATAATTGCGCGTGATTATGTGCGCCAGTGCCTGATCCATATGCTTAACGACGGCGTGGACGGCGTGGGCGGTCCGATGGATACGATTGGTGAGACAAGCTTATCTGATTCCATCGCCGTAGCCATGAGCTCACCGTTTGGGGTGGGAAATTCGGCGTTTAGAACCGTGAAGGGCAAAACGATGCTGGCGGATACGGTGCCGTTTCCGGCGTATTCACGACGGATCATCGAACAGGCGGGGGGGTACGACGAGGAACTGGTGCGCAACCAGGATGACGAGTATAACTACCGCATCCGCAAGCTGGGCGGGAAGATTCTGCTGGCGGAGGACGTCCGCTCCAAGTATTTTAGCCGGGGATCCTACTTAAAATTATGGAAGCAATATTACCAGTACGGGTTTTATAAGGTGCGTGTGCTGCAGAAACATCCCAGGCAGATGAGCCCGCGCCAGTTTATCCCCGGCCTGTTTGTGACCACGTTAATTGTGAGCGCTGTACTGGGTTTGGTCTCGGTGTGGGGACAGCTTTTGCTGGGTGCTGTGCTGGCAGCTTACCTGGTTGCGAACCTGGCTGCGACCGTGATCACGGCTGCCCGGTGGGGCTGGCGCCACCTGGTGCACCTGCCCATCACCTTTGGCATTTTGCACCTGAGTTACGGCACAGGGTTTCTGGCTGGCATGCTGCACTTCAGAGAGCGATGGGGGGATAAAATCGGTAAAGTTCCAACACTGGAATCGAGCTTTGACTGAACCGGACGATCTCGTTCGCCTGCGGCAGGAATATGCTGAACGCAAGATACGGTCATCGGGAGGAAATTCGTACTCCCCTTTTAATTTGCCTTATCTTTTCATCATTCAGCAGCGCCAGCGTGATCTGCTAAAACAGCTAAAGGGGCACCAGATTCTAAATCTTGACGGGAGGCGAATCCTGGAGGTTGGTTGTGGGGGTGGGGGTGTTCTAATGGAGTATTTATCGCTGGGTGCAACTCCGAACCAGGTTTTTGGAGTGGATCTACTTTTTGACAGGCTGGTTGAAGCGCAACAGAAGCTGCCACTGGCGGGAATTAGCTGCGCGGACGGGCAAGATTTGCCTTACCAGGCAAATACCTTTGACCTGGTTTTACAATACACAGCTTTCTCATCCGTTTTGGATGGTGTTATAAAACAAAAAATGGCCAATGAGATGCAGCGCGTTCTAAGCCCCGGCGGAACCATCATCTGGTATGACTTCTGGCTCAACCCCACCAATCCACAAACGCGAGGGATACAGCCCAAAGAAATCAGGGCTCTATTTGGTGGGTGTAGCATTAGGTTTTACAAAATTTCTTTAGCCCCGCCAATCGCGCGGCGGGTTGTGCCGGTCTCCTGGGGTCTGGGGGTATTCCTGGAAAGCTTGAGAGTATTTAATTCTCATTACCTGGCGTTGATGCAAAAAGGATAGCGCGCATCACCGGTGGGCACAGTCATTGCATCCAACCCGGGCAAAATCAATCAACCGGGTACACCCGAAGAACCTGCCGCAATGTGATAAAATTCAAAGCGCAACGGGGAGAGGGTCACATAAGGCGCCCATTTTTTTGAAACTTAAAGGCAAGCATTTATGGAAATCAGACAGTACCTGGCGGTCATAAAACGTTGGTTTTGGTTGCTCATCCTGGGAACGGTGATTGGCGGCGTTGCCGCATACACGTTGAGCATTCGCCAGGAAAAAATGTACCAGTCCTCAACCCGGGTGCAGGTGATGAGTGCGCCGCAATCGAGCAATAATCCGTACAGCTATTACAACGACCAGCAGTTAGCCAAAACCTACGTGCAAACCCTTAAAACCCGACCCATCCTGGATGCCGTTGAAGAGAAAATTGGCCGCCGCGTCAGCGCGGGTCAGATCACCACACGCACCATCACCGAAACGCAGTTGATTGATATCAGCGTAGAATACAGCGACCCCTACCTGGCGGCTGATATCGCCAACACCCTGGTCAAGGTGTTCACGGAGAAGAACACGGAGATGCAAGCCGGGCGCTTCCTGGAATCGGAGCAAAGCCTGCAGAGTCAGCTGGCGCAGGTGGATGCGCAGATCCAGGCGCTGCAGACGCAATCGCAGGAGGTTTCCAGCGCTGCCACGGAAGCGACGCTAAACAAGGCCAAGTCTGAAATCACGCGGCTGGAGGGCGAAATCCTGACCCTGCAGGCCGAAATTGACGCGCTCAACAGCCGCCCGGTGGTTGGTCCGGGCACGCCTACGCCGACCATCTCGCCGGTGGATAAGCAAAAGGTGAATGAAAGAGAAATGCGGCTTAAATTGCTCCAGAACACCTACAATTTGTACCAGCAAATCTACATTAACCTGATTGTGGTGGGCAACTCCTCATCCACGGGGAGTGCCGCTGTGGGCAGCGATAAATTGCAATCCACAATGGCACTCTACGAGCAGATCCGCGCCAGTTTACTGAGTAGTTATGAGGAAGTACGCCTGGCGCGGCTGAACAGCACGTCAAATATTGTCCAGATTGAGCCGGCGAAACCGCAAACCAGCCCGATTAGACCGCAGACGACGCGCGATGCGACGCTGGGCTGCGCAGTGGGGCTTTTGCTGGCAGGACTGGTGATTTTCCTGATCGAATACCTGGATGACACGCTCAAGACGGCAGAGCAAATCAGCCGGGTAATGGGCTTGCCGGTCATCGGTTACATCGCCGATATGAACCACAAGAAAGATACACCCTACGTGCTGGAAAATCCGCGCTCGCCGGTCTCGGAATCCTTCCGAACCCTACGTACCAACCTTGAATTTGCCGGGGTGGATAAGCCGCTGCATACGCTGCTGGTGGTGAGCGCCAATCCCTCCGAGGGGAAGACCACCGTAGCAGCCAACCTGGCGATCTCGTTCACGCAGGGTGGCAAGTACGTGCTGCTGATTGACGCTGATTTGCGTCGACCGCGCATCCATAAATTCTTTGATCTGCCCAACCGCATCGGCCTCAGCGATATCTTTCGCGAATCGATACCTTTGAGCTTCATCGTCAACAAATGGAAGGATACGAAGCTTTCCATCATCACCAGCGGCGGCATTCCGCCCAACCCGGCAGACCTGATTTCCTCCAAGAAGATGGAGAGCGTGCTGGAGGCGGGCAAAAACGCCGCGGATATTGTCATTGTGGATGCCCCGCCGTTTCTGGTGGCGGATGCATCCATCCTGGCATCCTATATGGACGGGGTGCTGCTGGTGATCCGTCCCGGTAAGACGCCGGTGGATGCTGCCATGACCACCCTGGAACAGATGAACCGGGCTGGCGCTAATATTGTGGGCGTGGTGATGAACCGTATTCCGCGCAATCGTTCCTATTACTACGGCGGCTACCGCTATTATTCACCGTATTATCAGAGCCAGTATCACGATGATATGGACGGGGAAGGCGATAAAGGGGGCAAGACGCGGACAAGGTCGTGGCTGGGTCGGATTTTTGGCCCTAAGAAACCAGCCAGCGACGAGGACGAAGCCTGAGCCGACCCCGATGCCAGTCTAAAAAATGAAGATATGCCCTTACCTGGGGAAAATTGACGACCCCGCCACCCCGATTTTATTCCCGTCTACGTTGAACGGGTGCCACCGGATTGCCAGGGTGTGGAAACCAAGCCAGCTCACCCAGGCGCACACCTGCCTGACGGAAGCGCACGTCAAATGCGCCACCTTTCGGGAGGAACCGCAGGCGGTTGATGTTAAAATCCGGGAGGCGTACTTTGCGCGCAAGAAAAGAAGGTACCTGGTCATCGCGCTGGTGATTCTCGGGGTGATTTTGCTTGACCTGCTGGTTTTCTGGGTGCTTTTTAGCAATGCAACCTTCGGGCGAAGCCCGGCTATCTCGACCCCTGAGGCAACGATTGGCATATCAGGAGCGGCGGGTCAGGATTGGAGGCCGATTGCGACCATTGCGACGTTGGTTTATACCCCATTTTTGACGAGCACAGTGAAACCCTCACCCCTTCCAGTATCGCTGACCATAACGCCTTCCGTTGCCCAGAGCGTTGACCTGGATAGACCGTTTGGTTCCCAACCCAGGTTTGTTATCCATCGGATTCAACCCGGTGATAATCTCTATGATCTGACCAAAACATACGCCACCACGCTGGAAGTGCTTAAGTGGGTGAACTACCAGCTGCATATTCCCCTGTGGCTGGAAGAGTTGATTGTTATTCCGATTAATCAGATGGCGGTTGATCCGCAGATGCCGCCGTTTGAGGCTTACCAGGTTGTGCAGGACGCTGTGGAAGTACGCGTCCTGGCGGCAAGCCTGGGAGCAGATGAGCAATTATTATGTCGCTACAACAACCTCAGGCCGGAACAACTGCTCACCCAGCGCCACTGGCTGATTGTTCCCAGAACTCGAAAGTAGGTCACAGGCAGATGAGGGCGATCTTATTTGTTTGCACCGCCAATCAGTGCCGCTCTCCGGTGGCTGAGATGATTTTCAGGGAGGCGTTGAACCAAAAAAGCGGAGCGGGGCATATGACGGTTAAGAGCGCTGGCACCTGGACGAAGAGTGGCTTGAAAGTCGCGCCGGGGATTCTCAGCCTGGCGCAAAAAATCGGCGTGGACCTGCGCGGCTTTACAACCACTTCGATTGAAGATCTCCAGCTTGAGGCATTTGATTGGATTGTTGTCATGGAAAAAAACCATAAAGAAGCGCTCGATTACGAACACCCTGCGTTGCGGAATAAAATCCATCTGCTCACGGTGCTGGCGGGGGAATACGCCTCGGATATTCCGGACCCGGTGAGGATGGATGCAGATAACGCCGTGCGGGTGCTGGTGGACCTGCAAAGGCTGGTGCGGCAGGTTTTTGAGCGCGTTAGCGAGGGGGGCATTTGAGCAACGGCGCGGTGAATTCCGGAGATGCGCATGCCTTGACCAGAAATATCCTGGAGCAGCTGCGCAGCCCGGAGCAACTGGATGACCATCCCTGGGCGGCAAAGCGTTTTGTGCGCGAGGCAGTCTCGACTCATCCGGTGCTGATGAATAAGAGCGCCGGGTTCCAGCTGGCTTTTGCCGTGGGGGAGCTTTTCCGGAAGATGCTCCCGGGGGTGGCGCCAAAGCGCGGTAAGCGACTGGATACGCAGTGGGGTGCGTTTGGAATCCTGGCGGCTAATTACTTTGCGCCGTTTTTGTTTGGGGAGCCTTACCCGGTCTCCTTGCGAGATGCATGGGGCAAAATTGATGAAGCCATCCTGACCTTCCGCTTTGGCAAAGATGGGCTGCTGACCCTATCCGAAGAGGATATCAACCGCTACAAACTGGTGGGGGATGAACTGGAAGTAGCGCCGCTCAGCACCCTCAGCGACTGGCAGCGCAAAGGTGTTGAACTGCTGGCAGAAGCCATTGCCGCCCGTGAAGCCCACCTCGACCACCAGGCTGAGATGGCGGCAGCTTCACCGATGGCTGAACTGACTGAAGCGGAAGAATCCAAAACACCCCGACGCAAAAAAACGCAAAGCAAAACACATGCCTGGCTGGGGCTGGCGCTTGGCTTGCTGCTGCTGGTGGGATTGGTGCTGCTGGGAGTCAAAGCTTACCGTGTCTACCAGCTTGCGCTCGTCACCCAGTCCGATTTGAACCGGCTTAAGAGCATGGCTTCTTTGCCGGTGGATAGCGCCAAACTGAAAAACGCAGGGGGGCTGCTGCAGGATATTGCCAGGGATATTGCCAATCTGCAAAATGAGACTGCTTCGTATCTCAGAACCTTTGGGGCAGGGTTGAGGTGGGTGCCGCAGTACGGGGAAGACATCGCTGCTGCTGCCGATTTGCTGGATGCCGCCGGGCAGTTTGTGGCTGCCACGCAGACCCTCTACGCGGTGGGCTTTCCCATTTACCAGGGCATTGAAAAAGACCGTTCCTCGCTGAACCCGCAGAAGCTGACCGCCCTGCTGGTGGAGGCTCAACCGCAGCTTGCTCAGGCGCGCCGCGAACTGGACCTTGCGCTTGCCCTGTGGAATAAACACGACCTGCAAAAGTTTTCACCGCGCACGCGCATCCTGCTCAGCCAGGTTGACCAGCCCATCGACCTGCTGGATAAGGGCTTATCGTTGGCGATTGGGCTGCCCGGGCTGCTAGGCGCCAGCAGCGACGGGCCGAAAACGTACCTGGTGCTGCTTCAAAACGAGGACGAACTGCGCCCCACGGGGGGATTTATCACCGCGATTTTTAAGGTTGTGGTCAAAGATGGGTCAATTTTGAGCCTGGATTTTGAGGATACCGAAAAACAGGAGGATTGGACCCTCCCATACCCGGATGCGCCCTGGCAGATGCGCGATTACATGGGCATTCCCGTCATGGTGCTGCGAGATGCCAACTGGTTCACCAATTTTCCGACAACGGTCAGCTGGGTTGAATTTTTATACGCTTACAACCACCAGCATTCGCTGGATGGCGTCATCGCGCTTGACCAGCAGGTGTTGGTGGCGTTGTTGAGCGTAACTGGCCCCATCAACGTCCAGTACAGTGAGGTGCCGGTTACCTCTGCCAACGTAATCACCTTTATGCGGGATGCCAAAACACCGCCTTTCCAGCCTCAACCGACGGATTGGACGCGCAAGAGCTCCATCAAGAACATTGGGAATGAAATCATCAAGAAACTCACCGCCAATTTTGGCGCGCTGGACTGGCAAAAACTGGTAGAGATGGTGGTGAGAATGTTAAACGAGCGCCACCTGCTGCTGCAGTTTGATGATAAGTCGGTTGCGGCGCTTCTGGCTGAACTGGAGTGGGATGGGGGCATTCACCCGGGAAATGGGGATTTTTTAATGGTGGTGGACAGCAACATTGGTTACAACAAAGCTAACCCGGTGGTGGAAACACTTTACACCTATGACGTGGACCTGACCCAACCGCAGGCGCCTGAGAGCATCCTGGTTGTGTCGCAAGCCAATGCAAGCCCCAGCACGCGCTCGTGTGTGCAGTATGGCGGCGCCACCCCCGAGGATAACCGCTACCCGATTTATCACTGCTACTGGAATTATTTGCGCGTGTATGCGCTGACCGGCGCAACGCTTACGGATGCCACACCGCACCAGGTCCCCGCCGACTGGATGATTTTGCAGCAATCCATCCCGGCCAGGGTGGATACACTCGATGAGAAGATTACCGGGGTACAGGGGTACGGCACGATGGTGGTGGTGCCAGGCGGGCAAACCTACGATACGCGCTTCACATTTGCCCTTCCAGCGCGGGTGGTTAGCCAGCAAGCCGGGACAAAATCCTTCACATATTCGCTCAAGCTGAAGAAGCAGCCGGGAACATCCGTCGTGCCCGTGGTGGTGAGGGTGCACCTGCCTCCCTCGGCGCGGGTGGATGCGGTTAATCTGAAAGCTGTGATGGATGGCGCCAACCTCCTGGTGGAGACCAACTTGCGCACGGATATTAACCTGACGATCAAATTCACCCTTCCGTGAAATCCGGATTGAATCCGGATGGTAACGGCTTCTTTTGGGTACATCAAGTCACTATAATTAGAAGAAGCAGTTTTAGCGATGAGGAGAAATGTTATGAACAAAACGATGCGATTCGTGTTGGTTATTGCGCTTTTAGCAGGGATTATTTTTGTCCTGGGCCAAAACGCAGTCTGGGCTGCTCCGCCCGCGCCGATTGACGTCCCCGGCGACCCAAAAACCGGCGCTGGCCCTTATAAACTGGGCGGGTGCGTGACCGGAACAGTGAAGGACCTCAAGCCTGGTTTCAAGATCAATGTGGCGATGCTGGAGGCGTGGAACTCTTACCGCACCGAAGGCCTGCCGCCAATGCCGGTTTATTACTGGACGCTGCCGGGCGGGCCGGATGACATCTTCTCGTGCATTGCGATTGTGAAGATCCAACAAAACGACAAGCTGCTGAAGGAATTTCCGCTTTACGAGAACGACCAGTACACCAAGGATTTTCCCTACACCAAGGGTTCCGCGGAAGTCTGCCTGGATACGCCCAAGGACAAGACCGGCTACATCTACTTCTACGACGAGTTCAAGTGGTTCTACAACAAGCAAATCCACGGCGATAACTACCCCAACTGGGTGCAGGTTGGCGGACCTTTCCAGGGCGGCTCTAAAGGCTGCGTGCCGGTCACCTATTCGGGCGTTTATGCCTACTACTCTCCCGAGCCAGATAAAGACCTGAACGACCCCAACAAGTTCCAGTACACCACCCTGTTCCGCCGGGTTGGCAGCGTGGACGTGCCCTACCAGGTGATGACGATGACGAAGAACGGGGCCATGTCTGTGGGCGGCTGCGTGACCGGCAACATTGAGAACCTGGATGAGAGCAAAGGCTACAAGATGGTTGCAAGCGTGGTGGGAGAGCCGAAAGATATCAAACCGCTGCCCATCGAGGTGGGCAAGTTCTACCAGTGCATCATTGATCTCAAGCTCTACCAGAATGAGAAGCTCATCAACGAGTTGCCCAAGGATGACGGCAACGTCACTATCTGCTTTGCCATCCCGCCTTACCAGGAAGGCACCATCTACTACTGGGATAAATACTTTGATGAGAAATCCGAATGGAAGCCGATTAGCGACCCTTACAAGACCGGGATTGCCTGCGGTCCGGTGACCAAATCGGGTTATTACGGCATGGTTGACGTCAACAAGGAAAATAAATAATCCCCCAATCGCGCAAGCCGGAGGATGAGAAAGGGGCTGGGTTAGCCCGCTCTCATCCTCAGGGGGGATGGATTGGACCAGGTTGTTTAATGGTTGAAAAATCCGGTTTTACTGACCGCACCCCATGAAAAGTATTCGCAGCGTCGTGCCACCGCTCTTCATTGCCCTCAGCCTGGGGGTAGTTTACCTGGGCACGATGGCGCGCGGGTTAACCTGGGCTAACGGTGGCACAGATGGCGGCGACCTCATCACGGCTGCGGCGGTTGGCGGCGTGGCGCACCCCACCGGCTACCCGACCTACCTGCTGGCGGCGGGGGTTTTTCAACAAATCCCGCTGGGGACACTGGCATTTCGCACCCATTTGCTTTCAGCGGCTGCCGCAGTTGCGGCAGCGCTGGTGGTTTACTTTATGGTTACCCGGCTGGCAGGTGCAACCAGCGAGGGCAACTGGTTGGCAGGGCTGGCGGCAGCCGGGCTGTTTGGCCTGGCGCCGCTGGTGTGGTCTCAGGCGGTGATTGCCGAGGTTTATACGCTGCACGCGCTGTTTGTGGCGCTGGTTGCGGCGCTGGCGGTGTGGATCCCGCTCAAAGCCCGGAGCGGCTGGTGGGATGCGCTGCTGGGCGTGGTGCTGGGCCTGGCGGTAGGCAACCACCTGACCTCCGTTTTTCTCATCCCGGCAGCTTTGCTGCGGATGAAACAACCCCGCCCTTTCCGGATTGACCCGGGCGCGCTGGCGCGAGGCGCAGCCGGGCTGGGAACCGGGCTGCTGGTGTATGCGGCCCTACCGCTGCGAGCGCTCAGCCTGCCACCGGTCAACTGGGGCGACCCGGTAACCCTGGAGCGCTTCTCCTGGTTGGTGAGCGGGCAGCTTTACCAGCGCCGCCTGCTGAACCTGCCCGCTGCCGGGATGGTTGAGCGCCTGGAAGAGGCCGGAGGCCTGCTGGCGGCTCAAGTGGGGCTGGCGGGCATTTTGCTGGCGCTTGTGGGGTTGATTTTTTACTTCAAACCAACCCGCCTGTACTTCCTAACGCTGTGGATTGCAGCGGCGTTTGCCGCTTTTGCGGTGCTCTACGCTTCGGCTGATTCCTATCTTTACCTGATCCCGGTGGTGCTTTCGCTTAGCATCTGGGCCGGATTGGGATTGGGCGGCTTGATGCAACCGGCTTTTCGCTATATGGGCTGGTTTAAGCCCGTGGCGGCAGCGTTATTTGGCCTGCTGCTGGTGGGTTATGCGCTGGACCGCTGGCCGCGCGTGGATGCCTCGCGCGATGGGCGCGCCGAACAGTTTGGTGCCCAGGTGCTGCAGAATGCCCCTCAGTCGGCGCTGATTTTTGCCCAGGACGATGCCTCGGTTTTCTCGATGTGGTATTTCCATTTTGCGCTCAGGCAGCGGCCCGACCTGGTGATCATGGCGCAGGATTTGCTGCACTTTGAGTGGTACGACCGCACCCTGCGCTCAACTTACCCGGCTGTGGCCTGGCCTGGAGGGTTGTTCTGGCCGCAGAGCGTGGCAGAGGCCAACCCAACCCGCCCGGTGTGCACGCTGACCAGCGCGGGCGCCGGCCTGGCGTGTTCAGCGCCGTGATAGTGGCATTATTTTGTTGGTTGACGCTTTGAGGTAGTTAAATTAAAATGGATGAAGGGGAGCGTTTTTATCTTCATCCCAATCTATTGAAAACGGATCGGGGAACTATGGAAAAAACTAAAGGGTATAGAATTTTCAACATCTTAACCGTACTGGTGCTTTTAACCGGGCTGGTGTTTACCAGCCATACGCCGGTTAAGGCAGCCACCACGCTGACCATTGAGCCGATTACGTGGAACGTGATTGGGCTGGACAGCAATAACGTCAACGTGGGTCCCAATACCTTCCCGGTGGGGGCGCGGGTGTGCTATACGGGGGATGAACCTGCGTATTTGAAGGCAGACTTTATATGGGATGATAGCGATTCGTACATCAATTTATCAGCTAACAACACCGATCCTCTAACCATCAACGGTCCGTTCACAGAACCGTGCGTTGATTTTTACTTTGAGGTTGAAGTTACCCGAAATTCAGCCGCTTACGATCATACCCGCGCCTATCACATTGAGGTTACGGATGGCACCACAACGGTCAGCACGCCGCAACCGCGCGAGCTTTACGTGGAGCACCTGGTTTCGCAGAGCCGCAACGGACAGTTGGATTTGCGGTTGAGCACCGACGGGGTGAATTTCTCCAGCGTGGCGGTGGGCGGAACGATGGGCCTGGTGGTAGGCAGCACCTACTGGATTCAACTGGTGGGCTATACGGCTACCCAGGGTTATGAACAGATTGAATCTTATCTCACCCTGCCCAATACCATTTTCCAGGTACATGAAGTCGAATCGGTGTTTTCTTCGCCGGTGAATCCGACAATCATTGATCAGCTGTACGGCGACGCGTGTTTTTGGGATAGCGACACGGCCTCGCCCACTTACCTTTCCTGCCTGAGCTCGGGGAAAATGGGCGGAGATGTCTCCATCACTTACAAGTTGACCATTCTCGGTGGCGCTGGTACATCACGGTCCGTCAATGCGATGATTTACGATTTTTCGGGCTCCAGCTTCCACTACAACGCGGATTACTCTGCGGATGCGCGGATCATCTCGATCATTGATCCCACCAACCCACCATTGACGTTTACCAAGGCCTTCAGCCCGGATCCCATCGCGGCTGGCGGCGTCTCGACCTTAACCTTCACCCTGACCAATACTTCAGCCACGGTGCTGGCAAACCTCAACTTTACCGATACCTTCCCAACCACACCCGGGCAGATGCTGCTGGCGACGCCGGATAATTTTTCTGCTGTTGGCTGCGGTTCGCCCACCTACAGCCCCGCGGGTGATAAAAAATCCATTGCCCTTTCCAACATCACGTTGGCAGCGAGCGGCACCTGCACCATCAAAGTTAATGTCACGGCACCGGTTGCTGGAACTTACACCAACAGCACCACGCTGAAGATTGCGGCGGTGACAACGAACAAAACAGCTACGGATACCCTCACAGCTGGTACCTACACCGCCCCGGCCTGTGTTCCAAACCTACTAATGGCGGAATGGAATTTTAACACGACGAGCGCAACCCCAGCCACGCCGCCGCCCTCCACCAACAACGTGGGAACCGCAGCGGCAAGCGTGAGTTTAGCGGGCGGGGTGTTCAGTTATGAAACCACAAATCATTCTGCGCCGTACTCCTGGGGTATTTACCCGTTTCCGCTTAACAAATCCACCAGCGCGTATTTTCAATTTGCCATCGCTAAGGGTTCGTTTGAAGATATCAGCTTTAGTTTCTGGGTAAGTAAAAAGTCAAATAATGGTCCAACTTCGATGGACGTTAACTGGAGCAGCCAGGCAGATTTTTCAACTTCAACTTCTTTAGCAACCAATCTATCCATCGCGGATAAAGTTTGGACGCAACACACCCTACCAACCATCTCGCCTGCCCCTGCGGTAACGTACTTCAGAGTCTATGTGTACGGCTCAAAAAATAGCACCGGGGCGGACAATATCATCTACGTTGACGATGTGCGCTTCACCGGCTGCGGAATGCCGCTGGCTACCCTCAGCAAGGCCTTCTCGCCGGCGACGGTTACCCCGGTCGCCCCGGGCAACACATCCACGCTCACCTTCACCCTGGCCAATCCAACCGCTGTCGCGCTCACCAATGTGAACTTCAGTGATGTTCTGCCCACCGGTTTGACGGTAACGAGTAGTGGTACACCCACGCCTATCTGCGGCGGCACGCTGACCACAACCGCGCCTGACCGGATTGCGTTCTCAGGAGGGACGCTGGCGGCGGGCGCCACCTGTTCCATCCCGGTGACCGTCACGGCAACCACCGCCGGGACGTTCACCAACGTGAGCGGGTTTATCTCCGCCACTTATGGGGGCAGCACCTTCACCAACACCACCTCCACTGGCTTCGGCACCGCCACGCTGAAAGCCGTGGCACCGCCCAGCATGACCAAGAGCTTTGAACCCAACCCGATTGCCGCGGGGGGCATCAGCACCCTGACGTTTGTCATCACCAACCCCAACCTGGCGGATGCGATGACGGCGGTCAGCTTCACGGATACCTTCCCTGCGTCGATGGTGGTTGCTGACCCGTTGACCTACGCCACCAGCGGCTGCGGCTTGCCAAATTATGGGCCAACCGTCGGAGCGGGTTCCATTGCCTTCTCAGGTGGGTCCATTGCGGCGGGTGGGACGTGCACTGTGTCGGTTAACGTCACCGCGCCAACCGCGGGGTCGTATGCCAACACCAGCAGCACGGTTACCGGCACGGTGGCGGGTTCTGCCCTGACGGGCAATGCGGCCTCGAGCACTTTGACCGTCAATACCGTCACGCCCGGCATCGCCATCCTCAAGCAAATTTCTTCCACCAGCGAGTACGGGCCGTGGTATTCGTACGTATCTGTTGGCGTGAGCGATTCCGTCTGGTATAAGTTCACGGTTGAGAACACCGGCGACGTGGACCTCACCAACGTCAGCGTGACCGATGCCAGTCTGACGGCGCTGGGCGTGGACCTCTCAGATTGCTCCTGGCTTGTGCTGGCAAAGTACACCACCACCGCCTGCGCGGTTGGTCCGGTCACTGTGGTTTCGGGAACGGTCACCAACACCGCCACAGCTTCTGGATGGTACGGCACCACAAAAGTGGAAGATACGGATGACGCCACTTATGCCACCACCGGCTTGATGCTTGAAAAGTCGGTGGCGGAGACCTTCTTCAGCCTGGGAACGGTGCTGCATTACAGCTACACGGTGTCGAACATCGGCGAAACTTCGTTCCCCGATCCGATTACCGTTGAGGATAACAAAATCTCCGGCGTTAGTTGCCCATCGGTATCTACTGTGGGTAACGTCAATGCTTACCTGGACCCCGGCGAAAGCCTGGTCTGCACCGCCACCTACACCGTCACCGCAGCGGATGTGACCGCCGGCGCCATCACCAACCTGGCATATGCCTCAGCCGGTACGACGCGCTCCAACATGGATATCGCAACAATCACCGGCAAACAGTCTGATTTTGGCAACCTGCCGGCGGCCTACACGAACCTGTATATTGACAACGGCCCACGCCACCTCTATGGAACCTCTTTCCTGGGAGAGACAGTTCTGACAGATACGGACGGAATCAACGCCTTCACAATAGTTGATGATGACGACGGAATAGAATTCCTGGGCACATGGGGCACCTACGGCGGCTCAGCTAATGCGATTGTGGAATGTCCTTCCGGCACATGCACGCTGGCAGGTTGGATTGACTGGAACGAGGATGGCGATTTTCTGGATACGGGTGAAAGAATCGTCCTGGCGAACAATGTGACCACCGGCACGCACACCTACGCGTTCACCATCCCGGCTGGAACAAATGTGGTGGATGCGACCCTGTATGCGCGCTTCCGGCTTTACGCTGCCGCGCCAGATACGGTATCTCCCACCGGTGAGGCGCGCACTTTGGGCGTGGCCACGGTCGGCGAGGTGGAAGATTACCGGATTGTCCTGTCTGGCGGCACCCCCACCGCCATCATCCTGCCCGAGGGTCCGGCCTGTGTGGTCGATTCGGCTATCCACGTCACCTGGGCGACCATTAACGAGATGGACATCCTCATGTTCCGGCTGTACCGCTCGGTGGGGCTAACCGGCGCGCGCAGCCTGGTTCATGAAACCCCGGCACTCTTCACCGGCAAGTTGCTGGGCACGGAATATGCCTATACCGACACGAACTTCACCACCAACACGCTGTACTACTACTGGCTTGAGGTGGTCTCGGTGGAAGGCTTCAGCACCATGATGGAGCCAGCGATGGCTAACCTCTTGAGCTTCAAGATCCTGCTGCCGGTCATCCAGAATTAACCTGGCAAGAATCTGCAACCGGCAGCCTGAGAAAATTTACGCAGCGTGAGGGTTTTCACGGCAAGTGGTGGAAATCCTCACGGAAAGATTTAGAAAAGGAAAATGGATGTTACCTGAGCCCGGTCAAAAAGTCTACCGGCACCATCCTGAAATCGTCTCCAGGTTGATAGGCGGCGAGATGATCCTGGTGCCCATTCGCCAGGTGGTGGGGGAGATGGGGTCCATCTTCACCCTCAACGAGACTGGAGCGCGCATCTGGAGCCTGCTGGACGGTCAGCGCAGCCTGGCGGATGTGCACGCACAGGTGGTGAACGAGTTTGAGGTTGACCCGGCGCAGGCTGCCGCTGACCTGGTTGAACTGGTTGAAAGCCTGGTGGAACAGGGCGCGCTGGTGGAGGCTACTGCCTAATGGCGGACTGCCCGACGCTGATCAACCTGCCTTACGGCGAATTCAGCGAAGCCTTTCACGATAAGGTGATGCGTGAGCGCATCCCGGTGAGCGGCTCGCTGGAAATTACCGCGCGCTGCAACTTGCGCTGCAAACATTGCTACCTGCCGCTGGCGCAGCGGGCGGGATCGCGGCAGGGGGAGATGTCTGCGGACCAGATCAGCCGAATTTTCGGGCAAATCGCGGATGCCGGTTGCCTGTGGCTGCTCATCACTGGCGGCGAACCGCTGCTGCGCAGCGATTTCCAGCAAATCTATGATGATGCCAAGCGCAGGGGCTTGATTGTCACCCTGTTCACCAACGCCACCCTGGTGGATGAGCGCATCGCCGACCACCTGGCAGAATGGCAGCCCTTTGGGGTTGAGGTGAGCCTGTACGGCGCCACGCAGCAGACCTACGAGCGCGTGACGGGCATCCCGGGCTCGTATGCGCGTTGCATGCGGGGCATTGAACTACTGCTGGAGCGCAAAGTCCAGGTCAGCCTGAAGAGCGTGCTGCTGACCCTCAACCAACACGAACTGAACCAGATGCAGGCTCTGTGCGCCAGTATGGGCGTCAGGTTCATGTTTGATCCGGTCATCAACGCCGCCATCGACGGGGGTTTACAGCCGGCGCAATACCGGTTGACCCCCGAGGAGATTGTTTCGGTTGAGAGAAATGAACCCGCAAAAACTGAAGCTCTCTCAAAATTATTCGTTAATAATAAGAATTTTGATACCACCACCCGCAAAATGTACCTGTGTGGGGCGGGCCGCTGGTCGTTCCACATTGACGCGGCGGGAAAATTGAGTCTGTGCATCAGCGCACGCCAGCCCGCTTATGATTTGCTGGCGGGGACTTTTGAAGAGGGATGGTATTCGTTTTTGCCGGGCGTGCGAGCGCAGGAATACAGCGCTGCGGTTGCGTGCATCGGCTGCGCACTGCGCGGCATGTGTCCGCAGTGCCCGGCGATGGGCTGGACGGAAGCGGGCGACCCTGAGCGCGTGGTGCCCTTCCTTTGCCAGTTGACGCATCTGCGGTATGCAGCTTTTGGCCCAACTCCAGAAACCAACCTGGTTGAAGTGGGTTGTAATGATTTATAATTCATTTTTAGGAGAAGTAAATTATGGAAAACTATCATATTAAAGCACACACTCCCGTTCCACACAGAAAACCTTACACGAAACCGGTTTTAAGCAAGGTGCGCCTGGCTGCGGAGGAAGCCGTGCTGGGCAATTGCAAGTTGGGTTCAACTGCTGGAGCGAAAAGTCTATGTCAGGCGGCGGGTGACGGCATTTGCCTTTCGACGCAGCGCAGCTGATTAAGCAACCTTCATATGCCAGCGCACGTCACAATCAGCCTGGGGGGGATAGCCATCTCCTTGATGCCGGATAAGGTTGGGGGATCGTACGCGGAAACCGCGCGAGCCAGCGATTTTTTTACAACCGAAAACCCTCGCATTCGCCTGCAGGTGCACTGTGGGCACTTTCCGGTTGAGGAAACCGCCCAACCGTATTTTGAAACCGCGCAGGGCTGGCAGCTCTTCCACCAGGTGGGCAAGCGCATCTTTCGCACGCGCACGGTAACGCGAGACCCTAACCTCATTGGCTGCTTTGTGGCAGATTTTCACGCCGGGGAGATTTTTACGGCGTCTATCCCGGGCGAGACGGAGCGCTACGTCTTTCCGTTGAGCTACCCAATGGGGGAACTGTATATGATGAGCCTGCTGGGAACGGGTTACGGGATGCTCTCACATGCGGCGGGGGTGATTTACCAGGGCAAGGGGTATCTCTTCACCGGCAACGGCGGTGCCGGCAAAACTACCACCTCACGCTTATGGCAGGCGCAACCGGGGGCAAAAGTGGTCAATGATGATAAGGTCATTTTACGCCAGGTGAATGGTGAGTTTCGCCTGTACGGCACGCCCTGGCACGGGGAGGGGGGGATGGCCTTGCCAGACTGGGCGCCGCTGGCAAAGGTGTTCATCCTCAAGCAGGCGTCGCGGAGCTTTGCGCGGCCCTTGAAGCCGATCGAAGCCGCAACGGGGATGTTCTCGCGGGCATTTCTTCCGCTCTGGGACCACCAGGCGATGGATTTTACCCTCGCCTTTCTTGAATCGCTTTCGAGCTCGGTTGATTGCCGTGAACTGCATTTCCTTCCGGATCAAAGCGCAGTGGATTGCGTCCTGGCGCTGGGCGATTAATCACTTCAACCATTAGTTTAGATAAATATAAGGTAGGACACCATGAACAGAACCGTTTACCGTTTAATCATTGGCGTGCTCACGATGATGCTGGTTTCTACGCTGCTGCTCAGCCAGCACCAGGTTTCTCAGGCCGGGCAACCCGGCAGGGCTAACCGCGCCTCGGCTTCGGCGCAGCAGGGGGAATTTCTCAGGGTGGTGGATTCCACGACCGAAAGCCTGGTACTGGAATTTACCCCGCCTCAATTTAACATAGAAGCCTCCTCCATTTCCGGGCAGGATTGCAAGGTGGTCAATATGTCCGGTCTTTTGCTTCATGAGGTCTCCGGGCAACCTGCGGTTCCGGTGCAGGGTGCCATGGTGGGTATCCCCGCGGAGGGACAACCCACCATCGAGATTCTCAGCCTGGAAGAGCATGTCATGGATGGTTTTTTTGACCTTTGCCCAGCCCAGACGATGAGAAATTCACGCCCCCTGGGCAGCCAGTTGCCGCAGCTTTCCATCACTCACGAGCGCGGTCCTGCCTACCAGGAGAACCAGTTCCAACCTGCGCAAAGCGTTGAGTTGGTTTCAACCGGCAACTTGCGCAGCCAACGCTACGCTCAGCTACGCTTTTCTCCTGTACAATACAACCCCGTTAGCGGGCAGGTGCGCTTCACCAGCCGCGCGGTGGTAAAGATGAGCTTCAACGCCAGCCAGCTTGCGCACAGTGATGGCAGTTTCATCAGTGAGAGTGAATTCGAGGATAGCTTGAAGGGTATGCTGGTCAATTATGAGCAGGCCAAAGCCTGGCGCAGCCTGCCCCAAAAGATAAATCCAACCCTGGTGGTGGCGCCATCCCAGGCAGCACAGCCGCAGTACAAGATCATGGTCAACCAGGATGGGATCTATGAAGTGACCCCGGCTGACCTGCTGGCGGCAGGTGTGACGCAGGATGAACTGGACACCCTCGATCCGGCGACGTTGCAGTTATTTTTGATGTCAAACGAAGTGGCCATCCAGGTGGAGGGGCAGCAGGACGGCGTTTTTGACAGCACAGATGTTATACGCTTCTACGGCCAGAAGGCCAACACCAAATACACCGATACGGCGGTTTACTGGCTGACCTGGGGCGCTGCAACAGGATTGCGCATGGTCTCTCAAAATGGCGCGGTTTCGGGCACAGCCAGCGTCCCGGCTGACTTTTTAACAACCCATCATGCTGAAATCGATACGGATTACTATGGAGATATGCCCAGCGGTGCCAACAAAGACCACTGGTATTGGATGTTTGTTGATGCATTCTCAGCCCCGGGATCCACGACGGTGAAGACCACTTTGCAGCACATCAGCACAATAAGCCATACCATCAGCGTGCGTGGTTTACTCAAGGGGTACACTTCCATACCGAATCACCATACCAGGATTTACCTCAACGGGCATCTCATTGACGACCATTCCTTCCCGACTGGAGCCGAATACCAATTTAGCGTTGATGTTCCCCAGTCCTACCTTGTGGAGGGTGAGAATTCGCTGACGGTTGAGTGCCCGCGGGACGGCCTCATCACACTGGATAGTGTTTTGATCAACTGGTTTGAAATTGACTATTACGACACAACTTTTGCCGAAAGCGATGCGCTGGTGTTTGACAGCGACCAGCCCGGAACCTGGGAACAGCGCGTTGACGGGTTCACAACCAGTGACATTGAGCTTTATGACGTAACTACTCCCCTGCTGCCGCGGGTCATCACCGGCGGAGCCATCTCCCCAACGGCCAACGGCTACCAGCTGGCTTTTGAAGCCACCATCACCGATGAGCACCGCTACCTGGCGCAAACCGCCGGGCAGCGTAAAAGCCCGCTTGAAATCGTCCTGGATAGCCCTTCTTCCTGGAAAACCACCACCATCGGCGCCGACTACATCATCATCACGCATGCCAATTTCCTGACCCAGGTTCAACCGCTGGCAGCTTATCGCGCCAGCCAGAATTACCGCGTGCAGGTGGTGGATGTGCAGGACCTCTATGACGAGTTTAATGGGGGCATCTTCAGCCCCGAAGCCATTAAATCTTTCCTGGCGTATGCTTACGCAAACTGGATTCAGCCAGCACCAAAGTACGTGTTGCTGGTTGGAGACGGCCATTTTGATTTCAAGAACGTTTTAGGTTATGGCGAACCGATTTACATTCCGCCATATCTGGATGATGTTGACCCCTGGATGAGTGAAACGGCAACGGATAATCGCTATGTGAGCGTGAGCGGCGCAGACATCCTGCCGGATTTATACATCGGGCGTTTTCCGGCGCGGGATGCAGCCGAAGCGCAAACCATGGTAGAGAAAACGATTAACTACGAGCAGACTCCGGAACCGGGCGATTGGACACGACGGCAGACTTTTGTGGCCGATAACCCTGATGACGGCGGTGATTTTTACCTGGCTTCGGATCAAATTATCCTGAAATACGTCTCACATTACATTTATACGGTGGATAAGATTTACCTGTTGAAGAATTTTTCCACCGCCACGGCTGCCCGCACCGCCCTGATAGCCGCGATTAATCAGGGCAGGCTGGTGGTGCACTATGCTGGGCATGCCTCTGTGCAGCAGTGGGCCAATGAAAACCTGCTCAGCGCCACTGCCCTCTCCGCGCTCACCAACGGCAACAAATTGCCTTTCTTTATTCCAATGACATGCCTGGAAGGGTATTTCATCTGGCCGTCAGGCTTTCCGGTGCTTTCGATGGCTGAGACTGCCGTGCGCATCAACGGGCGCGGCGCAGTGGCGAGTTGGTCTGCCACGGGATACGGGCTGACCAACGGCCATTACTACCTG
>CAYVOX010000020.1:0-6193 GCA_964453035.1 uncultured Anaerolineaceae bacterium
ATTAGCTGCCAACCGCCCCCGGTTGAAGATGGTATAATTTGCCCCATCTTACTGTCTTAAGAGAGTGTTCTTATGGCAAAAACCCAAACCTCCTGTCCACGCTGCCGCCAGCCGGTTATCGCTGAAGTTGAGCAGCTTTTTGATGTTGGCGCTGACCCGCAAGCCAAACAGCGCTTCCTCTCCGGCAACGCCAACCGCGTACGCTGCCGCAACTGCGGTTACGATGGCGTTCTACCCACCCCACTCGTCTATCACGACCCGGATAAAGAACTGCTGCTGACCTACTTTCCGCCGGAATTAGGCTTGCCCGTCAACGAGCAGGAGAAACTCATCGGGCCGATGGTCACGCGCGTGATGAACAACCTGCCCCCCGAGAAGCGCAAAGCCTACCTCTTCCGCCCGCAGAACATGTTCACCCTGCAGACCATGCTGGAAAAAGTTCTGGAAGCGGATGGAATCACCCGCGAAATGCTCGAAGCCCAGCAGCGCAAGCTCAACCTGCTGCAGCGCCTGGCTTCCACGCCCCCCGAGCAGCGTCCCGAAGTCATCCAGCAGGAATCGGCGCTCATTGATGAGGCTTTTTTCACCCTCCTCAACCGGCTGATCGAGGTTTCAATGACCCAGGGCGACCAGCAATCCGCCCAGGTGCTCGGCATGTTGATGCAAGACCTGCTCGAGCATACCGAAATCGGCAGAACCATCAAAGACCAGGCGCTGGAAGAACAGCAGGCGCTCAAATCTCTGCAGGAAGCCGGCAAGCGTGGCCTCACCCGCGAAAAATTACTCGACCTCGTCCTCACTGCGCCGACCGAAACCCGGCTCAACGCCCTGGTGGGGCTGGCTCGCAGCGCCATGGATTACAACTTCTTCCAACTGCTGACCGAAAAAATCAATCAAACCGTGGATGAAGCGGAAAAAGCCCGGCTGACCGATTTGCGCGATAAAGTACTGCATCTTACCGCCGAGATTGACAAAGCCGTGCAAAAGCAATTCACCGAAGCGCGCGCGCTGCTGGAGAAAATCCTGGCGCAGCCAGATTTAAACAAAGCCCTGCAGGAAAACGCTACCGGGCTGAATGAAGCCTTCGTTGAAGTGCTCAACACCGAACTTCAATTGGCGCGTCAGAAAGCCGACCTGGAGCGGGTGAACAAACTGCAGGCGCTTGCCAACACCATCCAGGAAGCCACCGCTCCCCCGCCCGAGGTTGAAGTTCTCAACCAGCTCGTCTCAGCGGAGAACGAAGAGCAGCGCATGGCAATCCTCAAAGAAAATGCCGAGATGATTACCCCGCAATTTGTTGAGGTCTTCAACAGCGTACTGGCGCAGAGCGAACAGCAACCAGAAGAAGTGCGCACCCGTCTTGAGGAAGCCTACCGCACGGTGGTGCGCTTCAACATGTCCCAGAACTTGAGCAAATAGCTCCCGGCTGGTCATTTAAATATCAACGGACCCTGATCTTGTATCAGGGTCCGCATTTTATCGTGAAACCTACTCGCCAAAATTATCCAAACGCAAGCCATGCCCGCGAATGGTGAGAATGTACGTGTGCGCCGGGTCCATCAGCAGCAGGCGGTCGCGCAGGCGGCGCACCAGTGCATCCATGGCCTCTTCGGAGACACCCTGGGCTTCATTCTCCCCCCAGATAGCCCTGATGAGTTCCTCACGTGATACCACTTTACCCTGCTGGTCATACAGGCACTGCAGCAGGCGGAATTGCGGCCCGGAAAGGGGTGGAACCAGTTCCTCGTTCCTCACCCACACCCGGCGAGAGCGCGGATCAAGGTAGATGAGCCCGCCGGGACCCTCACCAGCAGCGCTGATGCCCGGCCCAAGCGGCAGCGTGGAATCCGAACTGAGATAGACAAAATTTTGCACCAGGGCAATTTGCAGCAACCCCCCATCCTGGATAAAAACCGGTTCTTCGACCTTTTCGCCTTCGTAATAGGTGCCGTTCTTGCTTCCCAGGTCCTCCAGCAGGATGCCCTCAGGGCGGTGAGACACGCGCGCGTGGTAGCGCGATACCTGTCGGTCTGGAATGACTACATCACACCCGGCATCCCTGCCGATGGTGAGCGATGATGAGATACTCCAGCGCTGGCCGTTGAGCGGGCCAGCCTGGCCGATGAGAACAGGAAGGTCAACCCCCTTTTTATCCATTGCTCTTCTCCTCAAAGCTGTGCAACATGCCTGTCATTTTACCCTTCGAGGTATAATATATCAGAAAACAGGTTAAAATGATACCTCTCCCTGATGGGATTAGCGCGCCTGGCCGAGTATTCTGCCAGGGGCAATAATCCGGGCGCCTGTCCAGCCATAACGCCGAGAAAAAACTGGCCGGGTGAAGGGATACCACATAATCGGGAAGGATGGCGGCATGCCCGTACCTCTGAAAGCCGGGGAGGTGCTGCGTAATCGCTACCGCATTCAACGCATCATCGGCCAGGGCGGTATGGGTTGTATTTACCTGGCGGATGATCTGCGGCTGGAGGGACGCCAGTGCGCCCTCAAAGAAGTGGAACACGACCGCAGCCTGCCCTCAGATATGCTCAAGGAGGCTCGCGAGCAATTTCTGCGCGAGGCCACCGTTTTAGCGCGCCTCGACCATCCCAACCTCCCCAAAGTCTCTGATTTCTTCTCCATGGGCATCCGCGACTACCTGGTGATGGATTACGTGCCGGGAAAAGACCTGCGCACGCTCATGCTCGAAGCCAGGCACGCCGGTTCATTTTTGCAGGAGGGAGATGTGCTTAACTGGGCCAGCCAGTTGTGCGATGCGCTCCTCTACATGCACAACCAGCAGCCGCCCATCCTGCACCGTGATATTAAACCCAGCAACCTCAAACTGACCCCCAGCGGCCTGTTGAAACTGGTGGACTTCGGCCTGGTGAAGGTGCTGGCAGCCGGAGAAACCACCATCACCATTTTGCAGGGCCAGGGCACGGCGCTCTACACCCCCCTGGAGCAGTACGGCGGCGACAGCGGGCATACCGATGTGCGCAGCGATATCTACGCATTTGGGGCAACCCTCTACCACCTGCTGACCAACCAGCCGCCTATGGATGCGCGCGAGCGCTTCCTTGAACCGAACGGCCTGCCTGCCCTGCGCCAGATTAACCCCGAGGTCAGCCCGCGTACTGAGAAAGTGGTGCTGTGGGCTATGAACCTTCACCCGGATGAGCGTCCCGAAAACGTTGAGCGCTTCAGGCAATCGCTACTGGGAGATTCACCGGTGCTTTCGCGCCCACTGGCTCGCGCCCCCGGCGTGCAGGAAATGCTCCGCCAGGGCCCCGAGCAAAAATTACTCTGGCTGGCAGCCGGGTTGGCGCTGGTTTCACTGGTATCAACCATCCTTCGCTAGATTACTTCTTAAATTTAAAAAATCCAGCCCGCTGATGTTGCTCAGCGGGCTGACCTTATTTTTGCCGTTTTCCGGTGATCGGCTCCTGGCGGGCGCGGAGCCGCATGCGCCGCCACCAGATCCAGCCCAGCAGCCACCCCAGCATTACACCCAGCGCCGTGAACCACAAAATACCCCAGGCGCCGTAGGTGTTGAGGAACGACACGCTGCCGGGCAGTCCCGCCGCCAGGTAAGAGTAAGCCAGCAGCCCCCCGCAGGCTGAAAGCAACCCCCAGCGCACGCCCCAGCGTAGCAGCCCGGCGGTGCGCCCTAGGTAGAAAAAGCCCCCCGCGCCTAAGGCAATCAACAATATGGATAGCAACCACTGCCCTGCGCCGGGATGGGGCACGGGTTGCGGGGTTGGGCTGGGCGTGGGTGTGGGACTGGGGCTGGGTGTTTGCGTGGCGGTAGGGGTGGGGGTTTCGGTGGGTTGAGAGGTGGGGGTTACCGCGGTGATGGCTACTGCGCCGCTGGGTGAAATATTCAGGCGCAGCACGCGCGAAAGGGTTGCCGGTTCGCTGACCACGCTGATTTCCAGTGCGCCGGTATTTTGCAGGCGGTAAACGGTACGCGCCACCCCACCGATCGTGGTCGCGGTCACCTGCTGTACCAGGCCGTTATCGCTGGCGCCCGCGGTGAACAGGAATCGCACCGGCGTGCCGTCGGGCACAGGGTTGTGATTCTTATCGTAAATTACACCGGTGCGCAGGGTAATGGTTTCGCCCATTTTCACCACCGGGGCCAGGGTCAGGGTGGCTGAGGGCGTGATGGTTGTGCGGGTCGTCGTCGGCTGCGGGGTAACGGCAGGCGCGGGAACCTCGATCTCCAGAGGGATGATTTGCGTGGATTCAGGCGCCAGGGCGGTTGCCAGGTTGTAACCGGCGCCAGGCACCGAGACGGGCGAAGCGCCTGAGGCGGGTAATTCTTGGAACAGGACTCGCACCGCAACCTCCACAAAGGAAGGCGATTTGCTGTACAGGGCATAGTAAGCAGTGGTGCGGGCAATATCGGTGGCATCTAAATAGTATGGCGCGCTGAATGAAAAGACGATTATCCGCTTGTTACGCGTCAGGTCGAGCCGCTGGGTGAGCAAACGTCGCAGCGAGAGGGATTCGGGGCGGCTGGTTTGAACGCGCTGGATGCCAAACACAATCCATTCCGCCAGCCGCAGATCGTCTTCCAGGTTGGGCAGCTTGTCTTTGCTGTTATCCAGCAGGTTTTTTAAATCCATGCTGGAGTAGGAAGTGAGGTTAGCGGCATTGATTTGCCCACCAGCGCGCGGCCCGTAGAGGCGCACCACCGCGTTTTGCATGCCGTCCACCGGCAGTGGAGCCTGGTCGGCACACTGGCTGCACTGGCGGGTGGTGACCACGTCGGTGATGAAGACAATGCGCTCCCCCACCGCCGGCGGGCGCGGTAGAACGTTGCGCAACTCGGCGGCGCTGGGGCTGATCAGGGTGACCGCCTGGCTGGCGGTGTCAAACGCCACCTGCTGGTTTTTCCCAACCACCGTCAATCCACTTTCTGCTGGCATAACAGACGTAAGTGCGAACTCCGGATACAGCTCGTACTTCAGGGTGAGCAGGCGGGTGACGGAAGCATCCACGCGGGCGGCAAAAGCCTGGTCTTCGCGGTACTTTTGAGCCAGAAAGTCCAGGGTGCGGATAAGCGTGGCGTAAGAATCAGCATCGCCGGTGGAGATGAAATTGGTGTCAACGTAGAGCAGGTCATTCCCGCCGAGGATCGCGTCACGCGCCACCATGCGGGCGTCAAAAGCCTGGTCGGTGGGGTCGTAGAATCGGCGCAGACCCAATCCACCGAGGTTATCGCTCACCAGAATGCCTCCGTCCTTGCGCCAGTTGACCAGACCGGGTTGGGCCAAAATCTGTTCGATGGCGGTGGGGTCAAAGCCGATAGGGCGGGTAGTGGAGCGAATGGTGCCCTGAAAGCCCGCGTAGCGGATGTGTGAGACAAGCAAACCATCAGCCGCAGCATCCGCGGAGGGGGCGCTGCCCGTCACAGCCGTGAAGGGCAGCAGTTCAACTGCCTTAAGCTGGTCAGCAGACTGGCGAACGGTGGCAATTTCCTCCTCAGGGGAGCGGTCGGCATTGCCGCGGCCCGGAAAGTTCTTGGCAATCACAGCCACATGCTTGCTGCTGCCCTGGTGAACACCGCGAATATAGGCGCGACCCATCTCGCCCACCCAGAAGGCATCCCCGCCAAAGCTGCGCGTGCTCTGATCCTCTGTATTTTCAGGGTGGGGGGATTCCAGCACATCCAGGGAGGGTCCCAGCAGCAAATTGATGCCCACAGCTTTCAGTTCAAGCCCCATGATGTTGCCCACCCGTTCCGCGGTAGCGGGCTTCCAGGTGGCGCCCAGTGACATTGCGCTGGGCAGCGGGGTCAGGCCGTTCCACAACTGGTCATTCGGGTAAAGGTCGCCTTCCTGCGAGGCAGCAATAAAGAGCGGCACATACTGCGGGGTGTAACTGAGGCCGGTGACCGGGTTGCGGATGGCTTTCTGCGAAGCCGCGTAGCGGCTGTTCTGCAGCTCGGAGACCATGCGCAGCGTTTCTTCGGGGGTGCCCTGCGGACCGGTGATGTTATCGTTGGCAGCACGGAAGATGATACCGCCAATGTGATAGTTGTTCACCAGGTCGAGAATTTTGACATTTTTGCTGGTTACGTCCCGCCCTTTAAAACCCACCAGGAAGAGTTGTCCGATGCGCTCTGCGGGGGTCATGCGGGCCAGCATCAGGCGGGCTTTCTGGGCTGCATCCGCCTGCTGCATGGAGG
>CAYVOX010000020.1:6293-32836 GCA_964453035.1 uncultured Anaerolineaceae bacterium
ATGCGGGCCAGCATCAGGCGGGCTTTCTGGGCTGCATCCGCCTGCTGCATGGAGGGCGCAGCCTGCGCCGGTGCGAACGGCAGCAGCGCCAGAACCAGCAGCAGAGCGAGCAGGGTGCGCCCGGGGGATCCCCTCATGCGCGCTCCAGGGCAGCCAGCGCCGTGACGGGATCGTTGGTGATGAATCCTGCAATGTTAAGCGGTTGCAGAGCGCGGATGGCTTCCGGATCATCCACCGTCCAGGTCATCACCTGGCGTCCCGCGCTGTTTTGAGCCTCAACAAAGCCCGCCTTCACAGCGGAATAATGCGGGAGGACAAAATCTAAATTGAGCCAGGCGCAGGCAATGGTATGCACCAGTTTGCCCGCCAGGTTGTTTAATTCCAACAGGCCAATCGCCTGCTGCGGCAGCAACTGGTGCAGGCGTGAAAGGTAGTGCGGCAAAAACGACGTGACGATCACTCGCTCCGAGAGGTTGTAGCGCGTGATGAGCTCCGCCACCTTCTGGGGCAGCGGGTTGGAGAGCGGCCCCGGCTTGAGTTCCACATCAATGATGCCCCCAG
The DNA here is from genome assembly GCA_964453035.1 of uncultured Anaerolineaceae bacterium. GTDB lineage: Bacteria > Chloroflexota > Anaerolineae > Anaerolineales > Anaerolineaceae > CAYVOX01. Next base: position 6,855 of record CAYVOX010000020.1, read on the forward strand.
GCAGACCCTCAAAAACCTCAGCCAGGGTGGGAAGCCGCTCGCCGCGAAAAGCCGGGTTGAACCACGCGCCGGCGTCCAGTTGTTTGAGCTGCGCCAGGCTCTGCTGGGCTATCAGCCCGTGCCCGTCGGTGGTGCGCTCCACGCTGGAATCATGACAGATCACCACCTCGCCGTCAGCGCTGAGCTGCACATCCAACTCAACGCCGTCCGCGCCCTGTTCAAGCGCCAGCCTGAAAGCCGCCAGGGTGTTCTCCGGGGCGTGGGCAGATGCGCCGCGATGGGCAATCACCAGCGGGCGGGAAGGGTAGGCGAATGGGCTCATAATTCCACAAAATAGGCTTCAGAAGCCTGGTCAATCAGTTCTTTGGTCATGGCAGGCTCAATAGCCTGGTAGCGGGCGATATCCAGAATCTGGTCGCACAGGTCGCGCGGATGAGAGGCGCGTAATTTGCGGTTGGGCTTGACGTACCACTCCTGCAGCAGGTAAGCGAGCGCCTGGTCGTTATAGGTGACGCCTTTTTGAGCGGTGACGCGCTTGAAAATCTCGCGATATTCCTCAAAGCTGGGGTCGCCAATCTCGATTTTGTGGCGCAGGCGGCGCAGAAAAGCCTCGTCCACCAGGTCCTTGGGCGGCAGGTTGGTGGAAAAAATCACCAGTACGTCAAAAACGGTTTCAATCTTGCGCCCGGTGTGCAGCGTCAGGTAATCTATCCGGTTTTCCAGGGGCACAATCCAGCGGTTGAGCAGGTCGCGGGGACGAACCAGCTGGCGTCCAAAGTCGTCAATCAACAAAATGCCGCCGTTGGCGCGCATCTGGAAGGGGGCTTCGTAGAAGCGGTGAACGTCATCAAATACCAGGTCAAGCCCGTCCAGGGTTAATTCGCCGCCGGTGACAATGAACGGGCGTTGAATCTGGATCCAGCGCGGGTCGCGGCGGGTGCGTAGCGGCGTGGAGGGTGAGGCTTTATTAACATCTTCAGGCACAAGCTGGTGGTTGACCGAGTCGTAGAGCTTAATCACCTGCCCTTCAACATAAATGGCGTAGGGGATGTAGATAGGCTGGGTTTGTGTGAGCGCGCCGATGGCGCGGGCAATGCTGGTTTTGCCGTTGCCTGGCGGGCCGTAGATGAAGATAGACGTGCCTGAGTTCACCGCCGGGCCAACGCGGTGAAAGGTCTTTTCCGAGAGCACCAGGCTGCTGAGCACCTGGCGCATAGTGCGCGCGGTCACCTGGATGCGCGCGCGGCTCTGGCGCTGACAGGCCAGGTTGTAGGCATCCAGCGTCACCGGCGCCGGACCGGCGTACTGGCTGCGCTCCAGCGCCTCGCGGGCGCGGCTGATTCCGGCGGCGGTGATGGCGTAAAGGTAAGCCCCGTCGCCCAGTCCGCCCTGAGAACTGCGCACCTCGATGAGCTTTTCGCGTTTGAGCGCTTCCATGATCTGATCCACCACGCCTGAGAAAGGCAGGGCTATTTCTTCAGCCACTTTAAAACCGGTCATATAGCCCTGGAAGTACATCACCTTGAGCGCCAGGTCTTGCAGCCAGAGCGGCGAAAGACCGATATCTTCAATGCGGTTAACCGGTGGGGGAATGAAAGGTCCGCTGGCAGCAGAGGCTGATGGCGCGGTGGGGGCAGATTTTGGGTTTATCGTGGTCATGGAAAGAACTCCGCGGGGCAAGTGTAGCTAAATTATAGCACGGTGCTGGCGGAGCCCGGATGGTTTATAAATCTGTTAGGGCGGCTGGACGGCGTTATCGTTTATAATATGTATCATGAGATTAACAGTCATCATACCGGCATATAACGAGCAATCCACCATTCGAGAGATCGTCCAGCGCGTGCAGGCTACCGGGCTGGCGCAGGAAATCATCATCGTGGATGACGGCTCTCGCGACGGTACGCGCGACATCCTGGCGGAGCTGGACGGCAAGGGCGGCGTGCGGGTGATCCTGCACGCCCACAACATGGGCAAGGGCGCTGCCGTGCGCACCGGCATCCAGGCAGCCACCGGCGAGGTGCTGCTCATTCAGGATGCCGATCTGGAATACGACCCGCGCGAATACCCCAACCTGCTCAAACCCATCGAAGAGGGGGTGGCAGACGTGGTGTACGGGTCGCGGTTTTTAGGCGGAGCTCGGCGTCCTATCCTCTTCTGGAACATGGTCGCCAACAAAATCCTGACCTTCGTCACCAATATCCTCTACAACAACATCCTCTCGGATATGGAAACGGGCTACAAGGTGTTCCGGCGCGAGCTGGTGCAGGATATGCCCCTGCACAGCCGTCGCTTTGAATTTGAACCGGAGTTCACCGCCAAGCTGCTCAAGCGCAAGGTGCGCCTGTTCGAGGTGCCCATTGCCTTCAACCCGCGCGATTACTCCCAGGGTAAGAAAATCAAAGCCTGGGATGGCGTCATTGCGCTGTGGACGCTGGTCAAATACCGTTTTGTGGATTAACCGCCCAAAGAGCCGAATTATCGGCGTTTTCTAAAACCCATTCAACAAATACCAGGGATTAAGCCAGCCTGATCAGGGGAAACAAGCCTAAAAGGTGACGGAGGGTTTGATATCCTTCACGTTGAGCTGCAAAGTCTCCCGCCCCATAAAGTTGTTGCGCTCGTAAGAATAGAGGATATCCACCAGAGGAGGCAAATGATCCGCCCAGTGCCCCTGCCGGAAGGCTACCGCATCAAAGGTAACGCCATCCCAGACGGTCAGACGCAAATGAGCCCCCTCCGCGCCAATCGCCCTGGAGCGGGTGACGCGCAGGCCGCGCGAGACGAAATGCACCTCCGGGTTGGTTTGCCCGGTGGGTTCCAACTGGTCAATATCCTTGAGGATTTCGGGTTTCAGGTCGCGCAGCGAAATTTCCAAATCGGCGCGCAACTGGGGGCGCAGCACCTGGTCGCTCAATTGGCGGGCGGCAATTTCCTCCAGGCGGCGGCGCAGTTCGGGCAGGTTCTCATTCCGCACGGTGAAACCAGCCGCCATGGCATGCCCACCGTGGCGCACCAGCAGCGGCGCAACTTCATCCAGTGCCTGCGTGATGTGAAATTCAGGGATAGAGCGGCACGAGGCGCGCGTTTCTTCCTCGCCAATCGCGCCCACCACTGCCGGGCGGTAGTAGGATTCGGTCAGCTTAGCCGCCACCAGGCCCACCACACCCATGTTAAAATCCGGATTCACAGCAAACACAAGGTGCTCGCAGCACTCGCCTTCAGCCATCGCTGCCGCCTGTAATTGCATGTCGTGGGTCATCTTCTGGCGCTCGCGGTTGGTATCATCCAGCTTCAGCGCCAGCGGTCCGGCTTCAGCCGGGTCCTGAGCCATCAGCAGGTTATAAGCCGCCAGGGCCGATTCCAATCGCCCCGCGGCATTGAGGCGCGGGCCAATCATAAAGCCGATATCGCGCGAGGTGAGAGCGCTGATGTTTTCCATGCGGGCCGCTCCTGCCAGTGAAGCCAGGCCCTGGCGCGGGTGGACGCGCAACTGTCGCAGGCCGGCGCGCACCATTGCGCGGTTTTCATCCTGCAGGGGTACGAGATCGGCAACCGTGCCAACCGCAACCAGGTCAAGCCAATCCTCCGCTTCCACGCCTGCCACGGGGCGCGCAGCGAGCAACGCCTGGGCAATTTTAAAAGCCAGTCCAACCCCGGCCAGGTCCTTATCCGGGTATTCATCCCCCTCCTGCTTGGGACAGATGACGGCGTAGGCCTGGGGCAGCTCATCTTTGGGATGGTGGTGGTCGCTGATGATAAGGTCAAGCCCGGCCTGGCGGGCGTGTTCGGCCTCACGCGGCGAGCGGATGCCGCAATCCACGCTGACCACCACGCGGACTCCATCCGCATAAAGCGCATCGAGCGCGTCGTTATTCAGCCCATAACCCTCTTCAAAACGGTTGGGAATCTTCTCACGGGCGTTGAAACCCATCTTCAGCATCACCTGCACCAGCAAAGCCGTGCCGGTGACGCCATCCACGTCGTAATCGCCGTAAACAGCCACCGGTTCGCCTTCATCCAGGGCTTTGAGCAGGCGTTCAACCACCCGCGCCATATCTTTCAGCAGGAAGGGGTCGTAAAGCGGACCGGCGGCGGTAAGGAAGGTTTTGGCTTGCTCAGCCGTGGTGATGCCGCGGTTGTAGAGCAGATGGCGCATAACCGCTGAGTACTCCGCCAGGTCTTCCATCACCTGCGGAGGCGGCGAGCCTTTGACAATCCAATCTTTTTCGAGCGGTTGGGTCATGGGAGGTATATCCTTGGAAGGCGAGCAGCCAGCCCGCAGACGACGTCATAATTATTGGAGCCCCACACCTGGCCCAGTTCTTCCGCGCTGAGGAGAGCCTCCCCCTGGCGGCCGATGAAGATTACCTCATCGCCAATTTTTGCGCCGGAAACGGAATCGAGCTGCACCATCACCTGATCCATGCAAATGCCGCCCAGCACCGGCACGCGCTGCCCGCCAACCAGGGCGGTGTGGATACCGTGGCGGCGGCGCAGGCCGTCGGCATAACCGGCAGTGACCACCCCGATGCGCTCGGCGCTGCGGGTAGTGTAGCGGTAAGCATAACCCACGCCCTGGGCGGGGGGAATTATCTTAACCGAGGAAAGGCGCGCTTTCCAGGTGAGCGCGGGGGTAAACCCGGGCGGCAGGGGGGCTTCATCGGAAGGTTGCAGGCCGTAAATGGCGATGCCCGAGCGAACAATATCATAGTGCGCACCGGGGAAGTAAAGCGCCGCAGCCGAGTTGGCAGCGTGCACCAGCGCAGGGCGCAGCCCGGCAGCGTTGAGCGCTGTCACCAGGGCGCTGAATCGCTCGTTTTGCCAGATGGTGGTCACCCGCTCGGCTTCATCAGAGCGGGCGAAGTGGGTGAACATGCCCTGCACGCACAGCCCGGGGATGGCGCTCAATTGCTGCATAAACGGCACGCCGTCCTCAGGAAAAATGCCCAGGCGCGACATGCCCGTATCAAACTTGGCGTGAACGTTGAGGATATGCCCTGCGGCTCTCGCCCTCGCGGCATACTGGTTGGCCACATCCAAGTCGTAAACGGTCAGCGTGATGTTCCGGGCGGCAGCTTCTCCGGCACAGGGGGGAGCAGCATAGCCGAGCACAAGGATATTGAGGCCAAGGCCAGCCCGGCGCACAGCCAGCGCCTCTTCAAAGCGAGCCACGCCCACCCACGCGCAGCCGGCATCTTGGGCAGCGCGGGCAACCTCCACCAGCCCGTGACCGTACCCGTTGGCTTTGATAATCGCCATCACCGGACGGGTGGTGATGGTTTGCATTTGCTGGATGTTGCGCCGAATGGCGGCAAGGTCAATTTCGAGCCAGGTGGTCAGGTCAGTATGAGGCATGGGCGATAGTATATCACCTTATCCCCCTTCTAAGAGGCGCGGAAGGGTGAAGCAAATCCTCGCGCCTTTATCCGCGCCGGTATCCACCCAGATGCGCCCGCCGTGAGCCTCGATGACGGAACGGGTCAGGAACAGGCCCAGGCCCGCACCCTTGGTTTGCCTGGCCATTTCGGGAGCGCGGTAGAAGCGGTCGAACACGTGAGGGATGTCCTGCGGGGCAATGCCGGGTCCCTGGTCGCTGACGCAGATAATGACCACATCCGGGCGAACCTGGCCGGTTATTTCAATCTGTCCGTCGGTGGAGTACTTGATGGCATTGGAGAGCAGGTTGGAGAGCACTTGCTGGAGGCGGTTTTCATCAGCCAGGATGACGGGAAAATCAGCCGGAAAATCCACCCGGATTTGGTGGCGTGAAGTCTGCACCTGGAAACGCTCCGCCAGCCGGCGGGTCAAATCCGGCAGGGAGACATCCGAGCGCTTGAGGGACATGCCGCCAGCCTGCAGGCGGGAAGCATCCAGCAAATTCTCGATCAGCGAGGTCAGACGGTCAGCCTCTTCCTCAATAACCTGCAGAGAATCGTTGACCACGGCGGGGTCCCAGCGGGCATCCTCGCGCCGCAACGTGGAAACGTACCCCTTAATAAGCGCCACAGGGGTCTTTAGCTCATGGCTGATGATGGAAATGAAGGTGCTCTTGAGCTCATCGGCCTGCCGGAAGCGGGTGATATCGCGGACGGTGGCAATGATGTTAAGCAGTTGCCCTTCGGAGGAGACCAGCGGGGCATAGGTGATGCCCACCGGCAGGTTGGTCTGTCCGGCGCGTTTAAGGTCGCCCTCCACGTAGAGTTGGGCATGTGGCGTCAGGGGCCACCCCCCCGCCTCCGCCTGTTCGAGGGTGAGCCCCTGCGGCGGGCTGGCAAACTGGATGACATCATCGTGCTTTTTGGCTCGCACAGCTTCTTTTTGGATATCCAGCAGGCGTAAAAACGCGGGATTGCAGCGCTCGATGGCCCGCCCGGGCGAGAGGATGAGGATGCCGTCGGCGGCGGTATCCAGCAGCGCATCCATGCGCTGCTTTTCCTGCGAAACCTGCGTGTAGAGCTGCGCATTTTGAACGGCAATGGCAGCCTGGTCAGCAAAGGAGCGCAGCAGCGCGCGGTCGTTGGGTGAGAAGAAATCCGAACCGCTGCGGAAGATGAAGATGACCCCCACTCCCTTCTGGCGCGCCACAAGGGGCAGGCCAAAACCGCCCAACTTGCCCATGCTGACCGAGCGGGTCAGTTCGGCAAGGATGCGCCCGATCTCAGGCAGTTCACCGGTTTCGGGGTCGGGGTCGGCGGGCAGGTCAACCAGGTAGGGCTGAATGTAGTTGATAAAAGGCTGCGGGAGGTTCTGCGAGACGGGTACAGTCCACTCTCCGGAATCAGAACGGAGCGCGATGAATCCGGCCTGCCCGGCGAGCATCTCGATGGAAATTTTGAGAATGCGCCCGAGCAGGGTAGTGAGATCAAGCTCCTGGGTGAGCGCGCGAATGATTTCGAGCAGGTAATCGCGCTGCCGGGAGCGGTAATCCGCCAGCATCAACATCAGGTGCCCTTCTCCGCCAGGCCGATAGCCTCGTCGAGGATCATCAGGCCTTCGTCAATCTCCTGGCGGGTGATGCACAGGGGCGGCGAGACGCGAATAACGCTGCGCCCGCAACCCAGGGTGAGCAAGCCGCGCTCAAAAGCCAGGTCAACCACGGTATCGCGCAGGTGGTCGGCGAATTCTTTGGTCTGGCGGTCTTTGACGAAATCAATCCCGAGCATCAGGCCAATGCCGCGCACCTGGCCAATGGAGGGATGCTGCGCCATCAGCTCGTAGAGCGCGTCAAGGGCATACTGGCCGACCACCCTGGCGTTCTCCAGGTACTCTCTTTCGATGAGTTCAAGGGTGGCAATACCCGCCGCGCAGGCGATGGGGTTGCCCCCGTAGGTGTTGCCGTGCGCGCCGCGCGGCCAGGTGACCAGGTGCTTGCGCGCCACCATCGCGCCCAGCGGCATGCCCGAGGCGATGCCCTTGGCCGCGCAAATGATATCCGGCTCAACGCCAAAGTTTTGAATTGACCACCACTTGCCGGTACGGCCCACCCCCGCCTGCACTTCATCGGCAATGAGCAGGATGCCGTAACGGTCGCACAATTTACGCAGGGCGGGGAAAAATCCCGCGGCAGGTAAAATATAGCCGCCTTCGCCCTGGATAGGTTCAATCACAAAGCCAGCCACTTCTTCAGGGGGAACAATTTTATACAGAACCTCTTCCTCAATATAACGCACCACCGTCTCACCGTAATCCTCTCCGGGACGCGATTGAAGGATGGGACGGTAGGGATCAGGGAAGGGAACGTGGGTGATGCCGCTTAACAGGGGGAAGAATCCGCGGTGGTAATTGGGTTTGCTTGCCGTCAGGGTCACCGCGCCCATCGTGCGCCCGTGAAAACCACCCAAAAAGCCGATGAAATTGGAGCGCCCGGTGGTGTAACGGGCCAGTTTGAGCGCGGCTTCAACGCTCTCCGTTCCAGAATTGGTCATAAAACAAATCGAAGGCTCGCTGAAAGGTGCAATCCGGCTGAGAAACTCGCCAAACTCCACCCACTTGGGGTGGTAAAAATCAGAAGAGATGTGAATGAACTTTTCCGCCTGCTCCTGAATGGCCTTGACCACGCTGGGATGGCTGTGCCCCGTGGAATTGACCGCAATGCCTGCGGCAAAATCCAAAAAGCGGTTGCCGTCAACATCCCAAACCTCCACGCCGCGCCCGTGATCCATCACAAAGGGGTAACTGCGGGGATAAGAGGGAGAAATGACCGCGCGGTCGCGGTCAATCAGGCTGCGAGCCTTAGGCCCTGGTAAGTTGAGTGTCTGCATGCTTTCCTCCTTTGGGGCAGACCCGGGGAATAGGGATGGTTGGAAAGAGGTTGTAAAAACCTCAGGATTGATATTCACGCGCCAATGCCAGCGCGCCAAGCAGGCCGCAATCATCGCCCAGCGCAGCCGGAACAATTTGCAGGCCTTCAATATACTCGCGCGCAATGATGTGTTTTTCAAGTGCGGCGCGGAACGGGTTGAGAAACAAAACGCTGCTCTGGCTGACCCCCCCGCCAAGCACCAGGATAGAAGGGTTAAAAATATGCAGGAAAGAGGCAACCATCAAACCCAGGTAACCTGCGGCGCGCTGGTAAGCCTCAATAGCCAGGGCATCACCCGATTGGGCCGCGGCGCTGATCTCGCGGGCGGTAGGAGCACCCGTCAGGGACGAGGCGCGCCCGGCAGCCAGCTGCTCCTCAACATAGTGGGCAATGCCCCGCCCGGAAGCAATCGCCTCGATGTGCCCCCGCTTGCCGCACGAGCAGACGGGTCCATCGGGTTGGATGGTAACGTGCCCCAGTTCTCCCGCCAGGCCACGCCAGCCGAGCAGCAGGCGGTCCTGGATGATGACGCCGCCGCCAATGCCGGTGCTGATGGTGAGGTAAAGCAGGTTGTGGTGTCCCTGTCCGGCGCCGAACAGCCACTCGCCCAGGGCAGCCAGGTTGGCATCGTTGCCCACAAAGACAGGAACCTTAAAGCGCACCTCCAGCTCGGCGCGCAGCAGCATGCCGTCCCATTCAGGGATGTTCGGCGCGCGGTAGAGGATGCCCGTTTCGGGATCAATCATACCGGGCACGCCCGCGCTGATGGCTACCACGCGATCTCCGGTAGGCCACAGTTCAGCAATCAGGCCCACCAGGCGCTCCATGGGCGTGCCGGGTCCCCGGGTGGGGATGCGTTTCTGGCGAATGGGGCGAATGCCTTCGGAGGGGTAAACTGCGGCGCGCAATTGCGTGCCGCCAATATCTACAGCGATATAGGCCTTCATGTTAAAAATTATAGCATGGTTCAAAATTAACTTCTAATGAGGCCTATCCTGAGAACTGTGTATTAAATCACAAAACGTTGTCCATACCGGAATTGACGTGCAACCAAAATACTGCTATGATTCCCCCAGAATGCGTCAAAACATCGGAAAGTTACCCGCCCGGATGTGGCAATCCCTGCGGAAAGAAGTGCGCTGGTTAAAACCGGGAATGGGGGTCAAGCGGTGGTTACTGGTGATTCTGCTGGGCACAACGCTGGTTGGGGTAGGTGTGGCGCTGTTCCTGCTGGACTTGTACCGCAACGCGCCAGATAACGCCCTGCTGCCAGTGGTGAGCGCGGTAGCCCTGCAATCCTTTGAGCGCCCGCTGCGTATCCTCATCTTCGGGGGGACGGGGATCATCGTTCTGGGTGTGGGCATCTGGGGGCTGAACCGCTCGCTTCTGCAGCCTTTCACCGCCTCCGGGCGCACGCTGCTGGATACCGTCTCAGCCTATCGCAAGCGCGAGCGCGGCCCGCGGGTGGTAGCGCTCGGCGGGGGAACGGGGCTCTCCACGCTGCTGCGCGGAGTCAAAGAATACACCAGCAACTTGACCGCCATCGTGACGGTGGCGGATGACGGCGGCAGCTCTGGCGAACTGCGCAAATCCACCGGCATCCTGCCCCCGGGCGATATCCGCAACTGCCTGGCAGCACTTTCAAATGATGAAGCCCTGCTGAGCCAGATTTTCCAGTACCGCTTTGCGGGCACCACGGGACTCAACGGGCACTCGCTCGGCAACCTGTTCATCACCGCCATGGCGGAGGTGACCGGCAGTTTTGAGGAAGGCGTAGCCGAATCCGGGCGCGTGCTGGCTGTTCAGGGGCGCGTGTTGCCGGCAACGCTGCATGATGTCAAACTGGCAGCCGATGTGCGCCTGCGCGGGCAAACCAAAGATACCCAGATCCGCGGCGAAAGCCTGATTAGCGCCGCGGGCGGGCAAATCAGGCGGGTGTGGCTGGAACCGGGAGCGCCTTTAGCCTTCCCCCCCACCCTGCAGGCCATTCTAAACGCTGAACTCATTGTGGTTGGCCCGGGCAGCCTTTTCACCAGCCTGCTGCCCAACCTGCTGGTGCCGGATCTGGCCGAAGCGCTGCGCGTGAGCCGCGCGTTGAAATTCTTTGTGTGCAATGTGGCCACCCAACGCGGTGAAACCGAAGGTTTTAGCTGTGGCGACCACATCCGCGCCATTGAAAAGGTGACCGGCCGCCTGTTTGATCTGATTATCTGCAACAAACGCACGGATATCAAACTGCCAGAAGGCGTGGAGTGGGTCAGAGCCGAGCCCGACCTGGAAGAGAAGTACGCGGTTTATTTTGCGGATTTAGTTGATGAAAGCATGCCCTGGCGGCATGATGCGAAGAAGCTGGCGCAGGTGGTGGCAGACCTGTATTACGAGCGCACCGGCCCACTGGCCAGCAAAGAAGAAGCATAAAACTGGTAAAATGAAACCTGTTGGTTTCTCAAAATTAAACTTCCATGCGCAAGCATGGTACATTCAATAAGCCTCAGGAGGATTGCAATGACAGTAAAAGTTGGTATCAATGGTTTTGGCCGCATCGGCCGTCAGGTTCTAAAAGCCATCATGGAACGCGCTGGCGATGAGTTGGAAGTGGTTGCCATCAACGATCTGTTCGACTCAAAAACGAATGCCCACCTGTTCAAGTATGACTCGAACTACGGCATCTTTGACGGCAAAGTGGAAGTGGTGGGGAACGATATCGTCATCAACGGCAAAACAGTCAAAGTTTTCGCTGAAAAAGACCCCGCCAGGCTGCCCTGGAAAGAACTGGGCGTCGAAATTGTGATTGAGTCCACCGGCGTGTTCACCGACGCCATCGGTGATCCCGCCAAGGGCAAAGCCGGCGCCAACGTCCACATTGTGGCTGGCGGCGCAAAAAAGGTCATCATCACCGCCCCCGCCAAGAACGAAGATATCACCCTGGTGCTCGGCGTCAATGATGACAAGTACGATTCTGCCAAGCATCACGTCATCAGCAACGCTTCCTGCACCACCAACTGCCTGGCTCCCGCCGCCAAGGTTGTGCACGAGAAGTTCGGCATCATTCACGCCGTGATGACCACCATCCACTCCTACACCAACGACCAGGTCATCCTGGACCAGGGCCACAAGAAAGAAATGCGCCGCTCGCGCGCTGCAGGCCTCAACATCATCCCCACCACCACGGGCGCTGCCAAGGCCGTGGCGCTGGTCATCCCCGAGCTCAAGGGCAAGTTTGACGGCTACGCCCTGCGCGTGCCCACCCCCACCGTCTCCATCGTGGATTTTGTCGCCACGGTTGAAAAACCCACCACCAAGGAAGAACTGAACGCCACCTTCGTGGAAGCCTCCAAGGGCGCGCTCAAGGGCATCCTGGGCGTAACCACGGGCGAATACGGCGATCCGCTGGTCTCTTCAGACTTTAAAGGTGATCCCCGCTCCTCGATCGTTGACCTGCCCAGCAACATGGTGATGGGCGGCAACCTGGTGAAAGTGGTCACCTGGTACGACAACGAATGGGGTTACTCCTGCCGCACCGCTGATATGGCGGTGATGATTGCGAAGAAACTGTAATCAAATACTGGCGTCAGCCTTCGGGGATCTCAACCACCCCTGAAGGCTGACCTTTAAGAGAGGGACTATGTTCAACAAGAAAACTGTGCGCGATATTGATGTTAAGGGTAAGAAGGTGCTGGTGCGGGTGGACTTCAACGTGAAGGTTGAAGCCGGCAAGGTCAAGGGCGATACGCGCATCAAAGCCGCCCTGCCCACCATCAACTACCTGCTGGAGCACGGCGCCGCGGTCATCCTGTGCTCGCACCTGGGCAGGCCCAAGGGCGGCCCGGATGCCGAGTTCAGCCTCAAGCCGGTCGCCGAGCACCTGGCTGGCCTGATGGGCAAGCCGGTGGCGTTTGTGGATGACTGCGTTGGCCCCAAAGCCGAAGCCGCCGCTAAAGCGCTGAAGGTGGGCGAAGTGTTGGTGCTGGAAAACACGCGCTTCTACCCCGGCGAGGAAAAGAACGACCAGGCCCTGGCTAAGGGCATGGCAGCCCTGGCCCAGATCTACGTCAACGATGCCTTCGGCACCGCTCACCGCGCTCATTCCTCAACGGAGGGTGTGGCGCGCTACCTTCCGGCTGTGGCGGGCTTTTTGATGGAAAAAGAAATCAAGTACCTGGGTGAGGCGGTCGCCAACCCCAGGCGCCCCTTCATTGCCATCCTCGGCGGCGCCAAAATCAGCGACAAAATCGGCGTCATCAAAAACCTGCTCACCAAAGCGGATGCGGTTCTCATCGGCGGCGGCATGGCCAACACCTTCTTCAAAGCCCAGGGCCTGGCCATGGGTGATTCCCTGGTGGAAGACAGCGCCATTGAAACCGCCAAAGAGCTGCTGGCGCTGGGCGGCAAAAAACTGCACCTACCCGTGGATGTGGTCCTGGCGGATAAATTCGACGCTGAAGCCGCCTGGAAAGAAGCCCCCGTTGGCAATGTGCCCGAGGGCTGGCGCATTCTCGATATCGGTCCCAGGTCCGTAGCGGCCTTTGCCAAAGCGCTCAAAGGCGCGGGTACGGTGGTCTGGAACGGCCCGATGGGCGTGTTCGAATTCCCCAAGTTCGCCGAAGGCAGCTACGGCGTGGCCAAAGCTGTAGCCGAAAGCGGCGCCATTTCCGTGATTGGCGGCGGTGAATCGGTGGAAGCCGTGAAGAAATCCGGCGTGGCCGATAAAATCACCCATATCTCCACCGGTGGCGGCGCATCGCTGGAACTGCTGGAAGGCCTGGTGCTGCCCGGCCTGGCAGCCCTGCAGGATAAGTAATTTACGAAGTGACTCAAAAAACTGGCGGCCAACCGCCAGTTTTTTATTGAGCTATTTTCATTTCTCCCCTTGACATTAACGTAACGTGAGGGTTTATACTGGTGGACATGAGCACAGAAACCACCTACACTGTCAACCAGCTCGCCAGGCTTGCCGGAGTCACCCGACGCGCGCTGCATTATTACGATGAACTGGGTCTGCTCAAACCCCAAACGCACGGTCAAAACGGTTACCGGCTCTATGGCAGGTCAGACGTGCTCAGGCTGCAGCAGATCCTGTTCTACCGCGAATTGGGATTAAGCCTGGAGCAAATCGGCGCAGCCCTCAACCAACCGGGGTTTGACCTGGTCGCCGCCCTGCAAAGCCACCGCCAGGCCTTGCTGGAGCGGGCAGAACGCCTGATGCTGCTGGTGGAGACGGTGGAACGCACAATTTTACATCTACAGGGAGAAGTTGAGATGAGCGCCAAAGATTTCTATGCCGGTTTTGATGAAGCGCAACAGAAGCGCTACGAACAGGAAGCTCGCCAGCGCTGGGGCTCGCAGCAGGTGGAGGAGAGCTCAAAACGCTGGGGCAGCTACACCCGGGAGCAGAAAAACGCCATCCTTGCGGAAAACCACCAGATCACCATGGGCCTCGCCAGCGCCATGGATCTGGGCTATGCCAGCCCCGAAGCGCAGGGCTGGGTTGACCGTTGGTTCAAGGCCATTAACACCCATTTTTACCCCTGCTCGCTGGAGGTGTTTGAAGCCCTCGGTCACGGTTACGTGGCAGACCCGGCTTTCACCGCCACGTATGAGGCCATCCGCCCGGGCATGGCAGCCTTTATGGAACAGGCTATGACCCACTACTGCCGGGTGAAGCGGGCAGGCTAAGCGCAGGGTCACGCCTGCAGGTTGACTTCGAAGAAGCGGTCCAGCAGCTTCTTACGCCAGGCAAAGCGCAGCGCCAGGCCCATGAGCAGCGCCGCGCCGCCGATGAGCAGGTAATCCGCCAATTTCAGGTCAATAAAGTCGAACGGCTGGCTGAGCGAACCAGCCGCCAGGAAGCCAATAAACCCCAGCGCCATCGCCAGCGCCATGAACGCCGGGCGGCGGTCCTTGCGGCACACATCCCCACCCTCAAACCATGGCGTGGGGGGCTCCACAAAGATGATCAGCAGCAATCCGGCGAAGATGGTGAAGATGGAAAGCGCCGTCTGCGCTATGGGAAAAACCTCTTTGAAGATTTCCTGTGGCACAATCACCGCATGTGTGCCGGTGTAGCGCTGCAGGGCCGGCGCCAGGTAGCCCAGGTAAACCCCCAGGCCAAAGAGAATCATCAGCAAAGCCGCCGGCAGCACAAAATGCAGCAGGCGGCGCATAAAGCTGCCGCGCGGGGTCTTCCCGGGTCGCGCCCAGGCTGCCAGCGCAATCGCCGGGATGCCCACCGTCATCAGGGCCACAATCGAGCTGTGCTTGGGTGAAAAGGGAAAACCGCCGATAATTGATGTCGCCACTACCATCAAAATCAGGTAAAAAATGCGCGAGAGGTACAGCTTGAGGATATCCTGCATGCCGTTGATGATGCGCTGCCCCTCGCGGACGGCAGAAGGCAAAACGGCAAAGGAATCCTTGAGCAAAACTATATCCGCCACGGCGCGGGCCGCCTGGCTGCCAGATTGCATGGCGATGCCCAGGTTAGCCTGCTTGAGCGAAAGCACGTCGTTGACGCCGTCGCCAATCATAGCCACGTATTCCCCGCTGCCGCGCAGCGCCAGCACCAGCTGCTCTTTTTGCTGGGGGGTGATGCGTCCAAAAATGGTGTTCTCCTGCGCAGCGCGGGAGAATTCTTCGGGCTGCATCTCCGCCAGTTCCAGCCCTGAGATGACCTTAAGCTGCGGGCTGAGCCCGGCCTGGCGGGCCAGCGAGGCAACGGTATGGGGGTTATCCCCCGAGATAATCTTGAGCGCCACCCCGGCGGCGGCAAATTCGGAGAGGGTTTTGCGCGCTTCCGGGCGCAATTCGTCGCTGAAGCTGATGAGCCCCAGGGATTCCAGTCCCGTGGGCAGAACAGGCTGGCCGGTAGAATCGCGCAGGGGCGCAGGCTCCGGCAGGTAAGCCAACAGCACCACCCGCAGGCCCTGGTCGCTCCAGGATTCTGCCGGTTCAGCCAGTTCTTCATTGGGTTGCAGCACCGGCTGGAGCATCTCCAGCGCGCCCATCACGTAGGTTCCGCGCAGTTCGGGGGTATCAAAGCTGAGCGCGCTCCACTTCCGGTCGGAAGAAAACGGCACTTCATCCAGCACAGGCAGTGGTTCTCCGGGTAAAGCCTCCGCCAGGGCTTCGCTGGTGCGGTTGCCAGTTGAGCCGCTGGCAGCGTAAATAGCCAACCTGGATCGAAGCCGCTGGCTGGTGATCCCGAAGGGAATCACATCATGAAAGCGGATGCGGTTAGCAGTGAGGGTGCCGGTTTTATCCAGGCACAACACGGTGACGTTGCTGAGCGATTCCACCGCGTTGGATTGCTGCACAAGCGCGCCCTTGCCCGCAATGCGCACAGCCCCCAGCGCGTAGGAAATGGTGATAGCCACAAACAACCCGTTGGGCACCAGCCCGGCAATAACGATAGACATCTTGACACTCTCAACGATGGGAATATCATTGAGAATGGTATCCACCAGCAGCAAGGCCAGCAGAAAACTGGCGATGAGCAGCACGATACGTACGACCAGGTTGGTCTCGCGCTGGATGGGGGTGAGCATGCGCCGAAAGGCGCGCGCCCCGGCAGTGATTTTTTGCGCCAGGCTCTCCGCGCCAACCTTTTCAACCTCCACAAAGGCGCTGCCGTTGACGCAAAAGCTGCCGGAATACACCGGGGAGCCCAACACCTTGGGAACCAGGTCGGATTCGCCACTCAGCAGCGATTCATCCACCTCAATGCGCGCCTCGCTCACCTGCCGCCCATCCAGCACAATCTGGTCCCCGGCGGAGATTTTAAGGATATCGCCCACCACCAGTTCGGAGGGGTCCACTTCGGCAGTCTTACCATCACGCAGCACCACCGCTTTAGGACGGGTGAGCAGGGCAATCCGGTCCAGGGTGCGCTTGGCGCGCACCTCCTGGACGAGCGAGACGATGATGTTGAGGAAAATCACACCGACGGAGACAAGCGCATCGGAGATTTGGCCGAGCAGCACCAGCGCGATACCCAGCGCAAAGAGAACATTGTTAATGAATGTGAAGACGTTCTCGCGCAAAATCTGGCCGTAGGAACGGCTGGATTGGATTTGGGCAGTGTTACCCAGACCTTTTTCGCGGCGTTCTTTAACCTGCGCGCTGGTTAGCCCCTGAATGCTCTCTGACATGCTCGCTCCCGGGATGTGTTGTCTGCGAGCGAGTATAGCCAAGATGCAGGTGGGTGTCAATCAATTAGACGGGCAGATTGAAAATAGCCGTTCAGGCAAAAACCAGCTCGTATTCTTCAAGGCGCACTTTTTGCGCTGAGACTCGCGGAGAGGTTCTGGCAACAAACTCAGCTTCATCTTCAGGCAGCGAGTCAGCCTGGCGGGAAAGGGCATCCAGCCAGCGCATTTCCGGCCGCGAGAGGGAAAGGTCCCCGGTGGCCTGAGCGCGGCGCAGGCAAGCCAGGGTCGCCAGGGCAGCACGCCGTGTGCGGCGGTAGGGGGTGGTTTCCGCAATAATTTGCCCGGCAAGGTGCAGGATAATATCCGGTCGCAGGATGTAAGCCTGGGGATCGAGCCAGGCATCCGACTCGACAAACAGGTCGCGTAGGGCCAGGGCATGCTGCCGTCCGCGAGCAGTAGCAGCATTGAACAGGCGCGAAGCGTACACCAGCTGCTCCAGCGAAACAGTGGGGGCCATCCCGCCCAGCAATTTGACGTTCTGGACGGAATCGTTGCTCCACAGGTCGGGAACGGCTTTGGTGATGTTGCCGATGGGCGAAAGCAGGCCAATGGCGGCCTCGGCGCCAATGGCGGCGGTGGGGTAGCCGGTGATGGCCTTGATGTATGGTCCTTCGTAGGCGCAGTCTTTTCCGGGACCCACTGCGCCCTGCTCAAAGGCGATAAGCGAGCGCGCCACGCTCATGACGCGGATAACCGCCGACCACACGCGGGGGATAAAGCGCTGCTCGGCAAGCACCATGGCGGTATTTGCAAATCCGCAGGCTGAATCACCCGCCGGGATGACGCCGGCCTGCCCGCAGATCTGCGTGATGCGCTCCCACAGAAACGCCATATCGCGGCTGGCGAGGATACCCAGCGCAAAAACAGCCAGGTGTAAATCGGTAGCCAGAACAGCCTCATCGTGCACCTCCTTGCCGCCGGTGGATTCGATAGAAAGCATATCCGCGCCAGCAGCCGCGCACAATTCCAGGCTGCGCTGCATCGTCTCCAGCATTTCGCCCTGGCGCAGCAGTGGAGGTCGGATGTATTCGCGCACATCATTGGGCGTGACCCTCAATCCCACCGGCAGGCCAAACTTCTGCTGGAAGCGGTCAAGCGCATCGCGCAGCAGACGGGTAATGGAAGCCCCCCATTCAGGCTGCAGGGTGAGATCGGGCAGCAGCTCAAATTCCACCACCAGCCCCGGCGTATGCAGTTCAACCGCGCGCTGGCAGGCTTCTTCCACCATCTGGGTGTACTGGCGGCGCACGTCCGGCATGCTCTCGGCAGTGATAGACATACCCGGCAGGGTGAAGTTGAGTTCAGGGAAGACCTGCCCGGCGCCAATGCTCAGGCCGTTCTTGAGGGTCACCGGGTGCGGGCTGGATCCAAAGATAAAGTCATCGAGGTTAGAAATGGTTAGCTTATCAAAGACAGGCAATCTTGCTCCTTCGGCGTATCAGCATTGTAACATATAGTCCTAATGATAATTGACATTATTTGGACTATTTTTATCTTATTTTTAAATGGTGTAAGAACAAAAACAGGCGCATCCTCCGC
Organism: uncultured Anaerolineaceae bacterium; assembly: GCA_964453035.1. GTDB lineage: Bacteria > Chloroflexota > Anaerolineae > Anaerolineales > Anaerolineaceae > CAYVOX01. The sequence goes on from CAYVOX010000020.1 coordinate 24,903, forward strand.
GCCTGTTTACAGGGTTACTGCATTGTTTGCTTTGTCTCTCCCCTGCCAGAAGCAACTCAGCGTCAGGGGTGCTGCGCTCAGGGTTGTTTGAGCGCCACGTAGAAGAAATCGCGGGCGTAAGGCTGCAGGTAGCGACCCACATCCGCTTTCATGTCATCCGGGAAGAGCGGTTCGGGCACCATTTTGCCCTTTTCGCTGCGTACGGCAACAAAATGCACCCAGTAGTTGTTGATATCGAGCTGCATGCCCTCCTCAACCCCCACCGCCTTCATCGCCTGCGCCAGGACGGGCATCTTCATGTTAGGCCCGGCAAAATAGTAGAGCGTGCGTCCATCCTTGCTCACGCCGATTCCGGAGCGCCACGTGGTGGTGGCCCCGTTGAGGTTGGCGCCCCAGTGAAAAGCGGAATCCACATCCACCAGCGGGTTGATTTCCCCATCATCCACAATCATGGAGCAGTTCTGCCGCCAGGCCAGCATGCCGTCGGCATTTTCAAAATCCTTGCCCCATTCGCCAATTTTCACCGCGCCATTTTCATAGATCGCGACGGTTGCAAAGCCTTTAACGGGCTTGATGACCGTGATCCCCGCAGACATAGCCCCGTAATTGCCATGCTGAGCCTTGAAAGCGCCGTTAAAGGTAGCCAGCAGCACGCCGGGCTTGTTATCCGCGGCGGGGATGGCCCCGCTGCGTTTAGGAGCATCAGCAGCGTAGGGTTCTTCAAAGCCCAGGATGAAGTTGAACTTCACCTTCTCAAGGTCAAAAGCCACAGCCGCCACCAGGGCATAAGGGCGCAGCGGATCGGGCTGGATGAAGGTGCGGTAAGCCACCGTGTGACCGGCAGGATCGCTGATGTAGGGCTGCCAATCGGCTTCACCCTCCAGCGATCCGAGCGGTTTGGCATCTGCCGGAGCCCACGGGGTGGCAGTGGGAGTGAGCGTTGGGGTTGGGCTGAGCGTGGGGGTCAGGGTGGGCAGGTCGGTGGGGCGCGGGGTGGGCGTGAGGGTGATGGTGGGGGTAAGCGTGGGCAGCGGGGTTGGGGTGGGGGTGCCTTTCACCACGGAAGTGCGCTGTCCGCTAGTTTGCCAGGGAGAAGAGACGTTCTTCATCCCAAGGTTGAACTTGACCTGGTCAAAGGTATCCTGCACCTGGAAGATGAACATTTCCAGCCGGGCCACCGCCTGGTCGCCGATGACGGCGCGGAGGGAATCTGCACCCTGCGCGCCAATTTGCGGAAAGGCAGTAGCCGCCAGATACAGGCCCACCAACCCGATGAATGCCAGCACAACCAGGCCAATGCAACCGCGTTTTAACCAGTTTTTGGATTTGGCCATACCACTCCAACGCAATTCAGCATAATTTTTTTACAGGCTATTCAATTTTATGGATAAGGGATTTTCAACCGTTAATCGCGCGAATTATACCAGAATGCGCTCACTTAAGCGGTGTTTTGAGCGGGACGCCGACACGGCGAGGATAGGCGGGTGGTGTGGCAGCTACTTTATCAACCACAACCAGGTAGCGCTCGTCTGCCACGCCGGGCAGGGTCACCTTCTCCAGGCGGCGCAGGTGCCCGCCGAGCAGCTTGATGGGCCGCTCAGCCGCATGCGCCTCCGCCGGGCCGGATTCACCTTTCTGGGCCAGCACTGCGCCGCCAATGCGCGCCAGTGGCAGCAGGTACTCCACCAGTGTGGGCAGGTTGGCAACCGCCCGCGCCACAACCCAATCCTGCTTTTCGCGGTAGATGGGGTTCTGCCCCACATCCTCCACGCGCGCCTGCAGCACCTCAACGTTCTCAAGCGCCAGCGTTTTGACAATATGGTTGAGAAAATTGACCTTTTTGCCAACCGATTCGACCAGGATGAGATGCAGGCGAGGCAGCGCAATCTTGAGCGGGATGCCCGGAAACCCGGCGCCGGTGCCAATATCCATCAGGCGAACAGGCGCGGGGTCGCGCAAAACGAGCAGGCAGGAGAGCGAATCAAGGAAGTGCTTGACGCGAATAGTTTCAGGGTCGCGTATGGCGGTCAGGTTGAATTGTTCGTTCCAGGCCAGCAGCTCTTGCTGGTATCGCCCAAGGGCGGCAAGCTGCCGTGAGTTGAGCTTGAGTCCAAGCAGGTTTTGGGCTTCCAGGGCAAGTTGCTGCATGATGGGCTTGATTATACATGATTACATGCCAGGTGATGGCAGTTGGGGCGAGTAGGGGTTGGTCAGGCAGGGTCGAGTGGTGACATTTTGGGAATGAGTGTTAAAAAACGCTTGACAACGAACATATGTTCTGTTATTATATAGAAGAAAATAGCACAGATGGTCGAATAAATCAGAAAAGGAGAACATCCTATGGCCAGACGAAGCGAAGGGCTCAGTGAGCGGCATCGTAAAATCATGGAGTTTCTAACCTCCTTCCAGGAGCGCAGCGGCTACTCGCCTTCCATCCGGCAAATTGGCGATGCAATCGGGGTCAAATCCACCTCGTTAATTGATTACTACCTCAACCAGCTGCAGCAAATGGAATTTATCGAGCGAGACGAGCACGTCTCGCGCAGCGTGCGTGTTTTGCGCCCCATGTACCCCTCGCTTGGCACGCGCGCCACAGAAGTGGTGCGCAGTGCGGCAAACGCGGTTAATGATATGCTGCGCCTGCCAATTGTTGGTCGCATTGTGGCCAGCGAGCCTATCCCCATGCCCACGAGCGACTCGCCCTACTTCGACGCCGAATCGAGTGTGGATATTGCCCGCAGCCTGCTGCCTGCCCGCGAGCGCATCTCGGAGTTGTTCGCGCTGGAGGTCAGCGGGAACTCAATGATCGACGCCATGATTAACGACGGCGACATCGTCATCATGAAGAAGGCACAAGAGGCGCGCAACGGTGAAATGGTAGCCGTCTGGTTGGATGACAGCGACCAGACCACGCTGAAGTATTTCTTCAAAGAGAAGGACCGCGTCCGCCTGCAGCCGGCCAACCCAACCATGGGACCCATCTACATCGATAACCCCGCCCACCTGCGCATCATGGGCAAGGTGGTGATGGTCATCCGTCAGGTGCGCACCGTACAATAAACAACCCATACCAAAATTACGCCCCGGCAGCTCTCCGGGGCGTTTTTGGTTAAGCATGACAGAAGCCCTGCCTACTTAGGCGGGAGGTTATAAGTGTACCCCAACTGCAACATTTGCATATAGTCACCTGCAACACCCCAGCTGTCAACAATTTTTCCATCCTGCAGGCGGTAGATATCACAGGAAGGCCAGATGGCAAACCGGTTGTAATCAACATTCATGCCCGAATAGATGCCGTAAACAACAACCATATCGCCACTTTCCACCACCTGTTCCACCTCAACCTTCAAGTCAGGCCAGGTGTTTTTGAGCCATTCGCGGTTTAACTCCTTTACATGGTCAAAAATGAGTTCATATCCGGGAATCAAACCTCGGATAATCACCACTTCAAGTTGCTGGCCATCACGAATAATTTTGAAAGTAACCGGGGTGTCCGGGATGCCTGGTCCGATGCGATAATCACGCAATTGCTCATAAGTGTTCAGGGAAATATGCTCATCCTTGGCCGCAACAATCAAGTCACCGGCTCGCAGTTTTCCATCTGCCGGGCCATCCGGTGTGACCACTTTTACAACGAATTTCCCATTCATAGTATCATCCGGCAAGAATCCAACGCCCACGTACGGCGCACCATGGATAACACATCCGGCGCTAATATAATCAATATCCCGCTCGTACTGCCGGGCGTTGATGGTAACCTCGAGCATTTCCAGCACGATTTCTTTATTTGACTTCACCATGAGATTGCTCCTTAAACACTAAAGAGAGGAGCCCGAATGATGAATTCTATGGTGAATGCGAGCAGGATAACGATAACTGCTATTGAAACTCAGGCAATCCGATGCGTTCACAAATTGCCCCCTGATTGGCATCATCACAATTGCAATGTGATTATACATGGTACGCAAATGATTTTTCAATACGTCATCATCAGAAAATGAAACTCCCCGTCAGGGTTTGGCGGGGAGTTTCTTCGTTTTTATTTTTAGCTGCTAGAATCAGGCAACTTCGACCACGGCGCCAGCGGCTTCCAGCTTGCTCTTGGCGTCGGCAGCAACCTGCTTGCTCACAGCCGTGAGAACCTTGGAACCAGCGGTTTCGGCCATCGTCTTGGCTTCAACCAGGCCCAGGCTGGTGAGCTGGCGGATGACTTTGATGGTCTCAATCTTCTTGGGGCCAGCGTCTTTGATGACGACATCAAACTCGGTCTTCTCTTCGACGGGTTCAGCGGCGGCGGCAGCGGGAGCAGCGCCAGCGGCGGCAACGGCGACGGGAGCGGCGGCGGAAACGCCCCACTTCTCTTCCAGCTTCTTGACCAGGTCGGCAGCTTCCAGAACGGTCAGCTTGCTCAGTTCTTCAACTAACTTCTCGATATCAGCCATTTCAAAAATCCTTCTTTCTTTCGAATTATTTTATATTTTTTATTAGATGGCGGCGGTAAGGCCGCCTTTACTCAATCCGCGCTCAGGCAGCGGTAGGGGTTGCGTCTTTTTCAGAATAAGCTTTGACGACATAGGCCATCTGGCGCGCGGGTTCGGCGAGGGTGCGAACGAGCTGACCGGCGGGAGTCTGGATGAGTCCGAGGAGCTTGGCGCGCATGACGGGCAGCGGGGGCATTTCTGCCAACGATTTGATGCTGGCGGGGGTAATCTCTTGCCCTGAAAGAAAGCCGAGTTTGAGCTTGAGGGTTTCGCTGTTTTTGGTTGCATCAGCAAAAACCTTGGCCAGCGCAGGAGCGTCGGTGACGGCAAAACCGCACAGGCAGGTGCCCTGCAGGGTCTTGGATTGGATACCGGCGTTTTTGAGGGCAATACCCATCAGGGTATTCTTGACGACGTGCAGCTGACCGCCGGCGTCGCGCACTTTAGCGCGCAGAGTATCGACATCCTTCATGGTCAATTTGGTATATTCCAGCACAAAGACAGCCTGGCTGTTCTTAAGCCATGATTCATAGTTCGCTAAAATTTCTGATTTCTCTTTCTTGGTGAAGGCCACTAAAAATTCACCTCCTTCCTTTTATCAGATGACGGGATATTCTCCCAGGTACACACAAAAAAAGTCTTTGCCGGGTGGTTGCCTGGCAAAGACTTTCTGGACCTGTTTGAACAGGTCAGGGTTTGGTCAGAAGAGTCTCCACCTCGGCAGGATATTAAGCCTCGAAAGGCACCGGCTTCTACGGTAGACGTGCGTATTATACTACAAAATTACTCGGCGCTCTCCATCGCTTGCGCCAGGTTGGGATCCACCTTCAGCCCAATCCCCATGGTTGAAGTGACGGTCATGTGGCGGATGTAGATACCCTTGGCAGCCGCGGGGCGCGCCTTTTTGATGGCGTCCATGAAGGCAGACAGGTTCGCGTAGAGTTGTTCTACCGGGAAGCTGACCTTGCCGATGGGGACGTGCACATTGGCGGTTTTATCCAGGCGGAACTCAACGCGCCCGGCCTTGGCTTCGCGGATGACGCGCGGCAGATCTTCAGCGGGGACAACCGTGCCAGCCTTGGGGTTAGGCATCAACCCGCGGGGACCGAGGACGCGACCCAGGCGGCCAGCTTTGGCCATCATATCGGGGGTGGCGATGGCCACATCAAAATCCGTCCAACCACCCTGGATCTTGGCGATCCATTCATCGCTATCGGCCACGAAGTCGGCGCCAGCTTCCTGGGCTTTGGTGCTGCCATCACCCTGGGCAAAAACCAGAACGCGCACCGTCTTGCCGAGGCCGTGGGGCAGCACAACCACATCGCGAATCATCTGGTCAGCCTGGCGTGGGTCCAAACCCATACGGAGATGGACTTCCACCGTGGCGTCAAATTTGGTATAGGAGGTTTCCTTAACCAGGGTGAGCGCCTGGCGGGGATCGTAACTCTGCGCCAGGTTCACTTTTTCCAGCGCAGCCATGTATTTCTTTCCGTGTTTAGCCATTCTTACTCCTTAGTGGTGCAAACGGGCTTCAGAAGAAACCCTCCCACGCGCGATTAGTCAGTAATCGTTATGCCCATGTTGCGGGCGGTGCCTTCAACCTGGCGGATGGCGTCTTCAATTTCCACCGCGTTGGTATCTTTCATCTTAATTTCCGCGATTTCGCGAACCTGGGCGCGGGTCACTTTGCCAACCTTTTCGCGGTTGGGAACAGCCGAGCCCTTCTCGATGCCGGCGGCCTTTTTGAGCAGCACAGCAGTAGGCGAGGATTTGAGGATGAAAGAGAACGATCCATCTGTATAGATGGAAATTTCTGCCGGGAGCACTTCGCCAACACGCGTTGAGGTGCGAGCGTTGTATTCCTTGCAGAAGGCCATAATGTTGATCCCGTGCCCGGCCAGAGCGGGGCCAACGGGGGGCGCCGGGTTTGCTTTACCGGCATTCAATTGTAAACGCACAACAGCTTTTAGTTTCTTTGCCACAGCTTTTCTCCTTCGTGGTGATAGCGGGTGATTTGGGGAGCACCCTCCCACCGTCTAACGCCCTGGTGGGCGAAAACTCACGCTCTTTCGACCTGTAAAAAGTCCAGCTCCACGGGGGTCTCTCGGCCAAAGAAGTTGACCATCACGCGCACCTTGGAGCGCTCCATATCAATTTCGGCGACGGAGCCGCGGAAGTCATTGAAGGGACCGTCAACAATGCGCACGCGCTCGCCCACTTTGAAAGTGACCTTGACGTGCGGGGCTTCCGCTTCCATGCGCTTAAGGATGGAAGAAACCTCATCCGGGCGCAGGGCGGTGGGTTGGTTGCCCATGCCCACAAAGCCGGTCACGCCGGGCGTGTTGCGCACCACGTACCAGGATTCTTCCGTGAGCACCATGTTCACCAGCACATAGCCGGGGAATACATGGCGTTCTACCACGCGGCGCTTGCCGTCCTTGACTTCGATTTCTTCCTGGGTTGGAATGACTACATCGAAAATCTTGTCTTTCATGCCCATGGTTTCAATGCGCTGCTCCAGGTTATGGCGCACTTTGCCTTCATAACCCGAATAGCAGTGAATCACATACCACGAGCGCTGATCGCTAGCCCCATCGAGGGGTAGTTCCAACTCAGGGTTAGCGGAAGCAGCCGAACTGGAGTCATGAGACGCAGCGCGGCCCGCCGAAGACAGCTTATCCTGCTGTTCCGCCAGATCCACGTCGGTCTTTTTCTTCCGGCCCAATTTTCCTTTCGCTTCCATCAGTAACCTATTCTCTCTCTTAATTCAACAACTTGCGTGTTAGCCAGTGACCAGGAGGATGACTTTTGAGAACACCCAGTCCAGGAGACCCAGAACGATGCTGGTCGATGCCATCACGATCAGAACAATTTTGGTCAAACGCCAGGCTTCCTGCGGTGTGGGCCAGGTCACCTTGCGCAGCTCACCGATGGTCTCATGCCACCAGCGCACGATCCGGTTCGGTTTCTTTACAACTTTTTCTTCTTTACCTTTATCAGCCACGCATCGCTCCTTTTTTTACGGCTAAAACGCCGCCTCGAGGGACGGCGTTGCCTCTTTCAGGCAGGCCAGGCAGGAATCGAACCCACAACCTCCTGTTTTGGAGACAGGCGCTCTGCCAGTTGAGCTACTGGCCTACATCAGTTGCCGAGGGCGGCAGGACCCGCCCTGGCAACCTGTGATGTTACTTGGTCTCCCGGTGCTGCGTATGCTTGCGGCAGCGCGGGCAATACTTCTGTAATTCCATACGGCCGGGGTCATTGCGCCGGTTTTTCTGACTGGTGTAATTCCGCTCCTTGCACTCGGTGCAAGCGAAGGTGATCACAGGGCGGATATCTTTCTTTTTAGATGCCATACTTCACTCTCGTCGCAGGCCTCTCGGACCGCGCTCCTTCAGCTTAATCCAGAATCTTGGTGATCACGCCAGCGCCAACCGTCAGGCCGCCTTCGCG
>CAYVOX010000021.1:0-9419 GCA_964453035.1 uncultured Anaerolineaceae bacterium
GGCTGCGTTGACCCGGGCGAAGGGCTAACCTTGCCTGCCGCGGGTAGCCCAACCCGCCCGCCGGTATCCTTCAAGGCCACGACCACCAAAACGCCGGCTAAAACTGCCACCCCGCTGCCGGGTAAAGCCACGGCGGCGCCCACCAGCCAGCCGGGTGGGGCAATTAACCAGCCGAAATCGCTGGAACTGCCGCTGATTGGCAGCGTGAACCTGGAAAACCAGCCCGCCATCCTCAGCACGGCGCTGATTGCCTTCGTGGACGGGTTCAACCCGTGTTCGCTGTGGGTGCTTTCAATTCTGCTGGCACTCACCCTGCACACGGGGTCGCGCAAAAAGGTGCTGCTCATCGGGTTGATTTTCCTGACGGTGACCGCGGCTATTTACGCGCTGTTCATCGCCGGGCTGTTCAGCGTGCTGCGGGTGGCCAGCTTTTTGGGCTGGATCCAGGTGGTGGTGGCGCTGGTGGCGCTCTTCTTTGCGCTGGTGAACATCAAGGATTACTTCTGGTACAAGGCGGGCATCTCCTTTACCATCGCGGAGGACAAACGCGCCGGAATTTTCAGGCGCATCCGCAGGGTGATGGACGCCAGCGAGTCGTTCTGGGGGCTGGTGGCAGCTACGGTGGTGCTGGCGGCGGGCGTTTCGCTGGTGGAGTTTTCGTGTACGGCGGGGTTCCCGGTGGTGTGGGTGAACCTGCTTAACGCGCAAAACATCACCGGCGGGGCGTTTGTGCTGTTGCTGCTGTTCTACATGCTCATCTACCAGTTGGATGAGCTGGTGATTTTCTTCTCGGCGGTGGTTTCACTCAAAGCCAGCCGCCTGGAGGAGAAGCACGGGCGGGTGCTCAAGCTGGTGGGCGGCATGTTGATGCTGACGCTCTCCATTGTGATGCTGGTGGAACCAGCGCTGATGAACAATCTCTCAAGTTCGCTGCTGATTTTTGGCATTGCGTTCCTGGCGACCCTGGCGGTGCTGCTGGTTCACCGCGTGGTGCTGCCCAGGCTGGGCGTGCGCATTGGCAACGAATCCCTTAAAGGTGAATGACCATGAAAGTGACCTATGAAGACCTGCAAAAGCTGATCGAACTGCACGGAATGTGGCTGCGGGGCGAGGCGGGCGGCGCGCGAGCGGTTTTAAAAGGCATTGACCTGTTCGGGGTGAACCTGGCCAACGCCAACCTGGCGCAGGCCGACCTGGAGGGGGCTGCCCTCAAGCGCGCGCTGCTGTGGGGCGCCAACCTGCAGGGCGCCAACCTGCAGAGGGCCAACTTCAAGCGCGCCATTTTGGAGGGCGCCAACCTGGAAAAGGCTAACCTGTGCCATGCGGAGTTGGAAGGCGCCAATTTGCAGGATGCCAACCTGCGCGATGCCTGCCTGCAGGGCGTGTTCTTTGAGCAGACTGACCTGAGCGGCGCCGACCTGACCGGTGCTGACCTGGCCGAGGCGCGCTTTGAGGGCGTCATCTCCGACGGCAGAACCACCTGGCCGGAGCGGTTTTCTCCCGTTGAGCGGGGCAACCCGACCCCCTAGACAAAGGATGGTACAATATTGCACCGCTCATTTTGGCGGGGAGTCCTGAAAATTTCACGAAAGACAGCACAATGTTTGAAGGAATCTCTCCTCTGCTCAATATCGTTCTGCTCAGCCTGATGGCCAGCCTGGGAACTGGCCTGGGCGGCCTGATTGCCGTCATTCGCCGGCCTGGCAGGCGCTCCTACGGGCTGCTGATGGGCATCACCGCGGGGGTGATGATTAGCCTGGCGTTTCTGGAACTGGTCAACCAGGCCTGGGAACTGGCCGGGCCGTGGGTGGCGACGATTGGTTTTGGAGTGGGCGCCATTTTTATGTTTGTGCTGGATGCCTCCGCCCCGCATATCCGCTTTGGAGAAAAAGAAGTGCGCGGAGCCGGTGAGGCGCCGCCTGTGGAATTGCACCACCGTGGCAGGCACGGCTTTGGAAGGATGCGGCGCGGCGCAGCGGTGATGGACCGCAAGCTGATCAACACCGGGCTGCTGCTGGCGGTGGGCATCACGCTGCACAACCTGCCGGAAGGCATTGCCGTGGGCGCGGGTTATTTGCACAACCCGCAGTTTGGGGTGTTCATCGCGGTGGCTATTTTGCTGCACAACATCCCCGAGGGGATTGCGACCGCGCTGCCGTTGTGCAAGGGGGGGGTGTGCCGCTGGGATGCGCTCAAGGTGGCGTTTGCCTCCGGGCTGGCGGAGCCGGTGGGGGCGCTGCTGGCAAGCCTGTTTTTGGTGACCTTTCAGAGCCTGCTGCCGGGCGCGCTGGCCTTCGCGGGCGGGGTGATGGTGTTCATCACGCTGGATGAGCTCATCCCCACCGCGCGCGAGTACGGGCACGAGCACTACACCGCGGTTGGCATCATCCTGGGCTCGCTGTTTGTGTTTATCTTATCGGCGTTGTTCGGGGTGTGAGCCTGAACTGCCCGGATACAAAGGAAAAACAACGCATGAGCATTTATGATGATTTAATCGCTGCTTTGCCGCAAGGGCAGGTGGTTAATGTGACCATCGGCCTGTTCTGGACGGCGGTGTGCGTGGAGCTTGGCGGCGAAGTGCGCTGCGGGCTGGCGGCTTCGCAGGTTAATCCCGATTATGAACACGCCCGCAAGCCCTCGGTTGAGGCAGCCGGGCGGCTGGAAGAGCGCTCCGCGCTGGAACTGGCGCAGCTGGTGCACGCCAGAAGCTATACCGAGGTGGGGGTGGGGCTGGCTGCCATCAACGCGCTGCTGCCGCGCATCGCCAACAGCGTGGAACTGGCGGCTGAGGATTACATTGCCCGTCACGGGAGCGAGAGCAAGGTGGCGCTGATCGGGCACTTCCCGTTTGTGGATAAGCTGCGCGAGCAGGTGAAGGAGTTGTGGGTGCTGGAATTGAACCCCAAAGATGGGGACCTGCCCGCCGAAGCCGAACCGGAGATCATCCCGCAGGCGGATATTTTGGCCATCACGGCTTCAACGCTGGTCAACCACACCTTTGAGCAGGTGTTTGCGCTGCGCCGCAAGGGGGCTAAAGTGCTGCTGCTGGGCCCCAGCACGCCGCTCTCGCCCGTCCTGTTCAGGCACGGGGTGAACGTGCTCTCAGGGACGGAGGTGCTGGACCCGGCGCAGGTACTACCGCTGGTGCGGCAGGGGGCCAGCTTCAGGCAAATTCGCAAAAATGGCGTGCGCCTGGTGACGATTGAGGCGCCGCGCGCGTAAAGGTCATTGACGGTTTATCGAAGAAGGATTAGAATCACCCTATTCATTAAATGAATAGGGTGATTTAGATATGTCCCCACGCGCCGCTCTGCCGATGAGATTGGAATACGTGCTGCTGGGCCTGCTTCGCAGGCGGGCGGCGCACGGCTATGAACTGCTCACCCTGTGGAACGCGCCGCAGGGGATTGGGCTCATCTGGCGGGTCAAACCGGCGGCGCTCTACGCGGCGCTGGAGAAGCTGGAGCAGATGGGCTATTTGACCGCCACCCGCGTGGAAGCTTCCGCAACGCCGCCGCGCAACGAATACCGCGTCACCGCAGCGGGTGAAGATGCCTTTATGCGCTGGATGAACACGCCGGTAGAAGCAGCCCGCGACTTCCGGCAGGATTTTCTGGTTAAGGTTTACTTTGGAGAGGACCTGGACGCGGGCAGCCGCGGTGAACTGCTTTTGCGCCAGGAGCAAATCTGCCGGGAGTGGCTGGCTTCGCTGGAGCGGCAGGCCGCCACCGGCAGCGGGTTTGAGGCGCGGGTGCTCTCTTTTCGGCTGCGGCAGGTGCGGTCTATCCTGGCATGGCTGCAGGAACTGCGGGACGAAGATCAAAACGAGAAAGGAAAAACAGGATGAAACGAATTGGATTTCTTCTCGCGATTTTAATGATACTGGTCAGCGCGTGCGTGCCGCAGGCGGCAGCCACCCCCGCGCAGAAAGAGCCCGCCGGCATCACCGTCACGGATAGCCTGGGCCGGCAGGTGGTGCTGCCAGAACCGCCCACCCGCATCGTCATCACCGGCAGGGCGCTGTTCATGATTATTGACGCCGTTTACATGTTCCCCAACGTCGCGGAGCGCATCGCCGCCATGGGAGATGCCGGGCAGGGCACCGGTAATTTTATCGCCATGGTGGACCCTAACTACAAAGCCAAAATGACCCTGCAGCAGGATGCCAGCGCTGAGCAGATTGCCGCCGTCCAGCCGGACCTGGTGATTTTAAAGAGCTACCTGGCGGAGACGGTGGGCAAGCCTCTGGAAGTTTTAAAAATCCCGGTGGTGTACGTGGATTTTGAGACGCCGGAACAATACCAGCGCGATATTGCCATCCTGGGCAAGGTGTTGCAGAACGAGGCGCGCGCAAAGCAACTGGCGGCTTATTACCAGAGCAAGGTGGCTGAAATCCAGGCGGTGGTGAAGGGCGCCAGCAGCACACCGCGCGTGCTGATGCTGTATTACAGCGACAAGGACGGGGCGGTGGCCTTCAACGTACCGCCGATGAGCTGGATCCAGACGCGCATGGTGGAACTGGCGGGCGGCGAACCGGCGTGGAACTCGGCAAACCCGGGCAGCGGCTGGACGAAGGTCTCGCTGGAGCAAATTGCCGCGTGGGATGCCGACCGCATCTTCATTATCACCTACAACAAGAGCCCATCGGGGGTCACAGCGGAGCTTAAAGCCAACCCGCAGTGGCAGGCGCTGCGCGCGGTCAAGGCGGGGCACCTCTACGCCTTCGCCGGGGATGTGTTCAGCTGGGACCAGGCCGATACGCGCTGGATCCTGGGGCTGGCGTGGCTGGCAACGCGCCTGCACCCGGAGCAAACCGCCAAAGTGGATATCGTCCAGCAGGCAAAGCAATTCTACGAGACGGTTTACGGGTTGGACAGCGCCTTTTTCGAGAAAAACATTCGCCCGACCTTTAGAGGGGATCTGCCTTGAGCGCCGTTGCGCTGCAAAAGGTGGCTGTTCGCAACCAGCGCCACCGGCTGGCCTTTGTGGGGCTGGGGCTGGCGCTGGTAAGCCTGTTTGCGCTCTCGTTGCTGCTGGGGCGCTACCCTTCGGCGGGCCTGATCAGTCCGGAGCAGGTGGCGCGGGATGAGCTGGCGAAGCTGCTGGTGTTCAACCTGAGGCTGCCGCGCCTGCTGACCGCGCTGCTGCTGGGGATATCGCTTTCGGCGGCTGGGACGGTGTTCCAGATGCTGTTTGCCAATCCGCTGGTGGAGCCGGGCTTTCTGGGTGTTTCGCAGGGGGCGGCTTTTGGGGCGGCGCTGTGCATTGTGTTTTTGGGCGGGTCGGCGCTGCTGGTGCAGGGCGTCTCGGCGCTGTTTGCCTTTGCCGGGCTGGGATTTTCGTACCTGCTGGCGCGGCGCATGCGCTATGGGGGCTGGGTGCTGCGCCTGGTGCTGGCAGGGATTGCGGTTTCGGCGCTCTTTTCAGCGGGGCTGGGCATCCTCAAGTATGTGGCTGATCCGCTGCGGCAATTGCCCGAGATCACCTTCTGGCTGCTGGGGGGGCTCTCCAGTGTGACGTGGGCGCAGTTCTTATCTATTCTTCCCGCCGGGCTGGCGGGGCTGGTGCTGCTGTTCATCTTTCGCTGGCGGCTGAACCTGCTGGCATTAAATGATGAGACCGCGTTTGCGATGGGCGCAGCACCCAGGCGCGAGCGGCTGCTGCTGCTGGCGGGGGCGGTGCTGCCCACCGCGGCGGCAATTTCGGTGGCGGGGATGGTCGGCTGGGTGGGGTTGATTGTGCCGCACATCGCGCGGCGGCTGTTTGGCTCAGACACGCGTTTTGCGCTGCCGGGCTCCATGCTGCTGGGCGGCATTTTTGTGATGCTGTGCGACGATCTTGCGCGCACCTTGCTGGCGGGCGAGATCCCGCTGGGGATTTTAACCTCGCTGCTGGGAGCGGGCATCTTCATTGTGCTGATGGCTTCGCGCGGCTTAAAGGTGGAACGATGAGCGGCAGCCTGGTGGCGTTTCGCGGGGTCACTTTTGGATACCAGCCGGGTGGGGTGGCAGTGCTCAGCGAGCTGGATTGGACCCTCAGGGAGGGCAGCATCACCTCCATTTTGGGACCCAACGGGGCCGGCAAGACCACGCTGCTGTTCCTGGCGATGGGCTGGTTAAAACCCTGGGCGGGCAGCATCACGCTGGGCGGCAGGCCGCTGCCAAGCTACAGCCGCCGGGCGCTGGGGCGGCAGATTGCGCTGATCCCGCAGAGCGAGCACATTCCGTTTGAATACTCGGTGCTGGAGTACGTCTTGCTGGGGCGCGCGCCGTACCTACCAGCGCTGGGCATGCCCTCGGCGGAGGATGAGCGCATCGCTTACCAGGCGCTGGAGCGGGTGGGCATCGCCCATCTTTACTCGCACTGCGTGCTCAAGTTGAGCGGCGGGGAGCGCCAGCTGGTGCTGGCGGCGCGGGCGCTGGCGCAGCAACCTCGCCTGCTGCTGCTGGATGAGCCGACCTCGCACCTGGACTTGAGTAACAAGGTGCGCCTGGCGCAAATTCTGCGCGGGCTGGCGGAAGGCGGGGCGACCATCCTGATGACCACGCACGACCCTGACCTGGCGCTGGCGGTGAGCGATGAAACCGTGTTGATGGAGCGCGGGCGGGTGGTGGTTAGCGGACCCACCCGTGCGGTGGCAACCGGCGAGAACCTGACGCGCATCTACCGCGTGCCGGTGCGGATTGTGGCGGTGGAAGGGAAAAACCAGGTGCTATGGACGTGAAACGCTGGCTGGTGAGCGGCTGGCGCGGGAGTGGCAAGACCAGCTTTTGCCTGGCGCTGGTGCAGGCGGCACGCGCCGCCGGGTGGGATGCGGGGGGCGTGCTTTCGCCGGGGGTGTTCGAGGGCGGCAAGCGGGTGGCTATTGACGCGCTGGCGGTGAGGAGCGGCGAGCGGCGGCGGCTTGCAAACCTGGCGCGCGCTTCGGAGTGTGACCTGGCTTTTGGCGACTGGTTCTTTGACCGGCAGACGCTGGCGTGGGGCAACCGCGTGCTGGAAGCCAGTCTGAACTGCGAACTGCTGGTGATTGACGAGCTTGGCCCGCTGGAATTGACGCTGGGGGATGGTTGGGTGAAGGGGCTGGAGGTGCTGGAGCGCGGCGCTTATCGGTTGGGGGTGGTGGTGGTGCGCCCGGAGCTGGCGGATGCCGTGTCTGAGCGCCTGGGGGGGATGGAGCGCCTAATGATGGATGGAACGGCGCAAGTGGCGGAGCATGTTCGGCAGTTACTGGGCGAGAGGGGTGGTGATAAACACAGGTGAGGGGGAGGAAGGCACTCACGGTCTGCTGTGAGTAACATACCATAGACAGGATTTCGGCTAAATGGATTTTCTTAGAAATTATCCTGCCCATCCTGAAAATCCTGATTTCCTGTTTCTTTCATTCCTCTGTGACCTCTACGGGCTGTGCGGAAAGAAACTTTCTTTTCCTACAGTTCATCGGGGCGGGGAGACCTTACCCGTACGATAACGGGCAAGGATGGTATTCACCACTTTTTTGGTGATTTTTGATCGGGTGTAACCTTTTTGTGAGAGAATCATCTTTATTAAATCAATCAACATTGGAGTTGAGGTGGATGAGATGAAGCAAACGAAAAAGCAGGAGGGCAGCGGGCAGCGCCTGGGTGGATTGGTGGTGATCGGGCTGGGGGTGGTGATTCTGGCGGTGGCGGTCATCTCGGCGTTGAATCCGGCGCAGGCGCAGGCAGTTGGCCCGGTGCGGATTGGCGCGGCGCTGGGGGATTTTTCGCTGCAGGACATCAATGGAAGAACGGTGAAGCTGGGTGATTTCAAGGGCAAAGCGGTGCTGATTAACGCCTGGGCCACGTGGTGCCCGCCCTGCAAAGCGGAAATGCCGCTGCTGAATGCCTATTACCAGGCTCACAGCGGGGATGGGTTTGCGCTGCTGGCGGTCAACGCGGGAGAGTCGCAGCAGCTGGCGGCATCCTTTGCCAACCAGAACGGGCTGGCGTTCCCGGTGCTGCTGGACCCGGGCTCGACGTTGCTGAAGAAGATGGGGATCAACAGCTTTCCGACCTCGATTTTGATTGGCAAGGATGGAAAAGTCAAGGCGGTGCATGTGGGCATCTTCACGGCGGAGGCGCTGGAGGCGAAGATGTCTCCGCTGCTGGAATGAGGGGATGTGGCGCAGCGGGGAACTGACGGTGAGCGGGATGGCGCGGAAAGGCGAGCGTCGGCGGCTTGACGCGTGCCCTGCGCCGCCGGATAATTATTGCAACGGTTAACCCTCGAACGGTCTGTTCACCCGGGAGGAATAATGCGCTGGATGGCTTTACTTCGACGCTGCGGGGCTTGCCTGGCCCTGGCGGCTGCGCTGGCATTGGGGGTTGTGCCGGGGCGGGCGCTTTCGCTGCCGGAATTGACCATCAATAACGTTTCCGCAGCGGAAGGGCAGAGCGGCAGCACGCTTTTTACCTTCATCGTCAGCCTTTCGGCCCCGGCGGGGGTGGGCGGGGTGACCTTTGACATCGCCACCGCCGACCACACCGCCACCAGCGCCGATTATGACTACCTGGCGCTTTCGCTGACCGGGCAGACGATCCCGGCGGGCGCGTCAACGGCGAGCTTTGCGGTGAGCGTGAACGGGGATGTGAAGTTTGAATTGGATGAAACCTTCCTGGTGAATGTGAGCAACGTGGCGGGGGCGGTGGTGACGGATGGACAGGGCACCGGCACCATCCTCAACGACGATGCAGTAGTTGCCGCTGACCTCTCTATTTCCGTGGCGGACAGCCCCGACCCGGTGCTAGTGAACGCGCACCTGACCTATACCCTCACGGTGAGCAACGGCGGACCCTCCGGCGCCACGGAGGTGACGCTGCGCGACATGCTGCCTTCCCAGACGGTGTTCTCAGCGCTGACCGCCCCGGCGGGCTGGTCCTGCCTGACGCCAGCGGTGGGGGCGGCGGGGGAAGTGGTGTGCTCAACGGCGGCGCTGGGCACGGGCAGCCCGGCGGGATTTAGCCTGGTGGTGAAGGTTGTATCGGGAGCGGCGGGGGAGCAAATCCTCAATACGGCGAGCGTGACCGGCGGCGAGTTTGACCCATTCCCCGAGAATAACAGCCAGGCGGCGGCAACCGCTATCGGTTCGGCCATCACGATCACGGAATTAAGCACGGAGGCGCGCGTGCTGGGGTTGCTGCAGGTGTGGAAGCTGACCGCGCGGGTGGTGACAGGCGGGGGCACGCCCACCGGCAGCGTGGTGTTCCGGGATGGGACCACGCTGCTGGGGGAAAGCGCGCTCAGCGATGGGGTGGCGGTGTATGAGGTGAGCGGGCTTTCCGTGGGGGAACACGCGCTCACCGCGGTCTACAGCGGGGATGAAATCTACGCGGGGAGCGTTTCGGGGGCGGTGGTGGTGCGCGCACTGGCGTTTGCCGCGCTGCCGCTGGTGCGCAAGT